>DATHSN010000423.1:0-11869 GCA_035464115.1 Acidimicrobiales bacterium | reverse complement strand
CGAGCGTCCCCGTCACCGTCGAGGTCACCGTCCACGAGCTCAAGCCCAACGGCAGCGTGAAGCAGACGACCCGCGAGGTCGAGGTCTGGAGCGACGAGCGTGGTGAGATCAAACTGGTCGAGTGGAACCTCAAGTACGAGGGGAACAACGAGGTCCTGAAGGTCACCTATGAGGTGGTCGACGTCGGCAACCTGGAGCGGTTCGAGACCTGGACACCCGATGGGGTCGTCTACACGGTGGCGAACCCGAGGTGTGTGTCTCGCGGCTGCAGCTGAGCGGGCCTCGTCAATCCAGCGCTCGCTCGATCTCGGCGACGAGGGCGAGCACCTCGGGTGGGGTGTCGACGGCGAGGTCGTCGGTGGGGCGCTGAGCGGCGTGGCGGCGTTGGGTGCGGGCCAGGTTCGTGCGGGTGCCGGCCAGGGCCACGCCGAGCACGCCGACCGCGAGCAGGCCGGTGCCGACCAGCAGCAACCCGCCGCCGAGCAGCCACCCGAGCAGCAGGAGGATGGCGGCGCACACCGCGCCGACGAGCGGGAGCCCGCTGGTGCGCTTGGTGGGGATGACCGCCGGGGCCGAGCCCCGGGGCGCACCGAGACGGCGCCGAACCGCCCCCTCGAACCCGGCCTGGGCGACCGGGACCAGCCCGGCCCGGGTGGCCTCGGCATCGCCGGCAACGACCGCCTCACCGAGTCGTCGCAGGTGCGCGTGGGCCTCGTCCCAGCGCGCCGGGTCGAGCCGCGCCCCCACGAGGGAGCGGATGCTGCGGCGCACCTCGGCGACGAGATCGGGGGGGAGCGGCATGGTCAGGGCTGCAGCAGTCGGCGCAGCCGGGCGGCGGCGATCCGCATGCCGATGGTGCCCATGGCGGCGAGGTAGACGACCGGGAACAGCAGCGTCCACCGCACGTCGCCGAGGGTGAGCGAGCGCACGAGGTCGACGCCCTGGTAGAGCGGCGTGACCCGCACCACCCACTGCACGGCGTCGGGGTAGCGGTCGAGGGGGAAGAACGTGGCCGAGAAGAGGAACAGCGGGATGATCGCCAGGTTGATGTAGTCGAAGTCGATGAACGACCGCATCCACGTGGTGCCGGCCAGCCCGGCCCCGGCGAACCCGAAGCCGATGAGCGCCGCCACGGGGATGACGAGCACCGCCCACCACGACTCGACGAGCCCCATCACCACCATGGTGGCCAGGAACGCGGTGGCGTAGACGGTGCCCCGCAGCACCGCCCAGCCGACCTCGCCGAGGGCCACGTCGCGCACATCGAGGGGGGTGGCGAGCATGGCGTCGTAGGTCTTGGAGTACTTGAACTTCACGAAGAAGTTGAACGTCGTGTCGAACACGGCGCCGTTCATGGCCGCGGCGGCGAACAGGCCCGGGGCCACGAAGGTCTGGTAGCTCACCGGCTCGCCCCCGGGGCCGGGGAGGTCGCCCACGAGGGCGCCCACGCCGAGCCCGATCGACAGCAGGTAGAGGATCGGCTCGATGAACCCGGTGAGGAACAGCGGCCAGCTGCGCCGATAGGTGAGCCCGTTGCGCTCGACGACGTGACGGGCTCGCCCGCCGACCAGGCCGGCGGGCGCGATCCGGCCCACCGATCGCGGCCCTTCGACGGTGACGGTCCCGCTCATGCCGTCAACCGGCGGGCGAACGCCCGGGTGCCGAGCCGCCACGAGACGGCGATGACGGCGGCGAGCACGACGACGTGGGCGACGGTGGGGCCCAGGTCGGCCGAGCCGGTGGTGGCCGACCGGGCCAGCTCGACGCCGTGCCACAGCGGCGACAGCCACGCCACCGGCTCGAGCGCGTCGGGCAGCTGGTCGACGGGGAAGAACGTGCCCGAGAAGAGGAACAGCGGCACGATGGCGAGCCGCATGATGAGCGCGAAGCTCTGGTCGGACTCGCGGCCGACGGCGAACGCGGCGAGGGGTGCGGCGAAGGCGGCGGCGCACAGGGTGACGGCCGGGATGGCGAGGACGCCCCACCACGACACGACCCCGCCGAGCAGGGCCGCCACCGCGAGGAACAGGGTGGAGGCGAGCACGACCCGCAGCGCCTGCCACACCACGAAGCCGCCGTAGACGTCGCCGGGCGCCACCGGGGTGGCGACCATGGCGTGGAAGAAGCGCATCCACTTGGTGCCCGCCATCACCGGCCACAGCGACTCGCCGGCCGCGGTCTGCATGGCCGAGGCGGCGAGCAGGCCGGGGGTGACGAACACCAGGTAGTCGAACCCGTCGACCGACCCCGATCGCTCGTCGACCAGGTCGCCGAGGCCGATGCCCATGGCGGCGAGGAACAACAGCGGGGTGACGACGCTCGAGAACACCGAGCCCCGCCACAGCTGGCGAAAGACCCGGGCTTCGCGCTCGACGACGCGGACGAGGGCGGGGGCGGCCATCAGTCCTCGAGGGTCCGGCCGGTGATGATGAGGAACACGTCTTCGAGGGTGGCCCGCCGCACCAGCACCGAGCTCGGCTCGATGCCCTCGGCGGTCACCTTCTGCACCACCGCGTCGCCATCGTCGACGTAGACGAGGACCCGGTCGGCCACGGATTCGACCCGGCGACCGACGCCCTGCACGAGAGCGAACGTGCGCTCACGCTCGTGGGGATCGCGGAACCGCATCTCGACCACCTCGCGGGTGGCGTGCTCGTCGATCAGCTGGCGAGGCGATCCGTGGGCGACGATGCGGCCGCCGTCCATGATCACCAGCCGGTCGCAGAGCTGCTCGGCCTCGTCCATGTAGTGGGTGGTGAGCACCAGGGTGACGCCCTCGCGCCGCAGCTCGTAGAGGCGGTCCCAGAGCAGGTGACGGGCCTGGGGGTCGAGGCCCGTGGTGGGCTCGTCGAGCAGGACCAGCTCGGGACGGTTGATGAGCGCCCGGGCGATGGTGAGCCGACGCTTCATGCCCCCAGAGAGGGGGTCGACCCGGTCGTGCTTGCGCTCGGTGAGCCGGGCGAACTCGAGCAGCTCGGCGGCGCGCCGCTTGATCTCGGCGCGGGGCAGGTCGAAGTAGCGGCCGTAGATGAGCAGGTTGTCCCAGACGGTGAGCTCGGTGTCGAGGCTGTCCTCCTGGGGCACCACCCCGAGCCGCCCGCGGATGGCGGGCCCGTCGGCGGCGGGGTCGAGACCGAGGACGCGCAGGTCGCCACCCGAGCGGGGCGACACGCACCCGATCATGCGCATGGTGGACGACTTGCCGGCACCGTTCGGACCGAGGAACCCGAACGCCTCGCCCTGCTCGACGTGCACGTCGATGGCGTCGACCGCGACGAAGTCGCCGAAGCGCTTGGTCAGGCCGTGGGCCTCGATGAGCGGGATGGCGTCGGCGGGCACTCAGGCGACGCTACCGCTCGTCGCTGCGAGCTCCGACCGAGTTCGGCCCGTCTCAGGCGGCGGCCCAGTGGGCGGTGAGGAGCGCGGCGACCTCGTCGGGCCGCTCGAGCTCCCACCAGTGGCCGCAGTCGAGGATCTCGACACGCGCGCCGGTGCGGCCGCCGAGGTACCGGGCGTGGTCGGGGTGGACATAGGGATCACGCGCCCCGTGGAGGACGAGGCCGGGGGCGGTGATCCGATCGAGGTCGGGGGCCCACTCGTGCTGGACCTCCACCGCCGAGCGGTACAGGGCGAGGATGCACGCCCGCATCTCGTCGTCGAGGCGGGTCGCGGCGGCCACCGCGTGATCCCGCGGCACGCCGGCGCCGGCGAGGGAGTCGACGACCGCATCGCCGGCCATGACCGCCATCACCTGCTCGCCCACCTCCGGTGTCTGCCAGAGCTTGGCCATGTCGTGCCACTCGTAGTCGGGGTCGATGGCGGCGCCGCCCGCCGTCCACGTCCGGACCAGGTCGGGCGCGACCGACGCCACCCGCTGCACGAGCAGCGACCCCCAGTCGTGGCCCACCAGGTCGACGGGTCCGTCGAGGCGCCGCAGCTGCTCGACGAGCCAGGCGACGTAGTCGTCCTTGGTGGCGGCGAAGCCGTCGGGGCGGGGAGCGCCGCCGAACCCGGGGAGGTCGGGGGCGACGACATCGGCGCGGTCGATCCTCGCGATGACCGGGCTCCACACGTGGTGGGTGTCGGGGACGCCGTGGACGAAGACGACGGGCATGGGGCTCCTCGGGTCGGTGGCGCCCGACGCTATCCACGACCGGCGCCGGCCGCCCGGGGCTCCCGGCCCACGCCGACCCGGCCTAGCCTCCGGCGATGGACGACGACCGGTCGGACCCCGCCAGCAGCCCGCCGCCGAGCGACCTGCTCGCCGGTGTCGAGCGCACCTCGCTCGCGGCGGCCGGCACGACCCATGGCGTGCTGCGCCTGGGGTCGGGCCCTGCGGTGCTGGTGCTGCCCGAGATGCCGGGGGTGACCCCCGCGGTCCTCGGGTTCGCCCGGCGGGTGGCCGACCTCGGCTGCACCGCGGTGATCCCCGACCTGTTCGGCGAGGTGGGTCGCCCGCCGTCGCCGTCGTACCTGGCCGCCTCGTTCACCCGGGCCTGCGCGTCGCGCGAGTTCGCGGCGCTGGCCACCGGTCGCACGAGCCCGGTGGCGGGATGGCTGCGCGCCCTCGCCCGCGCCGAGCACGCCCGCTGCGGTGGTCCCGGTGTGGGGGTGGTCGGCATGTGCTTCACCGGCGGGTTCGCCCTCGCCGCGGTGGTCGACGCCCCGGTGGTCGCCCCGGTGCTGTCCCAGCCGAGCCTCCCGATCGGGCTCACCCGCGGTCAGCGGCGCAGCCTCGGGCTGTCGGCCGACGACCTGGCGGCGGTGCGCCGGCGGGTGGCCGACGACGACCTGTGCGTGATGGCCCTGCGCTTCACCGGCGACCGGATGGTGCCCGCCGAGCGCTTCGCGCGGCTCCGCGAGGAGCTCGGCGAGAGCTTCGTGGCGGTCGAGATCGATTCGTCGCCGGGCAACCCGCACGACATCCCCCGGATGGCCCACAGCGTGCTCACCGAGCACCTCGTCGACGAGCCCGGCCACCCCACCCGCGACGCGCTGACCCAGGTGCTCGACCTGCTGCGCGCCCGCCTCCTCCCGGGTACCTGACGTCGCAGGATGGGCCCGGGCGGCTCAGCCCGAGGCGTCGGCGACGACGCCGAGGATCTCGTCGCCGTAGCGCTCGAGCTTGGCCGGACCGATGCCGCTGACCCGTCCGAGGGCGGTGAGGGTGGCGGGTCGCAGCAGCGCCAGCTCGCCGAGCGTGGCGTCGTTGAAGACCACGTAGGCGGGCACCCCGTCGGCCTTGGCCCGGTCGCGCCGCCACTGGCGCAGGGCCGCCTCGACCGCGTCGGCGTCGCCGTCGGCGCCCTCGGGTGGGACCAACCGGACCCACCGCTGGTCGACGCGCACCTCGGCGCCCCACGGGACGATGGTGGTGGCCCGCCCCAGCTTGAGCCGGGCACCGTCGTCGGCGAGCTCGACGATGGGCCCCACGTGACCGCCCCAGCGGATCTCGAGGCCCACCTCGGCGGGCCGGGTGGCCGGCCCCGACCGGGTCGTCGACGCGGCACGGCCTCCCGCCGGGGAACGGGACCTTCGCGACCCTGGGCCGGTCGGTGCCCGGTCGACCGGGGCGTCGTCGGGCTCGTCGAGCGGCGCGCCCTCGGGTGGCGCGGTGAGCTGGTCGAGGAACACCGACGGCCGCTCGGCGGTGGCCACGACCGTGACCGAGGTGGCGCCCCGGGTGATGGCCACGTGGAAGACCCGGCGCTCCTCCTCGCGGTCGTCGGCGAGGCGGTGGGGGAACAGGCCGAGGTCGGCGCCGAGGACGATGACATGGGGCCACTCGCGGCCCTTGACCGCGTGGACGCTCGACAGGTGGACGCCGGTGGGGTCGTCGCGCACGGCCAGCTGCTCCGCGAGCCACGCCTCGAACGTGGCCAGGTCGTCGTGCTGGGCGGCCAGCGCCGACAAGGTGTCGAGGTCGTCGAGGTGCGACGACGAGGCCGCGGTGCGAGCCGACGAGTCGAGCGAGGCGAGGGCCTCGTCGAGGCCGATGTCGTCGCGCACCGCCCGCAGGGTGGCCGCGGTGCCCCGCGACGCCACCCGGCCGATGCGCTCGACGTCGTCGGCGAGGCGGTGCAGTCGCTCGCTGTCGCGCGCGGTGGTGAGCCGCTCGGCGAGCGCCCGCAGCTCGGCGGCGGTGCGCTTCTCGGCGATCCAGTCGAGCAGGCGGTTGCTCATGCCCTTCGACGGGCGGCGGGCGGCCTCGCGCAGGTCGTCGGGGCGCAGCCGGGAGGGGTCGGCGGCGATGCGCAGCCACGCCAGCGCGGCGCGCACGCCGGTGCGGTCGAGCCATCGGGGTCCGACGCCCCCGTGCACGGCGATGCCGGCCTGGCCGAGGAGCACCTGGGGCGCGGCCAGCGAGGCGTTGACGCGGGTGAGCACGGCGATGTCGGCCGGGGCGGCGCCGCCGTCGACGAGCTCGCGGACCCGCTCGACGACGACTGACGCGGGGGCCTCGGCGATGACCACGCGGAGCGCGTCGGCGGAGGGGGTGGCCGCGGGGTCGGGGTGGATCTCCTTGGGCACCCGGCGGCGGTTGCGGGCCAGCAGGTGGGTGGCGGCCTCGACCACGGCCGGCGGGCAGCGGTAGTTGACGGTGAGCGGGTGGTCGCCGGCGCCGGGGAACAGCCGGTCGTAGCCGATGAGCCAGTCGGGGGTGGCCCCGGCGTAGCCGTAGATGGTCTGGTCGTCGTCGCCCACGCCGAACACGGCCAGATCGGGGCCGGCGAGCAGGCGCACCAAGAGCAGGTGGGCGGGGGTGAGGTCCTGGAACTCGTCGACGAGCATGACCCGGCACGACCGCCGGGCGATCTCACGGGCGTCGGGATCGGTGCGCAGCACCTCGAGGGCGCCGACGATCTGCTCGTCGAAGTCGACCTCGCCGCGGCGGGCCAGTTGGGCGCGGTAGCGGGGGAGCACCTCGCTGAGCCCGTCGACGTCGCCGCCGTACTCGGCTTCGACCTCGGCGGGGTCGCGCAGACCGAGCCGCACCGCTGACAGCGCGTCGAGCCAGGGCTGGAACGGGTCGGTGTTGGTGCGGCGGGGCACGGTGACCAGCCCGTCGAGGTGCCGCCGGACCTCGCGCTCGTCGATGACGCTGACGTCGGCGCGCCGGCGGTACGGGCCGGCGCCGCGCACGATGGCCAGGCCGAGGGCGTTGAGGGTGCGGATCTGCAGGCCCTCGAGGTCGGTGGTGCGGGTGCGCATCTCGTCGGCGGCACGGCGGTTGTAGGCCACCAGGCAGAGCGCCGACGGGTGCACCCCCCAGTCGCGCAGGAGGTGCCGGGCCCGCTCGGTGAGGACGCGGGTCTTGCCCGAGCCGGCCGGCGCGATGATGCGCGCCGCTGCGGTGGGGTGCGCCACGGCCGCCAGCTGGTCGGGCGCCAGGTCGGCGGTGGGTCCGCCGGTGCCGAGGGGGGTGAGCCGACCCCGCTCGACGTTGACCCGCGGCACCACCGCCACGCCGTCGACGGCCTCCGAGGGGAACCGGGTGAGGGGACCGCCGTCGATCCAGGCCGGCCGGCCGTCGGGCAGCACGACGTCGGCGGGACCCCCCGCGGTGGCGCCGGCGGCCACCGCGGCGTCGAGCCAGGCCCACCGGGGACGGTCGGGCTGGCGGACGTCGACCGCGTTGGTGCGGGCCAGGTGGGCCAGCGCCTCGTGGGGATCGGTGCGGGTGGCGTCGACCGCCCACGGCACGGTGTCGTCGACCCAGCGCTCGGGCCCGGGCAGGTCGATGGACCACTCGACGACCACGCGCCGACGCTCGACCCAGGCGCGCCGCAGCGCGTCGACGACGGGCTCGGGGGTGGCGAGGCACGACGCATCGACCGAGACGCGCTCGGCGGTGTCCCAGGGGGCGGGCGCGGCGGCGCCCGGGGCGACGAGCAGCGCCCGACCCAGGGCGTCGGGCCCGGCGAGGCGCCCGAGATCGGCCGCGGTGGTGGGCACCGCGGCGACGGCGACGGGCGCGAACCCGCCGGTGGCGCCGAGGGGGCCGGCAGCGTCGGTGTGGCCGACGGGCCCGGCTCCGGCACCGGGCTCGCGGGCGGGCTCGGACCACGGCAGCTCCGACCCCGGCGCGGCGGGCGTCGGGGGTGCCGAGGTGGAGCAGGCGCGCACCGCGGCGACCGAGTCGTGGGTGCCGCCACAGTGCCCGCAGGAGATCCGCGCCATGGCCCCAGTCAACCCGGTGGGAGTGACACTTCGAGACGGGCCCCGCCCGGGGCGGCCCTCACCCGGCCAGCTGGGCGGCCAGACCGTTGTCGGACCAGTACTGGCGCAGCGCCCGGATCCGGCCGTCGGCCCCCTCGACCACCGAGATCCCGCTGGTGACGACGACGGCGTCGGTGGGGTCGACGGTGCTCCCGTCGGGCAACGTCACCGGGTGGACCTGGCGGCCCCGCCAGGTCCACTCGACGACGACGAGCTCGTCGGTGCCCACGGTGAGCACCAGGTCGTTGACGACGTCGGCGAACGGCTCGTGGCGGGCCCGGATCAGCGCCACCACCGCCGCGTGGCCGTCGGCGTCGCCGCGCGGCGTGCGCGCCGTGACCTCGGGGGCGTAGCAGGAGGCGAGCTCGTCCCAGTCGTGGGCGCCCGCGGCCAGGGCGGCGCGCGTCACGACGGTGAACAGCTCGGGCGGGGCCACGGCATCCTCCTCGGGTCGTCGCATCATGGCCGACAGCCCGTCGCCGTGCCGCGCCGAGCCCGCCCCGACCGCTCTGCCAGGCTGGGCGGATGGATCCCGTCGAGGTCGTGGTGGTCGGCTGCGTCGGTGTCGACACCAACGCGTACCTCCCCGGCGCCGACGTCGACCTGCGCGCCGAGGGGCTCCTCGGCCCGGTGGTCGACGCGGTCGGCCAGGCGGGCGGCTACTCGGCTCGGGGCTTCGCCGCCCTCGGACGGGCCACCCGCCTGGTGGCCTCGGTGGGTGACGACCCGCTCGGGTCGATGGTCCGCAGGGTGCTCGCCGCCGACGGGGTCGATGCGGTCCTCGCCCACGATCCCCTCGGCACCCACCGCAGCGTGAACCTGGTGACCACCGACGGGGCCCGCCGCAACGTCTACGACGCCCGGGGGAGCTCGGTGGTCGACGCCGATCCCGACGCGCTCGCGCCGGCGTTCGCCGGTGCCCGTCTCGTGGTGCTCCACCTCGAGGACTGGTGCCGCCGGCTGGTGCCCGCCGCGGTGGCGAGCGGGGCCGCCATCGCCACCGACCTCCAGGACGTGCGCGACCTCGCCGACCCCTACCGCGCCGACTTCGTGCGCCACGCCGACGTCGTGTTCCTCTCGGCGGCCCACCTGCCCGACCCCGAAGCGGCGGCGCGGTCCCTGGCCCACGAGCGGCCGGGGCGGGTGGTGGTCGTCGGTCTCGGTGCCGACGGCTGCCTGGCGGCGCGGGGCGACGAGGTGCTCCGTGCGCCGGCCATCGGCGGCGACGCGGCGGTGGTCGACACCAACGGTGCCGGTGACGCCCTGGCCGTCGGGGTGCTCGACGCCCTCGTGCTCGACGGGCTCGACCTCACCACGGCCCTGGCGCGAGGTCAGCGCCTCGCCCGGCTCACCTGCGAGCGCCGACCCGTCGACGGCGCGGCCAAACCCCTGGGCGGCCGCCTCACCGGGTGGTGAGCATCTCGGCCCACACCGTCGTGCCGGAGTGATCGACGGTCTCGATGCCCCACGCGGTCGAGACGCGCTCGACGATGCGCAACCCGCGACCGTGCGGCTCGTCGGGCCGGCTGACGTGGATGGCGGGGGTGCCGCCGCCCTCGTCGTGGACGGTGATGCGGAGGCGACCCTCGACCAGGTCCATGGTGAGCGTGGGATCACCACGGCCGTGCAGGAGCGCGTTCGACACGAGCTCGGACACGACGAGCTCGACGTCGTTGCGCCACGCGTCGAGTCCCCATGCCTCCAGTCGTTCGGTGACGACGTGGCGAGCTCTCGCGACCTCCTCGGGCCGCCCGGCGAGGGTCCAGCGCGCGTGCCTGATGGTGGGCGCCCTACCCGGTGGGGGTGGGGGCCAGTCGTCGCTCCCTACGCAGCCGCCAGCTCGCGCAGGAGCGCGCGGGTGCGCGCCCGCGAGCCGGCGCGGTCGTCTCCCACCGGGAACACGGCGGCCCACACGTCGGTGGCGCCCGCATCGAACAGCGCCTCGATCCCGCGGGTGACCGTCGCCTCGTCGCCGACGATGGCGGCGTCGGCCGGCCCGCCCGCCCCACCGAGATCGAGGATCCGGCGGTAGTTGGGCAGCTCGCCGTAGCCGGCGAAGACCCGTCCCGCCGTGGCGCGGGCCTCGGCCTCGTCGTCGTGGACCGCCACCGGCAGCCCGGCGACCACGCGCGGCGCACCGCGGCCGGCGGCCTCGGCCGCCCGGGTGATGCGGGGCACGACGTGCTCGGCGACGGCGCGGGCCGGCGCCATCCACAGGATCGTGCCGTCGGTGAGCTCGCCGGCGACGCGCAGCAGGCGCGGGGCGAGGGCCGAGACCATCACCGACACCGGTGCGGCGAGCGGCGCCCGGGCCTCGGCGCGCACGGTCAGCTCCTCGCCGTGGTGATCGACGGACTCGCCGGCGAGGAGTCGGGTGAGCACCGTGACGTACTCCTCGGTGTGACGCCCGGGGGTGGCGTAGGACAGGCCGTAGGCGTCCTCGATGGCGGGTCGGTGCGACGGCCCCACCCCGAGGGTGAACCCGGGCCGGCCCATGGCCGCGGCCACCGCGGCGGCCCGGTTGGCCTGCAGCACCGGGTGGCAGGTGTAGGTCTGCAGCACCGCCGTGCCGAGCTCGATGCGCTCGGTGGCCCGCCCGGCGAGGGCCATGGCCACGAGCGGGTCGCCGCCGATCGCGCTGGCGTACCAGAGCGACGTGAAGCCCTCGGCCTCGGCCTCGACGGCCTGGTCGATCATCCGGTCGACGGTGCCGGCTCCGCCGGTCAGTCCGATGCGCATACGCGCACGGTACCCGGACCGATCGGTCGGGACCGGCCTTGCTCGCGCGGGGAGTGGTGGGCTCGGGGATCTACCCCGCGCTCAAGCGCGGAGAGTGAGATGCCGAAGAGAGGGCGTCTCGTCGGAGCCACGACCGGGAGCTGGGACATGGGTGGGGTGTGCCTACGGCACCCGTACGAGCGCGCGATCGACGCGTGCGGACGGTGCCTCGATGAGCTGTGCGATCTCTGCGCGGTGACCGCACGCGGTCGGACCTGGTGCCTCGACTGCGCGCTCGCCGCCGCAGGCGTGCGCACCTCGCCCCGGGCCGAGCGCCGCGCCGTGCGCGAGCGGCGGCGGGAGCACGTCGCCGCGCTCACGGTGGACGCCGCCTCCGCCGACGACCTGGTGCTGCTCCCGGCGCCGGTCACCGCCGTCGCCGCCCGGGCCCGCACCGTCGATCTGACCGAGCTCGACCTGACGGCCCACGAGCCCGGCGAGGTCGACCTCACCGGTCCCGCGCCGCTCGACCTGACCGGTGGTGATCCCGATCCCGGGGATGCCGGCTCGGATCGAGATCGTCCCCGCCCCACCCTCGACGCGGTGCTGGGCCGCCGGCGCGCGGTCGCCTGGGTCGCCACCACCGGCCTCGGTCTCGGCGTCGTCGCGCTGGCCGGGTGCGGGCCGGGTGGGGGTCCCACCGCCGGGGCACCGACGACCACCACGACGACCACCCCGCGGTTCACCCCGTCGCTGGGTGGCTCGGCGCCGGCCGCGCCGGCCACCGCGGCGGCTCCCGTCGCCGTGCCCGCGGTGGTCGACGTCGCCGCGCCGCCGGGGCCCGTGTCGCCGTCGGGGACCGTCGCGTCGCCGGGAACCGTGCCGCCGCCCGGGACCGTCGCGTCGCCGGGGACCGTCGCGTCGCCGGGAA
>DATHSN010000422.1:0-5740 GCA_035464115.1 Acidimicrobiales bacterium | reverse complement strand
CGCCGCGCTGGCGGCGGCGGTGAACCGGGCGGCGCGGCGCCGGCCCGCGGCGGACAACCGGGCTGCCTCGGCGGGGTCGTCGAGCACCGCGGCGAGGGCGGCGGCCCAGGCGTCGACGGCACCTGGCGGCACCAGGCGGCCACCGTCGCCGATGACCTCGGGCAGGGCGGTGGCGTCGGCGGCCACCACGGGCGTGCCGCTGGCCATGGCCTCGAGCACGGGCAGCCCGAAGCCCTCGTAGCGCGAGGGGAACGCGAGCACGTCGGCGAGCGCGACCAGGCCGGCGACGTCGGGGAACGGGATGCGCCCGGTGCGGCGGACGCGGTGCCCGATGCCGAGGCGGTCGATCTCGGCGCGCACCTCGCCCTCGGCCTGCTCGGCGCGGTGGGTGAGCACCAGGGTGAGGTCGTCGTGGTCGGCGACGAGCGCGGCGAACGCCCGCACGAGGGTGACGTGGTCCTTGTGGGGATAGGTGATGGCCGGGTACACGACGATGCGCCCCGGGAGGTCGTAGCGGCGGCGCAGCGTGGCGGCACCGGTGGGCTCGGGCACGGGCGGCAGCCCGTGGTGGACCACGTGGATCCGCTCCGGGTCCAGGCCGTAGCGGTCGATGACCGTGCCGCGCACCCAGGCGCTGGGGGTGACGACCACGTCGGCGGCCCGCAGCGAGGCGGGGACCACCGCTCGCAGCCACGCCCGCTTGGCCGGGTGGAAGTGGGCCGGGAGATCGAACGGCTGCAGGTCGTGGAGGGTGACCACGGTGCGCCGCCGGGCGCCGGAGGCGGACGGCGAGGCGGTGCGCCGCCGGGCGCCGGAGGCGGACGCCAGGGGCTGCCGGGCGCCGAAGGCGGACGCCAGAGGCATGGTGCCGCCGGCGTGGTGGACGACGTCGATGTGCCGACGGCGGAGCTGCGCGGGGAGCCAGGTCTGCTCGGCTGCGACCCGGACGCCCTTGACCCGTCCGGTCTGGGGCAGCACCACGGTCTCGAACCGCTCGACGAGGTCGGGGCGGGCGGCGGCGAAGGGCGCGAGGACGAACAGCACGTGCTCGAGGTCGGGTGGCGGGTCGGCGGCGAGCCCCTCGAGGACGGTGGTGGTGGCGACCTCGGACCCGCCCACCACGCCCGGCACCAGCCAGAGCAGGTTGATGCCCACGCGGGCTCGTTCGGTCATCGGCCGGCGGCCTCTCGGTAGGCGGCCACGGTCAGCTCGGCGGTGCGGGCCCAGGTGTGCTCGGCCGCCCGCCGTCGCCCCACCGCGGCCAGCTCGGCGGCGAGCGCGGGATCGGTGACCACGCGGTGGAGGGCGCCGGCGATGGCGTCGGGGTCGCGGGGGTCGACGGCGATGCCCGCGCCGCCGGCCACCAGCTCCTCGGTGGCGGTGCCCGTAGAGGTGACCACCGGCGTGCCCTGGGCCATGGCCTCGAGCACGGGGAGGCCGAAGCCCTCGAGCAGGCTGGGGTAGCAGAACGCGGCGGCCCCGGCGTAGAGGCCGGGCAGATCCGCCGCGGGCACGAACCCGAGCGGGCGACAGCGGTCGCCGAGCGCGGCGATGCGAGCCCCCAGGTCGTCGCCCCAGCCCGTCGGCCCGACGAGCACGAGGCGGGGCACGACGGCGGGGTCGAGGCGGGCCACCGCGTCGAGGAGCGTGGCCAGGTTCTTGCGGGGCTCGACGGTGCCCACGAACAGCAGGTAGCCGCCCTCGAGCCCGTGGGTGGCTCGCACCCGGGCGACGTCGTCGGGGGAGGCCGGGGCGACCTCGACGCCCAGCGGCACCTGCCGCAGGCGCTCGGCGCGGAACCCGGCCCGCTCGCAGTCGGCGACGGTGGCGGCCGACGAGCACAGGACCAGGTCGGCGTCGCGGCGGGTGAGGTCGATGGCGCGCCGCAGGAAGCGCACGCCGTGGCGGGTGAAGTGCCCGGGGTCGTGGAGCACGGCCAGGTCGTGGACGGTGACCACGAGCGGCGCCGACCGGGGCGGCACCGCGACCCCGGTGGCGTGGACCACGTCGACGGGTCCGGTGGCCCGCTCGACCCGGGGCCGGCGCAGGCCGTGCCAGGCCTCGTAGAGGGCGAGGCGGGGCAACGGGAGGTGGCGGAGCTCGATCGGCGACACCCACGGCTCGTCGGGCGGGCCGTCGTGGCGGGCGGCGACACCGATCTGGTCGACGTCGCCCCGGGCGGCCACGGCTGCGGCCACGTCGATCGCGGCCCGGGCGGTGCCGCCGGGCACCCGGTGCCACAGCTGCTCGAGGGTGACGGCCACGCGCACGCCGGCGAGTCTCCCACGACGCCCCCCGGGCCCCGGCCCCGGCGGTGGGGCCGGGCGGGGCGGCCCGGGCGGGGCGGGAGGCGCCGGTAGACTCGTCGGCCGTGCCCTCCCCCTGCTCGCGCCCGGCGTCGTGAAGGTCCTGGTCACCGGCAGCGCCGGGCTGATCGGGTCCGAGGCGGTCGAGTTCTTCCACGGGCTGGGGTTCCGCGTCGACGGCGTCGACAACAACGGGCGGGCCGACTTCTTCGGCCCCAAGGGCGACACCACGTGGAACCGCCAGCGCCTCGAGGCGCGCTGCGAGGGCTACGTCCACCACGACCTCGACATCCGCGACCGCACCGGGGTCGACGAGCTGTTCGCCCGCCGCGGCTACGACCTGATCGTCCACGCCGCCGCCCAGCCCAGCCACGACCTCGCCGCCGCCCGGCCCTTCGACGACTTCGACACCAACGCCGGCGGCACGCTGTCGTTGCTCGAGGCCTGCCGGCGCCACACGCCCGAGGCCGTGTTCATCCTGGTGAGCACCAACAAGGTCTACGGCGACAACCCCAACCGGCTGCCGCTCGTCGAGCTGCCCACCCGCTACGACTACGAGCCGGGCGTCACCGTCGCCGGGCTCACCGTCGACGGCATCGACGAGTCGATGTCGGTCGAGGGATGCCTGCACTCGCTGTTCGGCGTGTCGAAGCTGTCCGCCGACGTCATGACCCAGGAGTACGGCCGCTACTTCGGGCTGCGCACCGGCGTGTTCCGCGGCGGGTGCCTCACCGGCCCCCACCACTCCGGGGTCGAGCTCCACGGGTTCCTCAGCTACCTCACCGCGGTGGCCCTCGCCGAGGGCGATTACACGATCTTCGGCTACCAGGGCAAGCAGGTCCGCGACCAGATCCACAGCCACGACGTGGTGTCGGCGTTCTGGGCGTTCGCGCAGGACCCCCGACCCGGCGAGGTCTACAACCTCGGCGGCGGGCGGGCCAACGCCGCCAGCCTGCTCGAGTGCGTCGACATGGTCGCCGAGCGGTCCGGGCGTCGGCCCAACCTGTCGTACCGCGACGAGCCCCGGGTCGGCGACCACATCTGCTACTACACCGACATGGGCAAGTTCCGGGCCCACTACCCGGGCTGGCGCCAGGAGCACACGCTCGACGCCATCGTCGACGAGATGGTCGGCGAGCTCGCCAACCGACCCGTCAGCTGACCGCGGTCGACCCGTGCGGATCGCGATCGTCAACCAGTTCTTCGCCCCCGACCTGTCACCCACCGCGCACCTGGCCGCGTCGCTGGCCCGCCACCGCGCCGAGGCCGGCGACGAGGTCACCGTGGTCACCGGCGGGTCGGGCTACGTGCCCGGGGCCGACGACGTGCTCGCCGAGGTCCACGACGACGCCGGACACGGCGGCATCCGGGTCATCCGCCTGTGGACGCCGGCGGGCGGGAAGGCCACCATCGCCATCCGCCTCGCCGGCTACCTGTCGTTCCACGTCGGCGCCCTGTGGCGCATGGTGACGCTGGCGCCCCACGACGTGGTGGTGTCGCTCACCACGCCCCCCTACGTGGTGGTGGCGGCGCTGGCCCACCGGCTCCGCAACCGGCGGGCCCGGGTCGTGCTGTGGAGCATGGACTGCTACCCCGACGCCGCCGAGCGCTTCGGCCAGCTCCAGCCGGGGGGTCTGGCCTCGCGCCTGTTGCGCCGGCTCAACCGGTTCGTGCTGCCGCGCCTCGCCCACGTGGTGTGCCTCGACGGGGCCATGCTCGACCTGCTGCGCTCGCAGTACGCCCGCCCCGGGCGGCCCCCGATGTCGGTGATCCCCAACTGGGAGCCCGCGGCGCTGTTCCCGCCGGTCGCAGCGGCACCGGACCAGGCGTGGCCCGGGTGGGCCGAGGCCGGCGTCGACGACCGGTTCCGGCTGCTCTACCTCGGCAACGCCGGCTACGGCCACCGCTTCGACACCGTGGCCGCGGCGGCCCGGCGCCTCGACCCCGCTCGCCACGCCTTGGTGTTCATCGGCGGCGGCGTGCGCTGGGACGAGCTCGAGGCGGCCCGGGCCGACTCGGCCGCCGCCGGCGGGGCCCCCGTCGTGCTGCGCGGCTACGTCCCCAAGGACGAGACGCCCGCCGTGCTCGCCGGAGCCGGCGCCGCGCTCATCGTGCTCGACGACGAGGCCCTCGGCGTGATGAGCCCGTCGAAGCTCCACGCCTCGCTGGCCGCCGGGCTGCCGGTCGTCTACGTCGGCCCCGAGGGGTCGAACGTCGACGAGGCCATCGCCACCCACGGCTGCGGGGTGAGCCTGCGCCACGGCGACGTCGACGGGCTGGTGACCGCGCTCGACCGGCTGGCCACCGACACCGTCTGGCACGACCAGCTCTCGCGGGCCGCCCGGCGGGCGTTCGACACCGGCTACTCCGACGTGGCCGTGCTCCCCCGCTGGGACGCCGTCCTGGCCGACGTCGCCGCCGGCCGCTAGCTCCCCCTCCCCGAACCGGCCCGCCCCGTCCCGAACCGGCGAATCGTCGGTGCGCCCGACGCACCCTGGGTTCGCCAGTTCGGGATGACGGGGCGGCGGACGGCCCCGCCCGCTGGGCCGCTCAGCCCAAGCCGAGCTGACGGCGGAAGTGCTCGGCGGTGCGGGTGAGGCCCTCGCGCAGGTCGACGGTGGGCTCCCAGCCGAGCAGCTCGCGGGCCAGGGTGATGTCGGGCTTGCGCTGGGTGGGATCGTCGACCGGCAGTGGTTCGTGGACGATCGCCGACGACGAGCCGGTGACCTCGAGCACCAGGTGGGCGAGCTCGAGCATGGTGAACTCGCCCGGGTTGCCGATGTTGATCGGTCCGGTGTGGGGGCCGTCGAGCAGCCGGAGGAAGCCCTCGACCTCGTCGTCGACGTAGCAGAAGCTGCGGGTCTGGGTGCCGTCGCCGTAGATGGTGAGCGGCTCGCCCCGCAGCGCCTGGACGAGGAAGTTGGAGACCACCCGCCCGTCGGCCGGCCGCATCCGGGGACCGTACGTGTTGTGCGCCATCACCCCGGTGCCCGCCCAGAAGTTCTCCCGACCAGGGACGCAGAAATCGTACACACGTGACGTCGGTTCGATCTCGTCGATCGCAGTGACGGCCGCCCACACGAGGTCGCCCGTCGTCGGAGCGTTGAGGTGCTGCACGACGCCGTCGTGCCAGTCGAGCGGTGACCACGGATCCACGTGGGGCAGGGTGAGGCGCCAGAACGGGTAGCGCCGACCCGGCCGGGACGAGATCGTGGTCTCGTAGCGGCCGACCGAGGGCACGAGGCCGAAGCGGGCGAACGCGACGACGAGGTCGTCCTTCAGCGCATCCGACGTGGTGGAGAACTCGTGGCGACGCCCCTCCACCAGCTTCTTCCCGGAGTGCACGCCATCCCCGGCGCGGTAGCCCTCGACGAACCAGCCGAGACGTCGGAGCGGAAGGCCGAGGATCCATCCGGGAATGCGCTTCGGGCCGT
>DATHSN010000421.1:0-4961 GCA_035464115.1 Acidimicrobiales bacterium | reverse complement strand
CTGGCGAATCGTGGGTGCGCGTGGCGCACCGTGGGTTCGCCGGTTCGGTGGCGGGTCGACGGGGCGGCGGGTCGCCGCGTCGCTCGGGGGCGGCGTCAGTCGTCGGCGGCCCGGCGCTCGGTGTGGGTGCGGAGGCGCTGGCCGTCGAGGCGGCCCAGCGCCACCAGCGCCGTGGAGGTCTCGTCCTGCACCTGTGGCAGCGCGTCGGGCGCGAACCAGCGCAGCTCCTCGATCTCGGGCGAGTGCGGCGCGAGGGCGTCGAGGTCCTGGCCGGCGCGGGGCGACGCCCGGTAGATCACGTCGACGCGCTGCGGTCCGGGTTCGACCACCACCGCCGGCTCTCCCAGCAGCTCGACGTCGAGCCCGGTCTCCTCGGCCACCTCGCGGCGGGCGGCGACGGCGGTGGGCTCACCGCGCTCGAGCAGGCCGCCCGGGAGCCCCCAGTGGTGGCGGTAGCGCTGGCGCACGAGCAGCACCCGCCCGTCGGCCCGGCTGACGACGCACACCGCGCCGACGGTGAACGAGGGCGACACCGTCCGCACGATGCGGCGCCGCACGCCCCGCGGCAGCGCGCCGAACACCTGCAGGGCGAGGCGGTGCAGGGCGGCGATCACCGGTTGAGCCTACGCAGCGGCGCGAGCGGTCATGCGTCGTCGGGCCGCGGGGAGCGGGTGGGCTCACGACGAGCCGCGGGCGGCGACGACGGCGTCGAGCAGCGCGGGGGTCGCGGCGGCGACCGGGGTGCGGCGCGCCCCGTGCTCGAGGACCACGAGGTCGCGCCCGAGGGCGTCGACCACCAGCGCGCCCGCCTCGCGGCACACGAGCAGCGCGCCCAGGTAGTCCCAGCTGCCGTGCGCGTCGGGGCTGCAGTCGATGAACGCGTCGAAGGTGCCGTCGGCCACCGCGCACACATCGAGCGCCGACGCGCCGAGGGAGCGGAACTGGCGCCACCCGAGGTGGCGCTCGGGGAGACCCGAGAGCCCGACGAACGCGTCGCCGATGGCCGTTACGCCGCTCGGCGCGATCGCCACGCCGTCGCGGCGGGCCCCGCCGCCGCGCACGGCCTCGTAGCGCCGGTCGTGGGGCAGGTCGACCACCACCGCGGCGAGGGGGCCGTCGCGGTCGACGGCGCAGAGGCTGGTGGCGTACCACGGCACCCCGTGGGCGGCGTTGGTCGAGCCGTCGAGGGGGTCGACCACGACCACCACGTCGCGATCGGGGTGGTGCAGGCCCGACTCCTCGCTCAACACGCCGAGACCGGCGGCGACGAGGCGGGTCACCGCGGCCTCGTCGGCCGCCAGGTCGCTGTGGTGCTGACCGGCGCGCGTGCCGGCCGGTCCCCAGTCGTCGACACCGCCGAGCGCGGCGGAGATGGCGGTGGCCGTGTCGTGCAGCAGCTCGAGCAGCGCATCGGTGTGCATCGACCCAGTCCATCACCCCGTGGGGCCCCGTGTCCGGGTCGGGCCGCGGTCGTGGCAGGCTGGTGGACCGTGGCTGCCATCGATGTCCCGGTGTTCGTCGCCGATCTGAAGGACCACGCCGTCGATCACGGCTTCCACGTGCACGACGAGCGGCACTTCGTCGAGACCTACTCGTTGCGCCAGGCGTGGGAGGTCGACCTGCACCCCGAGGAGGCCTGCGGCGGTCCGCTCGACCTGCACCTCTCGCTCGAGGTCGACCCTCGGGTGCTGCTCAGCTTCGAAGACGTCGTGGCCGAGCTCGACGACGACAGCGAGCCCCCCGACTCCTGGGCGTTCCCGCTCACGTTCACCTGGGCGCTGCCCCCGTTGCCCAAGGGTCCCGACCTGTTGGTGCTCGCCACCGAGCTGGCCGGCATCGGCGGGCCCGAGCTGCCGCTCGAGGTGTCGGCCATCGACTCCACGGTGGCGGTCACCGACGCCCCCGAGCGCAGCTTGTCGATCGTCGGGCGCATCGAGGTGTCGCTGGCCCGGGTGTTCCTCGGCCAGGAGCAGCTCTGCTCGGTCCTCGACCGGTGCCTCGACGTCAGCCGCTACCTGCTCGACCACTCCTCGGAGTGGCTCGACGAGTAGCCCGGCCGAACCACGACGCGACGTGCGCGCCTGGCGCGCACGTCGCGCGAGGGTTCGTCAGTCGTCGTCGGGGCGGATCTGCTGGGAGAGGTAGTTCTGCTCGCCCACCTGGTCGACGAGGGTGAGCTGGGCCTCGAGCCAGTCGGCGTGCCCCTCCTCGCCGTGCAGGATCCGCTCGAGCAGCTCGCGGCTGCCGTGGTCGCGCTCGGCGAGGCACAGCTCGATGCCGCGGGTGAGCCGCTCGATGGCCTCCACCTCGAGCTGGAGGCCGAGGCGGAGCTTCTCGACCACCGTCTCGCCGACGCGCACCGGGTTCAGCCGTTGCAGGTTGGGGACGCCGTCGAGGTAGAGGATGCGCTCGATGAGGGCATCGGCGTCCTTCATCTCGTCGATGGACTCGTGCTGGAACTGGTGACCGAGGCGGTCGTAGCCCCAGTTGTCGAGCATCTTGGCGTCGACGAAGTACTGGTTGATCGCCGTCAGCTCGGCCGTGAGGACCTCGTTGAGCAGCTCGATGACCGCGGGGGAACCCTGCATGTGTGTGACCTCCGCTCCCGAGACTAGGCGCGCCGTGAACGTACGAATGACGGATCGGGCGTCGCCGGTGCCGGGGCGGAGGGCTCGTGCCCGAGGTGCTCGGCCAGCCGACCGTCGCGGCTCAGCTCGTCGTGGTGCGCGAGGTGGGTGGCGAGCACGGCCTCGACGACCGGGCGGCAGCCGCCGCACCCGGTGCCGGCACCACAGCGGGCGCCGATCTCGTCGACGGTGCGGGCCCCGGCGTCGATCTCGGCGCCGATCTCGTCGTCGTTCACCCCGTGGCAGTGGCACACCCACACGGGTCAGCCCTCCCCGCCGGGACGGCGCACGACGAGGGGGACCCCGGCGCGGGCGAGGCGCAGCGCGTCCTCGATCGAGATGGCGACCGAGCGGGGCAGGCGGTGGCGCACGCCGTGGGCATCGGCGCGGGGCTGGTCGCCGGTGAGGTCGACGCGCACCCAGTCGATGCGGCGCAAGCCGTGCTGACCCCAGCGTCCCGTGTTCGCCGACCGGTGTCGGATAGGTGCTCCTAACACACGACCGACGGTAGGACACTCGCGGGGTGCGGCGCAACGTCCGAACGTCCCGACCTCGCACGCGCGGGCCGGCGACCGTCCCTTGACGTCGACCGCCTTTCGGTAGACAGTGTCTACGTGGGGGACGGGGTCGACGGGTCGGTGGGGGTGCGCGAGCGACTCGTCGCCGCGGCCCGCCAGGCGCTCGTCGAGGACGGGGTCGACGCCCTGGGCGTGCGCGAGGTGGCCCGGCGCGCCGGCGTCAGCCACGGCGCGCCCCGCCGGCACTTCCCGACCCTCGCCACGCTGTGCTCGGCCGTCTCCGCCGACGGCTTCCGCTCGCTGATCGCGGCGGTCGACCGCGCCGTGCGCGGCGCGGGGCCCACGGCCACGGGGGTCGAGCGGCTGCAGGCCGCCGGGCGGGGCTACGTCGCCCACGCCCTCGCCGAGCCGGCCACGTTCGCGCTGATGTTCCGCGCCGAGCGCTGCGACCGCGACGACCCCGATCTGGCCGCCGCCGCCCAGGCGTCGTTCGCTCAGCTGCGGGGGCTGGTCGAACAGGCCCAGGCCGAGGGCTGGCGCGCCGACGCCGACGCGGGCGCGCTGGCGGTGAGCCTCTGGGCCTCGGTGCACGGGTTCGCCACCCTCGCCGTCGAGGGACCGGGGTTCCCGACCGGTGCACCGGCTGACGCGCTCCTCGATCTGCACCTGCGCCTCGCCGTCCACGATCCCGCCGTCCCCGACCCCGCCGTCCCCGACCCCGCCGTCCACGATCCAGCCGGCCCGTTGCTGCACCCCATCTCGGTCGACGCCTCCGGCGCCGGCCCCACCACCAGGAGACCGACACCATGAGCACCGTCACCAGCCCCTACCTGACCGGCAACTTCGGACCGGTCGCCGACGAGGTCACCGTCGCCGACCTCGCCGTCACCGGCACCATCCCCGCCGAGCTCGAGGGTCGGCTCCTGCGCATCGGGCCGAACCCGGCCGCCCCGCCGGATCCCGCCACCTACCACTGGTTCACCGGCGACGGCATGGTGCACGGCGTGCGGCTGCGCGGCGGGCGGGCGGAGTGGTACCGCAACCGGTGGGTGCGGGGGCGCAACGTCACCGACGCGCTGGGTGAGCCGCCCCTCCCCGGACCGACCCACGCCGACATGACCACGGTCAACACCCACGTGATCGGCCACGCCGGGCGCACGTTCGCCCTGGTCGAGGCGGGGGCCCGCCCCATCGAGCTGTCCTACGAGCTCGAGTCGATCGCCCACTCCGACTTCGACGGCACCCTCGAGGGTGGGTTCACCGCCCACCCGCACCGCCACCCGGGCACGGGTGAGCTCCACGCCGTCACGTACCACTGGGCGTGGGACCACCTGCGCTACGTCATCGTGGGCGTCGACGGCCGGGTGCGCCGCACGGTCCGGGTGCCGGTCGACGGCGGGCCCATGGTCCACGACTGCGCCATCACCGAGTCGCACGTGCTGCTGTTCGACCTGCCGGTGGCGTTCGATCTCGACCGGGCCGTCGGCGGCGTCCGCTTCCCCTATGCCTGGCAGCCCGACCGCCCGGCGCGCGTCGGGGTGCTGCCCCACGACGGCGACGCCGACGACGTCCGCTGGTGCGAGGTCGACCCCTGCTACGTGTTCCACCCGCTCAACGCCTACGAGGTCGGCGACGGACGCATCGTGGTCGACGTGGTGCGCCATCCGAAGATGTTCGCCACCGATCTGCTCGGGCCGAACGAGGGCGGCCCCACCCTCGACCGCTGGACCCTCGACCCTGCGTCGGGCACCACTCACGAGGAGCGCCTCGACGACCGGGGCCAGGAGTTCCCGCGCCTCGACGAGCGCCTCACCGG
>DATHSN010000420.1:0-4450 GCA_035464115.1 Acidimicrobiales bacterium | reverse complement strand
CTGGCGAATCGTGGGTGCGCGTGGCGCACCGTGGGTTCGCCGGTTGGGCGGGCGGCGGGCGGCGGCTCGAACTGGCGAATCGTGGGTGCGCGTGGCGCACCGTGGGTTCGCCGGTTCGGTGGGGGACGGGCGGCGGGGGCGGCGGGCGGCGGCTCAGTCGGCCTGGATGCGCTGGGCGTGGGCCCGGTGGCGGGCGACCATCTCGGGGAGGGCGGGGTGGCGGACCTCGCCGTCCTCGACGATCGGGCGGCCCGCGACGACGGTGTGCCAGGCCCCGAGCGGACCGCACCGCAGCCAGGCCTCCACCGGGTCGGACAGCGCGCCGGTGAAGCTGAGCCCGTCGAGGCGCCACACGGCGACGTCGCCCACCGCACCCGGCGCCAGCACCCCGAGCTCGCCCAGCCGACCGAGGCAGGCGGCGCCCCCGCGGGTGGCCATGTCGAGCACGTCGCGGGCGCTGGTCGAGGCCGGGCCGCCCCGCAGCTTGCCGAGCAGCAGGGCGTTGCGGGCCTCGGTCCACATCGACGCCGAGTCGGCCGACGCCGACCCGTCGACGCCGAGGCCGACGGGGGAGCCGGCGGCCCGCAGGTCGGCCACCGGCGCGATCCCGACGCCGAGGATCTGGTTGGAGCTCGGGCAGTGGGCGACGCCGGTGCCCCACCGACCGAGTCGGGCGACCTCCTCGGGGTTGGGCTGCACGCAGTGCGCCACCCACGAGCGGTCGGACGCCCAGCCGACGTCCTCGAAGTAGTCGATGGGGCGCATGCCGAACCGCTCGAGGCAGAACGTGTCCTCGTCACGGTCCTCGGCGAGGTGGGTGTGCAGGCGCACGTCGAGGCGCTCGGCCAGCTCGGCGGTGCGGCGCATGAGGTCGGTCGTGACCGAGAACGGCGAGCACGGGGCGAGGGCGATGCGCACCATGGCGCCGTGGGCCCGATCGTGGTGGGCGAGCACCGCGGCCTCGGACTCGGCGAGGATCTCGTCGTCGTCCTGCACCACCGAGTCGGGCGGGAGGCCGCCGTCCTTCTGCGACAGGCTCATCGAGCCGCGGGTGGGGTGGAAGCGCACACCGAGGTCGCGGGCGGCGGCGATCTCGGCGGCGAGCAGGTCACCGGCGCCGCGGGGGTGCACGTAGAGGTGGTCGGTGCTGGTGGTGCAGCCCGACAGCGCCAGCTCGGCGAGCCCGACCCACGCCGACACGTGGACGGCCTCGTCGTCGATGCGGCTCCACAGGGGGTACAGCACGGTGAGCCAGTCGAAGAGCGTGCCCTGCAGCGCCGGCCCGTAGGCCCGGGTGAGGTTCTGGTAGATG
Source organism: Acidimicrobiales bacterium (assembly GCA_035464115.1). GTDB lineage: Bacteria > Actinomycetota > Acidimicrobiia > Acidimicrobiales > SKKL01 > DATHSN01. Next base: position 3,138 of record DATHSN010000420.1, on the reverse strand, counting down.
TGGTGGTGGGTGTTGACCAGGCCCGGGGTCACCAGGCAGCCGGCGGCGTCGAGGGTGCGTCGGGCGGGCGGTTCCGATCCGGCCGGGCCCACGCCGCTGACGAGGCCGTCGGTGACGGCGACCCAGCCGCCCCGCAGCTCGCGGCGGTCGTCGTCGCAGGTGGCGACGAGCTCGGCGCCTCGGACGAGGAGATCGGCGGTGGGGGGTGCGTCGGTCACGTCCGAACCGTAGGTCGTGTCCGCCGACGCCGAGTAGACCGGGGGCGTGCCCGCCGCTGATCCGCTCCCCGACGATCCTCACGACGCCCTCGTCCTCGGGCCCGCCGTGCTCGCCGAGCCGACCGGGTCGGGTCCGCTCGACGGGCTGCGGTTCGTGGCCAAGGACCTCTTCGACGTGGCCGGCACCCTCACCGGGGCGGGGAACCCCGACGTGCGCGCCGACGCCGAGCCGGCCGTCACGCACGCGGCCGCGGTGGCGCGCCTGCTGGCCGCTGGGGCGACGTGCGTGGGTCGGGCTCGCACCGCCGAGACCGCCTACTCGCTCTCGGCCGTCAACGTCCACGAGCCCACCCCGACCAACCCGGCGGCGCCGGGGCGCGACCCGGGCGGATCGTCGAGCGGCTCGGCGGTGGCGGTGGCGGGCGGCCTGGCCGCGGTGGCGCTCGGCTCCGACACCGCCGGGTCGGTGCGGGTGCCGGCGTCGTACTGCGGGGTGGTGGGGGTGCGACCCACCCACGGTCGGGTGCCGCTGACCGGGGTGTTCCCGTTGGCGCCGCGGTTCGACACGGCGGGGTGGTTCACCCGGCGGGGGCCGCTGGCGGCGACGGTCGGATCGGTGCTGGTCGACGGGTGGGGGAGCGGGGCCGGGGTCGGGGGTGCGGGGGGACGGCCGACGGCGCTGCGGGTGGCGGTCGATCTGTTCGCGTGGTGCGAGCCGGCGGCGCGGGAGTCGCTGGGCCACGCCGTCGAGCGGGTGGCCGCCGAGCTCGGGGTGACGGCGGAGCCGGTGGCGCTGTGGGGGCCCGAGGGCGGTGGGATCTGGGCCGAGACGTTCCGCACCCTGCAGCGCCACGACGCCTGGGCCGCGAACGGGGTGTGGATCGAGCGGCTCCGGCCGCGCTTCGGCCCCGACGTGGCCCAGCGCTGGGCCGAGGCGGCGGCGACCACGGCCGACGAGGCCGACGCCGCCGAGGAGACCAGGGCGCGGCTCGCCGCGGAGGTGGCACCGGTGCTCGACGGCGGGGCGGTGGTGCTGGTGCCGTCGGCGCCCGGCCCGGCTCCCGAGCTCGGGCTCGCGCCCGAGGCGGCGGCCGCGGCCCGGGCCCAGCTGCTGCCGTTCTCGGTGATCGCCCCGCTGCTGGGGGCGCCGCAGGCGTCGCTGCCGCTCGCCCAGGTCGACGGCCTGCCGGTGGGGCTCGGCGTGCTCGCCGCACCGGGCGCCGACGAGCTGGTCTGCGCCCTCGCCGCCCGCCTGGTGCCCGACCGGCGCTGACGTCGGCGGGCCGGGTCTCGCCGACGTCAGGCGAAGGTGGCGGTCTCGATCGTCTGGCGGACGAACGCGCCCTCCCCGGCCGGGTCGTCGCCGTAGCCGGCGACCGTGCGCGTCGGGATGGTGAACCCGTCGAACGTCGCCTCCGCGTCGACGCGGCCCCCGAACGGGCGCACCCGCCAGGTGCCGTCGTCGTCCTGGGCCCAGCGGGGGACCGACACCGAGCGGACCGCGCCGGCGTCGCCGACCGTCAGCGTGACCTCGTGGTCGTGGCCGCCGACCGGCACCACCAGCACGAACGACTCGTCGTCGACGGGGCGCCACCGGATCCGCTCGTCGAGGGCGGCGGCCGGTGACCACATGATCTCACTCGCCGGTCGGGCGCTCGCGCTGCGGAGGTAGTCGGGGCCGTCCAGGTGCATCACGGTGAGGCGACCGAGGAGGCGGTGGGTCATCTCGCCCTCGGGCCCGTCGGCGCCGACCACGACGCGGTCGAACCCGCGGACGGGGAGTCCGAGCATCCGCACCTCGACCGGCCAGACCAGCCCGGCCAGCGGGTCGAGGGCCTGGGTGGCCCGCATCGGCCACCAGCGGCCCCGCAGGCGGATCTCGCCGCGTTGGTCGAGTCGGACCCGGCGGCGCAGCGGGGTGCCGGGGGTGATGGCGTGGGTGAGCCAGCGCCGGGCCGGGTCGGGGAGAGGGCCGAGCGCGTCGGGGTCGAAGGGCCGCGGGTCGGGGGTGGGGCGCAGCAGCCGGTCCCAGTCGTCACGCAGTGCGGACGGGACGGCGAGCGCGGTCATGGGTGGAGCCTGCCCGGCCCGGGGGCGTCCGGGCCAGCGCGCCGGCGTTCACGACCCTGCCGGCGAGGGCGTCGCGGGTCGTGGCGGTCGGCCCTCATCGGCGGGGGTGCGCGGCCGATCACTCCCCGTGGCAACCGAGGAGGCGCCATGTCCCCTACGACCACGTCCGCGCGAGCGCCCCTCCCCGACATCGGGTCCGTCCGGGCCGGGGAGCTCACGCTGGTGCGCTGCCGGCCCGAGCAGTGGCAGGTGCTGCGTCGGCTGCACCTCGACATGCTCGACGAGGCCCCCGAGCTGTTCGCCGAACGGCCGTCGCTCGCCCGGACCCGCTCGCCGGAGCGGTGGCGGGAGCTGGCCCGGCGGGGCGCGGGCCACGGCCGGGGTGAGGCGATCTGGTTCGCCATGACGCCGGCCGGTGGCGCCGTCGCCACCATGGCGGCCCGACTCACCGCCGACGGCGACGCCACCCTGTCGAGCTGCTGGGTGGAGCCCGACTGGCGATGCCGCGGCATCGCCACCGGACTCATCGTCACCGCCGAGGGGTGGGCGACCGCCCTCGGAGCGCCGCGGATCTCGACCTGGGTCGCCGACCGCAACGTGCCCGGCCGGGCTCTGCTGCGTCGGTGTGGCTACGTGGACACCCCGGTGCGGATGGTCCTCGCACGCGATCACCTGGTGGAGCACGTCGTCACCAAGGTGCTGGCTGTGTGACGCCCGCGGCCGGGCGCGGCCGCCCGTGCTGCTGGCGCGCCCGTTGGCGTGGAATCCGCGCGGATTCCGCGGACGTCACCTGGGGGTGACGGCGGCGGGACGCGGGACACCGGGGCGGTCTCGGTAGCGTGACGCCGTG
>DATHSN010000419.1:0-14228 GCA_035464115.1 Acidimicrobiales bacterium | reverse complement strand
CCTGGGCGGCGGCCTGGCGGCGGGCCTCGGCCTGCTGGGCGGCGATCTGGTCCTCTTCGAGCAGGCTGCGCGACGGCGCCGGGGCGACGTCGGGCCCACCCCGGCGGGAGCGGATGAAGCGGCCCTCGTCGACGGCGTCGGCCACGATCCGGCACATGAGGGTGCCCGAGCGGATGGCGTCGTCGTTGCCGGGGATCACGTACTGGATGATGTCGGGGTCGCAGTTGGTGTCGACCACCGCCACGATCGGGATGCCGAGCTTGTTGGCCTCGGTCACCGCGATGTGCTCCTTCTTGGTGTCGAGGATGAACACCGCGTCGGGGAGCGACTCCATGTTGCGCATGCCGCCGAGGTTGCGCTCGAGCTTCTCGAGCTCGCGGGAGATGAGGAGGGCTTCCTTCTTGGGCATGGCCGCGAACTCGCCGGAGTCGCGCATGCGCTGGTACTCCTTCATCTTGGCGACGCGCTTGGCCATGGTCTCGAAGTTGGTGAGCATGCCGCCGAGCCAGCGCTCGTTGATGTAGGGCATGCCGCACTTCTCGGCGTAGGACTGGACCGGGTCCTGGGCCTGCTTCTTGGTGCCGACGAAGAGCACCGTGCCGCCCTCGGCGACGGTGTCGCGCAGGAACGAGTAGGCCGTCTCGATCCGGTTCAGCGTCTGCTGGAGATCGATGATGTAGATGCCGTTGCGCTCACCGAAGATGAAGCGCTTCATCGTCGGGTTCCAGCGGCGGGTCTGGTGGCCGAAGTGGACTCCGGCCTCGAGCAGCTGCTTCATGGTCACGACCGCGGTCATGACGGCTCCTTCCATCGGTTGGTCGTCACCGCGCCTGCGCCCGAGGGGGGCGACCGAGTGGTGGCGCGGCTGTGGGATGCGAGATCGCCGGGGGTCCGGCGCGGCCCGACGGGCCGATCGGCGAGTGTAGCGGAGGGCGGGTCGGGTCCCCAGGCGGCGCTCACCAGCCGAACAGGCCGCCGACGGCGAGCCCGATCCCGGCCAGCGTCGCGTCGATGGCCTCGGACCACGCCACGTCGAGCACCGCGTCGCCGACACCGGCGCACGACGGCGCCAGCTCGGCCAGACCGAGCGCCAGCTCGCGCGTGGTGCCGGGGTCAGCGGGCAGACGGTCGTGCGCGGAGAGACCGGTGGCGTCGACCACGACGTGGTGGGCGCCGTCGAGCGCGGTGCGACCGGCCGGGACCACCAGGTCGCCCCGCCCGCCGATCGAGAGGTAGTGGGGCCCGGGCGGCAGCTCGTGATCGTCGAGCGCGGCGATCGTCGCCGACCGCTCGCCGAGATCGCCCACGGTGGTGGCGGCCGGGTCGAGCGGGCGGCCCGAGAGGTGGTCGGCCACCTGCAACAGGGCGCCGCCGACGTGGGTGGCGCCGAGCAGGTCGGCGGAGGTGGCGAGGTCGGCGCCGTCGTGCGGTGAGCCGATGGTGGCCACCAGGCCGAGGCGCGCGACGACCCAGCGGCGCTCCGGATCCGTCGCCAGATCCGCCAGCGCGAGGCGGGTCACGATGCCGCCCTGGGAGTGGGCGAGGACGTCGACGGTGGCACCCCCGGTGGCACCGGCGACCGCCTCGAGCAGCGCCGCGAGGTGGGCCGCGCGCACCGCGAGGTCGGTGGACGAGTCGTCGGCGTCGTACGCGGCGGCGGGGAGCGCGGCCAGCTCGGCGGCGAGGGGGCCGGCACCGTCGCCCTCACCGAAGCGTCCGGGGGTGCGACCACCGCCGTAGGAGAAGCCGACCACGTCGCCCGGCGCGTAGCCGAGGCGCTCGGTGTCGACCCCGCCGATGGCGGCGTGGTCGCTCGTCGACCCGAGGCCGGCGACGAGGACCGCCACCCGGCGGCTCCGGGTCGGTGGTGGGGGTGGCCCGGCGAGCCGGGTGCAGTGGCGGCGGTGGCGCAGCACCGCCTCGAACCGCTCGTTGAGCCGCCAGGCCCGCACGACCGGGGTGAGCTCGACCAGGTGGCGCAGGATGAGCTCGGCGCGGGCGATCGTCGACGACAGCACCAGGCCGGTGCCGGCGAGGCCCACGTCGAGGACGCGCCGGCCCGTGTCGTGGGCGGACGCGGCGAGACCACCGAGCACCGAGCCGGCGCCGCCCAACGCACCGCCGGTGACCCGGGCGGCCACCCCGAGCACGCTCGCCAGCGGGCCCGGTCCCCCACCTTCGAGCCGGGTGAGCGCGGCGAGTCGGGCCCGCTCGGCCAGCTCGGCGCGACGCCCGGCGGGCTCGGCCGGCACGAGGACCACGCGGCGCTCGTGGGTGCCGAACAGCGTGGCGGGGTCGATGTACTCGCCGCCGACCCGGGCGCCGACGTGCAGGCGGGGGCCGGCCCGGCCGAGCAGGTCGCCGCGCTGGACGCGGTCGCCGACCGCCACCTCCACCGAGGCGACGAACGACGCGGTGGTGAGGGTGCCGTCGCCGTGGCGGACCGTGACGTGCAGCGCCCCGGCCACGGCCCCCGCGAAGGTGACCTCGCCGTCGGCGGCGGCGGTGACCGGCTGACCGGGCACGGTGTCGTACTCGAGCCCGCGGTTCCCCGGGCCGTAGGAGGTCGCCGGCGGTCGGAACGGGTCGACCACCACGGCGACGACCATCGGCGCGTACTCGGGCCGATCGGGCGTCGCCGCCGCTCGGACGGGTGCGACGAGGCCGGCGACGAGCGCGCCGACGAGGACCAACGCCGCGGCGCGGACCATGAGGCCTCCCGGGACGGAGGGCTGACCCGGGGAAGGCGGGTGGCGCGGGGATCGACGGCGGGGGCCGAGCCCCGACGGGTGCTACGGGATCAGGCGGTCTCGCGGCTGTCGGTGGACAGCCGCGATCGCAGCTGCAGCACGGCCTTGGTGTGGATCTGGCAGACCCGGCTCTCGGTGACGCCGAGCACCTCGCCGATCTCGGCCAGGGTGAGGCCCTCGTAGTAGTAGAGGGTGAGGACGATCTTCTCGCGCTCGGGCGAGCGGTTGATGGCCTCGACGAGCAGGCGACGCATCTCCTCGACCTCGTACGCGTCGACGGGGCCCTCGCGCTTGTCGGCGATGGTGTCGCCGAGCGTGACCGACTCGCCGCGGTCGCCGCCGAGCGCCAGCACCTCGTCGAGGGCGGCCAGGCCCACGAACGAGATCTGGTTCAGCATCGTCTGCAGCTGCTGCTCGGTGAGGTCGAGCTCGGCGGCCAGCTCGTCGTCGGTGGGGGTGCGGTGCAAGGTGGCCTCGAGCTTGGCGTAGGCGCGCTCGACGCTGCGGGCCTTGGCCCGCACCGATCGGGGCACCCAGTCGATCGAGCGGAGCTCGTCGAGGATGGCGCCCTTCACCCGGGCGATGGCGTAGGTCTCGAACTTGTAGCCCCGCTCGGGCTCGAACTTGTCGATGGCGTCGATGAGCCCGAAGATCCCGTAGCTCACCAGGTCGGCCTGCTCGACGTTCTGCGGCAGGCCCACCGCCATGCGCCCGGCCACGAACTTCACGAGGGCCGAGTAGTGCAGGATGAGCGCGTCGCGGTCGTGGCGGCGACCGTTGGCCTTGTAGGCGGCCCACAGCTCGGCGACCTCATCGGGGCTGCGCTCGTCGCCGTCGTGGTCGGACACGGTGCTCATCCTCGCGGGTGGGTGGTCCGGTGCACCCGCTGGAGCCGCTCGGTGCTGACGTGGGTGTAGATCTGGGTGGTGCCGACATCGGCGTGGCCGAGCAGCTCCTGCACCGCCCGCAGGTCGGCGCCGCCGTCGAGCAGGTGGGTGGCGAAGGTGTGGCGCAGCGCGTGGGGATGGGTGGGGGCCGGGGCCCGTCGGTCGAGCAGGCGCCGGACGTCGCGCGGCCCGAGCGGGCCGCCCCGGCGCCCGAGGAACACCGCGTCGGAGGGCGAGTCGGGCGTGGCCAGCTGGGGTCGTCCCTCGTGCAGCCAGGCCGCGAGGGCGGCGGCCCCGGGCTCGCCGATGGGCACCCGGCGCTGGGTGCCCCCCTTGCCCCACACCGTGAGGGCCCGCGCATCGAGATCGACGTCGGCCCGCCGCAGCCCGCAGAGCTCGCTGACCCGCAGGCCGCTGCCGTAGAGCAGCTCGAGCACGGCGTCGTCGCGCTGGCGCACCGGCGGCGGGTCGTCGACCACCGGGTCGTCGAGCAGCACCCGCAGCTCGTCGTCGCGCAGCACCCGGGGCAGGCGCCCCGTGCCACCGGGCGCGGTGAGCCCGGCTGCGGGATCGACGGGGACCACCCCGCGCCGGCGCGCCCAGTCGAAGTAGCGCCGCAGGCTCGACGCCTTGCGGGCGATGGTGCGGCGGGCGTAGCGCCGGGTGGTGAGGTGCGCGAGGTAGCGCCGCAGCAGCGCGCGGTCGACCTCGGTGGGCGTCTCGACACCGCTGCGCGCGGCCCACGCGGCGAAGGCGCGGAGGTCGCTGCGGTACGCGCTGATGGTGGCGGGTGCCGCGCTCGTCAGCGAGCGCTCGAAAGCGTCGAAGTCCCACCCCACGCCGCAACCGTACCGGTCCGAGCCCCCGCCGGTCGATGAACGCGCTCAATGCTCACTCCGACGCTCTACGTAGCCGCCCTGGCGGTGGACCCACCCTGCGGCGTCGAGCTCCTCGAGCGCGAGGGCGAGCGGCCCCGTCGCCAGCCCCGAGTCGCGGGCCACCGCATCGATGGTGACCGGGTCCCAGCCGATGGCGGCGAGGGCCCGGCTGGCGTCGGGCGACGGCGCCGGGCGCACCGATCGGCGGCTGCCCGGGCGCGTCGCGGCGGCAGGTGTCGCGGCGGCGGGTGTCGCGCCGGCGGGCGTCGCTGCGGTGGGCCGCCCGGACCGGGGCGCCGCCGCGCCGGGTGGCGCCGGGCCCGCCGACCCGAGGGCGATGAGCACGTCGGACACGTCGCGGGCCGGTCCCATGCCCTCGTGCAGCAACCGGTTGGTGCCCGCCGCCGCGGGGTTGCGCACCGACCCCGGGACGGCGAGCACCGTGCGGTCGCGCCGCAGCGCCTCGTCGACGGTGTGCATGGAGCCGCCCGCGGCGTGCGACTCCACGACGACCACCACGTCGGCGAGGGCGGCGATGATGCGGTTGCGGGCCGGGAAGCGCCAGGGGGCGGGCCGGGTGCCGAGCGGTGCCTCGGACACGACCAGCCCTCGGGCCGCCACCTCGGCCCACAGCGCGGCGTGTCGGTGCGGATAGGGCACGTCGAGCCCGCACCCGACGACGGCCACGGGTGGGGCACCGTCGGCGGCGAGGGCCCCGCGGTGGGCCGCGCCGTCGATGCCCGACGCCAACCCCGACACCACGCGGATGCCCGCGGCGGCGAGCTCGCGACCCAGCTCGGCGGCGACCTCGCGGCCCGTGCGGGTGCACCGGCGAGTGCCGACGACGGCCACCCGGGGCCCGTCGAGCGCCTCGAGCTCGCCGTGCCACACGAGGACGGCTGGCGGCTCGACGTCGTCGACGAGCGCGGCCGGGTAGGTGGGGTCGTCGACCGTGGCGACCGCCACGCCGGCGTGGCGGGCCCAGGTGGCGGCGGGATCGGCGCGGCGCACGGCGGTGGCCCAGGCGGTGAGCACCTCCCCCGGGCGGGGCCGCAGCGCCGCCATGACCGCCGGGGCGTCGAGCACCCGTCCGGAGCCGACCCGCGACCACGCCTCGACCGGGCCGAACGCCCGGTGCAGCGCCAACAGGCGCGCCGGGCCCATGGCGGGCAGCTCGGCGAGCGCCAACGCGAACGCCGCCGGGGGGAGCTCGTCGGCGGGGGCGGTCATGCTGCGTCGCCGATGAGCACGGCGGGCTCGGCCCGCAGCTGCAGGGCCAACGCCACGTGCTCGGCGCTCACCAGCTCGCCGACGTCGTCGAGGTCGGCGGCGGTGCGGGCCAGCCGGCGGATGCGGTGCAGCCCGCGTCCGCTCAGCCGGCCCGCCCGCAGCGCCGACTCGAGCAGCACCTTGGCATCGGGGGCGAGCGGGGCCAGCTCGTCGAGGCGGTGCGCGGGCAGGTCGGCGTTGCGCTCGACACCCCGCTCGGCGGCGCGCGCCCGTGCCGCCTCGACCCGGGTCCGGACCACCGCGGTGGTCTCCTCGTCGGGTGCGCCGAGCAGCGCGTCGGTCTCGGGGAGCGCCACGTCGATGCGCAGGTCGAAGCGGTCGAGCAACGGACCCGAGAGGCGGCGCAGGTAGCGCGCCCGAGCGGCGTCGGCGCAGCGACAGCTCCCCGGCGTGCCGGCCGCCCCGCACGGGCACGGGTTGGTGGCCGCGACCAGCAGCACCCGCGCCGGCAGGGCCACCGACGCCGCGGCGCGGCTCACCCGGATGACCCCCTCTTCGAGGGGTTGGCGCAGGGCGTCGATCGCCACCGCGGCGAACTCGCCGAGCTCGTCGAGGAACAGCACGCCGCCGTGGGCGAGGCTCAGCTCGCCCGGCCGCAGCGTGCCCGACCCACCGCCGGTGAGCGCGACCGGTGATGCGCCGTGGTGCGGCGCCCGGAACGGAGGGCGTCGCACCAACCCACCGGCGGGCAGGCCCACGCCCGCCGCCGAGTGGATGCGGGTGGCCTCCATGGCGGCGCGGTGGTCGAGGTCGGGCAACAGGCCGGGCAGCCGACGGGCGAGCATGGTCTTGCCCGCACCCGGAGGTCCGACGAGCAACAGGTGGTGGCCGCCGGCGGCGGACAGCTCGAGCGCCCGGCGGGCGAAGGGCTGCCCGCGCACCTCGGCGAGGTCGGGCTCGGGGGGCTCGGGCGGCGGGGGCGCCGGCCGCGGGGGCGTGGGCCACGGCGCCCGGTCGGCGAGCGCCGCGACGAGCGAGCGCAGGTCGGCGACGGGACGGACGCGGTGGCGGCCCACCAGCTCGGCGTCGACGACGCTGCGGGCGGCGACGACGGCCTCGGTGGCCCGGAGGGCGTCGACGAGGGGCACGGTGCCGGCGACCGGCCGCACCGAGCCGTCGAGACCCAGCTCGCCGAGGAAGCCCCGACCCGCGACCGCGCTGGGTGGGAGCACCTCGTCGGCGACCAGCACGGCCACCGCGATGGCGAGGTCGAGCTGGGCGCCGGCCTTGCGGATGCCCGTGGGCGCGAGGTTCACGGTGATGCGCTTCTGGGGCCAGCGGAGCCCCGACGAGAGCAGCGCGGCGCGCACACGGTCGCGCGCCTCGCGACACGACGTGTCGGGCAGGCCGACGATGGCGAAGCCGGGCAAGCCGGATGAGACGTGGACCTCGACCGACACGGGGTGCCCGGTGGCACCGAGCAGCGTGGCCGACGGGACGGAGGCGATCACCTCGACCCTCCTCGAGCGCGACAGCAGGGAGGAGGGGAGGTGCCCCGCACCCTACGCCGGGGGTGTGACGCTGCGAAAGGGGTCCCGCGAATCGGCGAGGGACTCGGTCCAGAGCACCCCGGCGTCAGAGCCCCGCTCGCGTCAGAGGACCTCGCGCGTGTAGCGGACGACCGCCTCGAGCTCCTCGGCGTCGAGGCGCTCGCCGAAGGCGGGCATGGCGCCCCGACCGTTGGCGACGAGGGCGATCTGGTCGGCGAGGTCGGGATACGCGCGCTCGACCCGGCCGTCGGAGAGCGCCGGTCCTGCTCCCCCGCCGCCGCCGGCGCCGTGGCACGAGGCGCACTGGGCCGCGTAGATCTCGCGCCCCAGCACCAGCTCGGGATCGGCCGTGCCGTCGGCACCCGTGGGCACGTCCGGCGACTCCGACGCGCAGGCCCCGAGGGCGAGCACCGCGACCACGGCGACGACCGCCCTCGCCAGCGCCCGGGGGCGACGGGGCTCAGCGGCCACGGAACTCGGGCTCGCGCTTGTCGAAGAACGCACGGATCGCCTCGGCCGTGTCGGCGGTGCCGAAGTTGACCGTCTGGGAGAGCCCCTCGGCGTCGAGGGCCTCCTCGAGGCCCACGGCGAACGACTGGTTGAGCATGCGCTTGGTCATCGCCAGCGCGATGGGAGGCCCGGCCGCCAGCCGCGCCGCCCACTCGTCGACGAGCGCGTCGACCTCGTCGTGGGGCACCACCCGGTTGACGAGGCCGAGGCGCTCGGCCTCGGCGGCGTCGATGACGTCGCCGAAGAACGCCAGCTCCTTGGCCCGGTGCAGCCCGATGAGGCGGGGCAGGAGCCACGTGCCCCCGAAGTCGACCGAGAGGCCGCGCCGCACGAAGATCTCCGAGAAGCGGGCCTGGTCGGACGCCACGACGAGATCGCAGCCGAGGGCCAGGTTGCACCCTGCGCCGGCCGCCACGCCGGTGACCTTGGCGATGGTGGGCTGCGGCAGCCGATGCAGCGCCAGGGCCACCTCGTTGATGGCGCGCATGGCCGCCAGCTGGTGGGGCCGCTCGCCGTCGGCGCGCCCGGTGAGGTCGGCGCCCGAGCAGAACGCGCCGCCGGCACCGGTGACCACCACGCACCGCACGTCGCCGTCGTGGGCGACACCGGCCAGGGTCGCCCGCAGCTCGTCCCACATCTGGGCGTCGATGGCGTTCCTGCGGTGGGGGCGGTCGAGCGTGATGGTGGTGACGCCCGCGTGGTGGGCGACCTGCAGGGTCTCCATGGGCCGCACGATACTGGTGGGGTGGGAATGAACCCGTTCCGTGCCCGCCGCCGCGCCCCGGTCGCCGACGCCGCCATGGTCGTCGGCGCGCTGGTCGTCTGCGCGTTGCTCGTGGCGTGGGCGATGTTCGGGTGAGCAGCCCCGATCCCAGCGCCCTCGGCGAGGTCGAGGTCCGCCGCATCCAGCCCTACGAGGCCACCAAGCGCTACGTCTGCCCGGGGTGCAACCAGGACATCCCGCCCGGCACCGGCCACCTCGTGGCCGTCCCCCAGGACGCGCCCGACCTGCGCCGCCACTGGCACCGCGGCTGCTGGACGCACCGCCACCGGCGCCGGCCCGGCCGGCGGGGCTGACCGGCGCACGGGGACGGCGCCGGCGGACCGTATCCTCGCCCGCATGGAGCTCGTCTTCGTCCGCCACGCCGAACCGGAGTGGGTCCGCGAGGGCCTGAGCGTCGACAACCCGCCCCTCACCGCCCGGGGCGAGGAGCAGTCCCGGCGGCTCGCGGCGCGACTGGCCGAGGAGCGCTTCGACGCCGTGTTCGTGTCGCCGCTCGTGCGGGCCAAGCTCACCGCCGAGCCGGTGCTCGACGTGCTCGCCGCGCACCACGAGGTGCTCCCCTGGATGGCCGAGATCGGCATGCCCGACTGGACCGGGACCCCGTCGGCCGAGGTCGACCGCATCTTCGCCGACGCCATGGCCCGGCCCTTCGAGCAGCAGTGGGACGGCATCGAGGGCGGCGAGAGCTTCCGCGCCTTCCACGTGCGGGTCACCACCGGCATCCGCGACGCGCTCGCCAGCCTCGGCGGGCGCCCCACCCCCGATGACACACCGCTGTGGCACCTCGACGAGCCCGACCTCCGGGTGCTGTTCGTGGCCCATGCCGGCACCAACGCCACCGTGGTCGGCCACCTGCTCGGTTTCGAGCCGGTGCCGTGGGAGTGGGAGCGCATCGTCACCCAGCACGCGTCGGTCACCAGCCTGCGCGGGCTGCGGATCGGTGAGGGCTGGTCGTTCGCCCTCGACCGCCTGAGCGACGTGGAGCACCTGCCCGCCGAGCTGCGCACGCGCTGAGCCACCCGCCACGAGCGCCGTCGGCACCCGGGCCCCATCGGGCCGTAACCGTCGGGCGACGAGCGCCGTCCCCTGGTGCATGAGCGACTCCACCACCAACGACCAGCTGAGCATCACCATCCAGATGGGCGACGACTACCAGCCGACCCCCGAGGTCGCCGCCGCGATCTCGAACCTCATGGCGGCCCTCGGCGCACCCGACGACGCCGAGGTGGCGGGCTTCGCGTCGCTGTCCCAGCTCGACACCTGGCGGGGCACGACCTCGTTCATCACCAAGGGCCCCACGCACGGACGGTGGACCATCGAGGAGGGCACCAAGTTCGCCCCGCAGCCCCGTGGCACCTCGTACACCGAGATCGAGTGGACGTAGGACCACGAGCGACCTGCGCCGTCCCGGCCGATCGCGCCCGACGCGTGGGGCCCGGTCGGCCGGGACCCGCCGTCAGAACGCCGCTTCGATGACCTCGAGGCGTCCGGCGAGCACCGACGCGACATCGAAGCGCACGTCGCCGCGCGCCTCGGGGTGCGCCCCGAGCCACTGCGCCGCGAGCCGCCGGATGCGCCGCTGCTTGGTGGGGGTGACCGCCTCGGCCGGCGACCCGAACGCGGTCGACGTGCGGGTCTTCACCTCGCAGAACACGGTGGTGCGACCCTGGCGCAGCACCAGGTCGAGCTCACCGTCGCGGCACCGCCAGTTGCGGTCGAGGACCGCATAGCCCTGCTCGACGTACCAGTCGGCGGCCAGCGCCTCGCCGGCCGCACCCCGCTCGAGACGACCCCGGGTCACCGCGCCAGACCCTCGTCGGGGAAGAGGCCCTCGGTGCGACGGGCCTCGACGTTGACGTCTTTGAAGGTGACGACCCGCACCGACGCCACGAAGCGCGACTGGCGGTACATGTCCCACACCCAGGCGTCGCGCAGCTCGAGCTCGACGAACGGGCGCCCACCACCGTCGTGCACGGTGGTGACGACCTCGTTGGCGAGGTAGAACCGGCGCTCGGTCTCCACCACGTAGGAGAACATCGGACTGACGTCCTTGTACTCCTTCACGAGCTGGAGCTCGATGTCGGCCTCGTAGTCCTCGAGGTCCTCGGCGCTCACGGGGTGGCGCTCCGGGGCGCGGGGCGGTGGCTCACACCGCTCACGCTACCGAGGGCCACCGACAGCGCCGGCGGCCGACCGGGCACGAGGCATCAGGCCTCGCGCTTCTCCTTGATCTTGGCGGCCTTGCCGACGCGGTCGCGCAGGTAGTAGAGCTTCGCCCGCCGGACGTCGCCACGGGTGACGACCTCGATCTTGGCCACGATCGGGGTGTGGAGCGGGAAGGTGCGCTCCACGCCGACGCCGAACGAGAGCTTGCGGACCGTGAAGGTCTCGCGCAGGCCGCTGCCCTGGCGCCGGATGACGACGCCCTGGAACACCTGGACCCGCTCACGGTTGCCCTCGACCACGCGGACGTGGACCTTCAACGTGTCGCCCGGGGCGAACCGGGGGATGTCGTCGCGGAGGCTGGACTGGTCGACGAGATCGGTGGCGTGCATCGGGGGCTCCTGCGCTCAGGCTCATCGGGCAGCGGCGCGCGAGCGCTCACCCGGATCAGGCGGACTCCGAAGGATAGACGGTCGCTCCCGCTCGCTCCAACGCGGCGGCCACCGCAGGCTCGTCGTCGAGGCCGAACTCGGCGAGCACCGCCCGGTCGGCGGCGTCGAGACCACCGCGCGCCGCCACGAGGTCGGGACGGTGGCGGGCGGTGCGCGCCAGCGCCTGGGCCCGCCGCCACCGCGCCACGCGGGCGTGGTCGCCCGACCGCAGCACCTCGGGCACCTCCCACCCCCGCAGCTCGGCGGGACGGGTGTAGTGCGGGTACTCGAGCAGGCCGTCGGCGAACGACTCCTCGGTGGCCGACTCGGCGTTGCCCATGACCCCGGGGACGAGCCGACCGACCGCTTCGAGGATCACCATCGCCGCCACCTCGCCGCCGGCGAGCACGTAGTCGCCGATCGACACCTCACCGTCGACGAGGTGCTCGCGGACCCGCTCGTCGACACCCTCGTAGCGGCCGCACAGCAGCGAGAACCCGTCGGACGTGGCCAGCTGGCGCGCCATCGCCTGGTCGAAGCGACGACCCCCGGGACCGAGCAGCAGCAGCGGGCGGGGCGGGTCGACCGCCTCGACGGTGGCGAAGATCGGCTCGGCCATCAGCACCATGCCGGCACCGCCGCCGAACGGCGAGTCGTCGACCGAGCGGTGCGGATCGGTGGCCGCCGACCGCAGGTCGTGGACCCGCACGTCGAGCACGCCCCGCTCGCGGGCCTTCCCCAAGAGCGACCGCCGCGAGTAGTCCGAGACCATCTCGGGGAAGATCGTGATCACGTCGATGCGCACCGGGCCAGCGTGCCACGACCCGCGCCTGAAGGAGCACCCCATGCACCAGTCCGACACCTGCCGGGTGACCGTGGTGGTCGTCCCCCGCGAGCGCTTCTCGGAGAGCGAGGCCTCGCTCGAGAGCATCATCGAGCACACCACGTTCCCGCACCGTCTGATCTACGTCGACGGCAACGGGCCGCCGGCGCTGCGCCGCCACCTCGAGCAGCGGGCCGCCGAGGTGCCCTTCGACCTGATCCGGGTCGACCGGTACCTCTCCCCGAACGAAGCCCGCAACATCGGGCTCACCCGGGTCGACACCGAGTACGTGGTCTTCGTCGACAACGACCTCATCGTCACCGCCGGCTGGCTCGAGGCGCTGGTCGAGCGCGCCGACCGCTGCGGCGCGGCAGTCGTCGGGCCGCTCTACTTCCAGGGCGATCCCGACGAGCGCGAGATCCACATGGCCGGCGGCGACCTCTCCTTCGAGGGCGAGCCCGGGCACCGGACCCTGGCGACGACCCACCGCCACCAGGGCGAGCCGCTCGACGACCTCGCCACCCCCCTCGTCGCCGAGCCGGTGGACTTCGTCGAGTTCCACTGCCTGCTCGCGCGCACCGAGGTGGTGCGACGGCTGGGCATGGACGAGCGGCTGCTCAACACGCGCGAGCACCTCGACCTGTGCCTCGACGTGGTCCGCGACGGTGGCGAGGTGTGGTTCGAGCCGGCGTCGCAGGTCACCTACTCGACGCCACCACCGCTGCGGCGGACCGACGTCGCCTACTTCATGGTGCGCTGGAGCGAGGCGTGGACGGCGTCGAGCCTCGAGCACTTCTGCGCCAAGTACGAGCTCGACCCGGCCTACGCCGAGCGGGCCCACATCATGCGGTCACGCCGGCAGCTCGTGTTCGCGCCGGTGCGGAAGGTGACGCGCCGGGCGCTCGGCGAGCGGGGCGACCGTGCGGTGGGGCGCGGCCTGCGCGCCGCCGAGCGGCGGGTCAACCAGGTGGTGTGCCGGGTCCCGTGAGGGCCGGGCGGCGGCCGTCGGCTCGACGAGGGGCCGCCACCACCGCGGCGTAGAGGGCCTCGAAGCGGTCCATCTGCTCGGCCCGCCCGAAGCGGCCGACCACCCGGCACCGGCCCTCCTCCCCCATGGCCCGCATCGCCGACCGACCTCGCCCCGCGAGGTCGCGGAGGGCCGCGGCCGCAGCGTCCGCATCGCGGCGCGGGACCACGATCGCGGTCACCCCGTCCTCGACGTTCTCGCGGAGCCCGTCGGCATCGCTGCACACGACCGGGCGACCCATGGCCTGGGCCTCGAGGACCGCGTTGCCGAAGCCCTCCGACACCGCCAGGTGGACGAGCACGTCGCTCCACGCCAGGTGCTCGGCCACCTCGTCGTGGGAGACGAACCCGGTGAGCTCGACGGCGCCGTCGAGCCCCAGTTCGGCGACGGCGGCGCGGATGGCCGGCTCGTGGGGTCCGCCGCCGACGATCCGGAGCACCGCGTCGACCCCGTCGGCGCGCAGGCGGGCGAGCGCCGCGAGGGTCCACTCGTGGCCCTTCTTCCAGTGGAGGCGTCCGACGCTGACGAGGCGCAGCGGTCCGTCGGTGGGCGGGTGCGGCGCGGGGAGCCGGGCCAGGTCGACCGCCGGGGGGATCATCACGACCGGCAGGTCGGCGGGCCGGCCCCGGCGCTCGGCGCGGTCGGCCAGGTCCCGGCCGAGCACGTGGACCGCGTCGGTGCCCCGCCAGACCTCGTCGTAGAAGCCGGGGACCTCGAGCCCGGCGTAGTTCAGGTCGTACCCGCGGAACGACACCACGGTGCGGCACCCGACGTCGTCGCCCACGTGCAGCCGGCCGATCGCGTGGGCGCCGAACTGGAAGTGCACCAGCTCCGGGCGGAGCCGGACGCAGAGCGCGCCGAGCGCCAGGCTGGCGGCGCGCTGCGACGGCGCCCGGCGCCCGACGGCGCGCGCCCACCGCAGACCCACGACGGGGTGGGTCAGCGCAGCGAGCGCGCCGCGGGCGACACTCGCGGCCCACCGCAACGGTCGACCGCGGCTCGCCACCACGTGGAGCCGGCGGCGACCGAGCTCCCGGTCGAGCGCGGGGAACCGCTGCCAGCGCTCGGCGTCGCACGTGCGGCACGCGACGTGGACGTCCCACCCCCGCTCGATCAAGCCGAGCACCAACGCCACGATGAACGTCTCCGACGGGCTCGGGAACTCGTTGGCCCACAGCACGACCCGGCCTCGCCG
>DATHSN010000418.1:0-6992 GCA_035464115.1 Acidimicrobiales bacterium | reverse complement strand
CCCTTGGCGAACCGCAGGTCGTTGTGGGGTCGGAACAGGTGGAACGGTCCGTACTCGGCGAGCTCGTCGCAGAGCGCGCCCACCGGGTCCCGGACCGACTCGTCGAACGTGGCCCGGTTCGCCTGCCAGAACATGCGGGAGTTGTCGGCTTCGAGCCGGGCGTAGAGATCCAGCGCGGCGGGCGGGATGCCGGCGAAGGTCACGCGGCGCAGCGTAGGTGTCTCACCGCTCCCGTGCGGCAGTGCCGAGGCGGCGATCGATGGCCTCGCGCACCATCGCCTCGAGCTCGTCCGCCGGGCGGAGGCTGCACGTGTCGCACACGCCGTCGTCGGCCCGCAGGCGCAGGCAGCACACCTTCCGGCGGTAGTAGGCGGCCGTGGCCCCGCGGTGGCGCATCACGTCGAGCGTGACCGTGTCGGCGGGCAGCCCGGCCGCCCCCAGCAGCGCCCGCACGTCGTCGAGCGCCCGCTCGACCGGGACCGCGCCGTTGGCGACGACCGCCACCGCGGCGAGGGCCGCGCCGGTGTTGCCGGCCCACAGGCGCGCCCCGGCTCGGACTCCGTCGGCCGCCGCGACCGCCAGCGGATCGAGCAGGCCACCGACGACGCGAGTCGCGACCTCGGCAGGGTCGTCGGTCGCGCCGGTCAGGCCAGGATCGTCCACGGCCACCGCCGTGGGGAGCCCGGTGGCGCCGAGCCGGAGCCGCACCGACCCGGGATCGAGGGTCGGGAGGCGACGCTCGATCACCCACGGCAGGGCGCCGGCGTAGGCGAGCCACGTCGCCACCCGCCGCTGCACGAGCGAGCGCAGCTCGACCGGCCCGTAGCCGGGGTGGTGGGCGGCGACGGCGGCGAGGTGGTGGGGGAGATCGTCGATCAGCTGTCCGAGGGTGGGCCACGCCTGGCGCTCACCCTCGACCAGGGTGATGCCGCGGTCGGCGGCGAGCCGTGCGGTGGGGGACGGGGGAGTGGGGGCCACCGGGCTCCTTCGCTTGACACGACCGATGACGAGAGGCTTGCCTAACACCCATCATGCCCCGGTCACTGCTGCTCGCGCCCGTCCTGGGCGTCGCCGTCCTGGTCCTCGCCGGGTGCGGCGACGACGCCGAACCGACCGCCGATGGCGACCCGACCGCGACCACCGCCCCGGCCGCCGAGACCGGCGACGACGACACCGGGGCCGACCCGGCCGACGGCGACCAAGCCGACGGGGTCACGACGACGACCGCGGCCGCCGCCGAGTCGGGCACCCGGGTCGTCACCGACGACCGGGGCACCGAGGTCGAGGTCCCGGCGTCACCCGAGCGCATCGTGGTCGGCGACGTGGCCCTGCTCGACGCCGCCCTGGCCCTCGACCTCCCCGTCGTCGGTGTCCCCGGGCTCACCGACCGCGAGGCGGTGCCGCCCTACCTGGCCGAGCTGGCGGCGGACGTCGACGAGCTCGGCGTGCGCGACAGCTTCGACCTCGAGGCGGTCGCCGCCGCCCGTCCCGACCTGCTGCTCGTGGGCACCAAGGGGCTCGAGCAGCTGCCCGACCCGGGGGTGCTCGACGCCATCGCCCCCGTGGTGGCGCTCGACTCGTCCACCGCCCGCCCCTGGCGGGAGCTGCTCGTCGCGGTGGCGGACGCCGCCGGCGTCGCGGACCGCGCCGACGAGCTGATCGCGGCGTGGGACGCCGACGTCGCCGCCACCGCCGATCGCCTCGGCGACGCCCTCGCCACCGAGGTCTCGGTGGTGCGCTGCTTCGGGCCGAGCTGTCGCTACCTGCCCGGCGGCACCAGCTTCAGCGGGGCGATCCTCGACGAGATCGGAGTCGCCCGCCCCGAACCGCAGCGCAGCGATCCCGAGGGTCGGGCGTTCGTGGAGGTGAGCCCCGAGCGCGTCGACCTGCTCGGCGGCGAGGTCATCGTGGTGTTCGGCACCGACGCCGAGGCGTCGCTGGCGGCGTTGCGCGACAACCCGTTGTGGGAGTCGCTGTCCGCCGTGCTCGCCGGCGAGGTGTACGACGTGGCGCCCGACCCGTGGTTCTTCGGCAACGTCCTCGCCGCCCGGGTCATCCTCGACGACGTCGAGCGGATCCTCGACCGGTCGTGAGCGCCGATCGCCGTCCCGGCCCGGGCTCCGGTGGAGGTCACGACGCGGTCGACGTCCTCCGTCGGCTGCGCGTCCGCTGGGCGGCTCGTGGCGTCGAGCTCGTCCGGGAGGACCCCACCGACCGCTCCGGGGCCGGGTGGGTCGCCGTCGCCGACCTCGCCGACCCCGATCGGGCCCGAGCCGCCGCCGCGGACTACGGGGCCGCCCACGGCATCGCCGACCCCAAGGCGGCGGCGTCACTGCTCGGCAAGCGCCTCGGGTCGGTGCTCGCCTTCCCGGCCACGGTGGCGTGGATGGCCGAGCGCCACGTCCCCGACCTGTCGCCCGACCGCACCTGGCTGCGCTTCGTCGACGGCACCCCGACGACCTTCGCGGTGGCCGAGCCGCGGGGCTGGGCGTCGCCCGAGCGCGCCGGCGCAGGTGTCGAGGCGGTCGACGATCCCGCTCGGCTGCGGGCCCGGCTGCTCGACGTCGACTACGACGCCGCCGTCGGGCCCCTGCTCGACGCCCTCGCCACCGCCGTCCGCATGGGTCGCCGCCACCTGTGGGGCAACCTGGCCCTGGTCGCGGTCAACAGCGCCATCTGGGTGCCCGAGGCCCCCGACCCGTGGGGCGACGCCGACGCGCTCCTCGCCGAGCGGCCCGACCTGGCCCGCACCCTCGACGTGCGCGACGCCCACGACGACCGGGTCGGCCCGTTCCGGGTGGCGCTGCGGCGCACCTGCTGCATGGCCTACGCCGACCCCGACCACGGCTACTGCGCGTCGTGCAGCCTGGTCGACCACGACGAGCGCCTCGCCCGCCTCCCGGGCCAGCTCGCCGACGCCATCGCGGCCGCGCCCCGGGTCGGCTGACCCTCGAGCCGGCGGCCGGCGTGACCGGTGACCGTTCGGTCGGGACGTTCGACCCTACGCCTAGCGCCAACTGTTAGGGAGGCTGAACTCATGCCCACGCTCGCCGTCGCCCCCGCCCACGTGCGATTGCGGATCGTGGGGGTCGCCGAGGGCCACGAGGTCGCTCGCCGGCTCACCGAGCTCGGGGTGCGCCCAGGTGCGGTCGTCGAGGTGCTGGGGGTGCCCGGCCGCGATCCGTTGCTCGTCTCGGTGGGCGACGCCCGCCTGGCTGTCGGGCGTGAGCTCGCCGAGCTGGTCGAGGTGTCGGTCGGCGCCGACCCCGACGCGGGCCTGCGGGACGACCCCGACCGACTCGGCGCGGCGCTGGGGTGGCCGGTGGTGCCGACGGCGGCCCGGACCGGCGACGGTGTCGACCAGCTGCTCGGCACTGCGGTCGACGCGGCGACGAGCCGGCGGCCGACGCCCTCGTTCCCGTTCCCGGCGCGGCTCCCGGTCGCCGACCGGATCCGACCCGTCGCCGTCGCCGGCCACTCGGGTGGGTTGCGACGGCGATCGGTCCGCGCTCGTTCGTCGCTGTCGCTCAGCTGGGCTCGAGGTCGAACTGCTCGGAGCCGTCGGGGGTCTCCAGGATCACGGTGACCACCCGGTAGCCGCTGCCGTCGTCGTCGAGCTCGACGTTGAGCCGACCCGGGACGAGATCCATGGTGAGGGCGAACTGCTCCTCGCCCCGGCGGGCGATGCGGACGTCCTCGGGCAGGTCGGTCTCCTGCATGCCGAGCAGGGCGCGGGCGTCGTCGCGTGCCGTCTCGATCTGGAACGAGTCGTCCGTCACGGGGTCCTCCTCGTCGGGGTCGGTGGGCTCATCGGGGTCGGTGGGCTCGTCGGGGGCGGTGGCGTTCGGGTCGGATCCGACCGCGACAGGGTCCGCGTCGTCTCCGCATGCCGCGAGGGTGAGGGCGACGAGGGCGAGCAGGGCGAGCGGGAGCGAGAAGGAGCGGCGGATCACGACGGTCTCCGGTGGTCGGCGGGGCGGGGCCCCGATGTCGGGGTTCGCCCCGTCTGACGACGACCCGCCCCGTGCGGTTCCCGTGCAGACGACTCGGCGTCGATTCGACGTCGAATCGACGTCGAGTCGACGTCAGTCGGAGAGCTCGATGTCGACCATCAGCCGGTCGGCGATGGCCTCGAGGGAATCGCGGACGGCGTCGACCTCCACGCCGGTCGGCAGGGCGACGATGGCCGTCGCCTCGAACAACAGGTCGCCCGACATGGGTGCGCTCGTCGTCGCGGTGGCCAGCTCCTCGATGTTGGCCCGCACGTCGGCCAGCGCCGACGCCACCGCGTGCACCAGGCCGGGTCGGTCGGCGCCCACCAGGGAGATCACCAGGCGGTGACCGGACGGCTCCGGCTCGGGTCCGCCGTCGTCGACGGTGACGAGCAGGCCCTGCTCGCCGAGCGCGGTGACCGCGGCGCGCAGGTCGTCGGCGCGTTCGTCGGGGACGCTCACCTGCACGATCCCGGCGAACCGCCCGCCGAGCCGGGCCATCTCGCTGCGCTCCCAGTTGCCGCCGTGGCGCGAGACGACCCCGGCCAGGTCGTCGACCAGGCACGGTCGGTCGACCCCCAGCACCGTGCACACGAACGTCGCCATGCCGGAACGGTACCCCCGGCCGCAGCTCGCGACGGAGGGCCCGTCGCACGTCGATCGCACGAGCGGCGTGGTGTGGCGATTGCCGTCCGGACCGGTGGGAACGGTGCCCGTGATGGATCCCGGCGGACCACAGCACGGCCGACCTCATCGTCACACGGCGTCGGTCACGACTCGGGCCTCTCCTGGTGCCCGCCGAACTGCTGGCGCATCGCCGACAGGATCCGGTCGGCGTGGTCGGAGTTGCCCCGCGAGCTGAACCGCTCGTAGAGCGCGGCGGTGAGGACGTGGGCGGGGACGCCGAGGTCGACGGCGGCCTGGACGGTCCAGCGGCCCTCGCCCGAGTCCGACACCCGCCCGCTGAAGCCGGCGAGCTCCGGGTCCTCGTGGAGCGCGGCGGCGGTGAGGTCGAGCAGCCACGACGCGATGACGCTGCCGCGACGCCACACCTCGGCCACCTCGGGCAGGTCGATGTCGAACCGGTAGTACTCGGGGTCGCGCAGCGGGGTGGTCTCGGCGTCGTGCTCCTGGTCGACGGCGCCGATGCCGGCGTGAGCGAGCAGGTTCAAGCCTTCGGCGTAGGCGGCCATGACGCCGTACTCGATGCCGTTGTGCACCATCTTCACCAGGTGCCCGGCGCCGTTGGGGCCGCAGTGCAGGTAGCCGTGCTCGGCCGGCGTCGGCTCGCCGGTGCGGCCCGGGGTGCGGGGCGCGGCATCGACGCCGGGGGCGAGCGCCCGCAGCACCGGGTCGAGGTGCGCCACCGCCTCGGCGTCGCCGCCGACCATGAGCGAGAAGCCCCGCTCGAGGCCGAAGACCCCGCCGCTGGTGCCGATGTCGACCAGGTGGATGCCCCGCTCGGCGAGCTCGGCGGCGCGGTCGATGTCGTCGCGGTAGTTGCTGTTGCCGCCGTCGATGACGATGTCGCCGGGTTCGAGGTGGGCGGCCACGTCGGCGATCACCTGGCCGGCGAGCCCGGCGGGCACCATCACCCACACGGCGCGGGGCGCGTCGAGCCGGCTGGCCAGCTCTTCGAGCGACGCTGCGCCGGTGGCGCCCTCGGCGACGAGCGTGGCGACCGCGTCGGGGTCCACGTCGTGCACGACCAGGTCGTGTCCGGCGCGCATGGCCCGGCGGGTCAGGTTGGCCCCCATCCGTCCGAGGCCGACCAGTGCGAGCTGCATGGTGTGGTGCTCCTTGGTGGGGGTGGTCGAGGTGGAGGGACTCGCCGATGCGTTCGTGTGGTTCTTCCGGCAGAAGTGGTCGCTCAGCGACCACTTCTGCCGGAAGAACCACCACGGGGTCTCATCGCGCTCGTCGATCGCGCCGATCGTGGGTCACTCGGTCGCGGCCTCGGGAGGTGTCATGACGCCGAACACCGCGCCCTGCGGGTCGGCGATGGTGGCGAAGGTGCCCACCTCGGGCATCGTCATCGGCTCCATGAGGATCTGAGCGCCCAGGTCCCGGGCGGCGGCGACGGTGGCGGCCGCGTCGTCGACGTGGAAGTAGATGCCCCAGTAGGTCGGCATCTCCGGCACGGGCGGCGCCATCGCACCGGCGATCCCGTCCTCGTTCGCTCCGGCCACGTGGAACACCGTGTACTCGCCGGACGGCATCGGCGCGGTCTCGGAGGTCCAGCCGAGCACGTCGGCGTAGAACCCGGCGACCGCCGGCGGTTCGGGGGTTGTCAGCTCGTTCCAGGTGAGCGCGCCGTGCTCGTTCACGACCTCGCAGCCGATGTGGTCCCTGGCCTCCCACAGGCAGATCACCGCGCCGGCCGGATCGGCCACGACGGCCATGCGCCCCGCGGTCATCACGTCCATCGGGGGCTGCATCACCGAGCCCCCGGCCGGGGCGACCCGGGCGACCGCGGCGTCGAGGTCGTCGACGGTGACGTAGGTGCTCCACACCGGCGGCATCCCTGACGCCGCCATCTCCTCGGACAGCAGCATCATCCCCGCGGCGGTGTGCTCGCCCTTGCGGGCCATCGTGTACGGCACACCCGGCTGGTCGGTGTCCTCGTCGGTGAACGTCCAGCCGAAGAGCTCACCGTAGAACTGCTTCGCCGCCGCCGGATCGGGGGTGGCCAGGTCGATCCAGCTCGGCACACCGTTGGGGTACGACGTCATCGTGGCCATGGTCGTCCTCCTGCGTAGGTGCGGGGCGAACGCCCCGAACTGTCACTGCGACGGTAGTGGGGTTACCCGTGGCGCGTCCGCTCGTCTGCTCGGGTGGCGCGGAGCCGAACGTCGCCGTTCAGGCCAGCTCGGCGGGGTCGCCGACGACCACCCGGATGCGGGTGGCGAGCGCGGCGGGCACCTCGCTCGTGGCGTCGGCGACGGTGACCGTGACGGTGCCGTCGGCCCCCACCGCGTCGACCCGTGCGGTCCGCCCCGG
>DATHSN010000417.1:0-8893 GCA_035464115.1 Acidimicrobiales bacterium | reverse complement strand
GACCGATAGCGGTCGGACGCGAGCGCGAGCTGACCCGATCAGACCATCCGCCCCCGGAACCAGTCGAGCAGCTCGGCGATCGGCACCCGCTCCTGCTCCATCGAGTCGCGGTCGCGCACGGTGACGGCGTGGTCGTCGAGCGTGTCGAAGTCGATGGTGACGCAGTACGGGGTGCCCAGCTCGTCCTGGCGCCGGTAGCGACGGCCGATCGCCTGGGTCTCGTCGTAGTCGCACATGAAGTGCGGCTGCAGCAGCCCGAGCACCTCTTGCGCCGGCGGCACCAGGTCGTCCTTCTTCGACAGCGGCAGCACCGCGATCTGGTAGGGCGCGATGCGGTGGTGCAGGCGCAGGACCACCCGGGTCTCGCCCTTCACCTCCTCCTCGTCGTAGGCGGCGAGCAGGAACGCCATCATCGTGCGGGTGGCGCCGGCCGCCGGCTCGATGACGTGGGGGCGGTAGCGGGTGTTGGTGGCCTGGTCGAAGTACGACAGGTCCTCACCGGAGTGCTCGGCGTGCTGGGTGAGGTCGTAGTCGCCGCGGTTGGCGATGCCCTCGAGCTCGCCCCAGCCCCACGGGAACAGGAACTCCACGTCGGAGGTGCCCGACGAGTAGTGGCTCAGCTCGTCGGGGTCGTGGGCCCGCAGCCGCAGGTGCGACTCGGGGATGCCGAGCTCGACGTACCAGCGGAGGCGCTCCTGCAGCCAGTACTCGTACCACTGCTCGGCCTCGTCGGGCGGCACGAAGAACTCGAGCTCCATCTGCTCGAACTCGCGGGTGCGGAAGATGAAGCCGCCGGGGGTGATCTCGTTGCGGAACGACTTGCCGATCTGGGCGATGCCGAACGGCGGCTTCTTGCGGCTCGTGTTCAACACGTTGGCGAAGTTGGTGAACATGCCCTGCGCGGTCTCGGGACGCAGGTAGGCCACCGCGCCGGCGTCCTCCACCGGGCCGGCGTGGGTCTTGAACATGAGGTTGAACTGGCGGGCCTCGGTGAAGCTGTTCTTCGCGCCGCACTTCGGGCACGTCGACGGGTCGTCGAGCTGGTCCTCGCGGAAGCGCTCGCCGCACTCACGGCAGTCGACCAGCGGGTCGGTGAAGCTCTTGAGGTGGCCCGACGCCTCCCAGATGGCGGGCGGCGAGAGGATGGCGGCGTCGAGGCCGACCACGTCGGTGCGCATCTGCACCATCGAGCGCCACCAGGCCTGCTTCACGTTGCGCAGCAGCAGGACGCCGATGGGGCCGTAGTCGTAGGTGGAGCGGAAGCCCCCGTAGATCTCGGCCGACGGGAACACGAAGCCCCGCCGCTTGGACAGGTTGACGACCTTGTCGAACAGCTCGGGGTCGGCGACCTCGGCGGGGGGCGTGTCGGGGGCGGACATGGTCGGCAAGGCTACCGGGGCGACCCCGCCGCCCCGAACGACATGACGTCGCCGCCCGGGCCGGTGCTGGCATGCTCGACCGATGCCCCGACCCCCGTGGTTCCTCGTCGCCGCCCTCGTCGTCGTGGGGGTGCTGGCCGCGGGGTGCGGCGACGACGACGGGTCCGGCGACGACGACACACTGGCGACGACCACGACCGTCTCCGACGGCGACGGTGCGCCGGCTACCCCCTCGGCCGCGGACGGCGTGGCGCCCGCGACGACGTCGACGGTCGACGGTGAGGGCGGTGGCGATCCCGCGTGCCCGGACGACGATCCACTCGTCGGCGCGGTCTCGGTCAGCGAGGTGGCGCTCGACATCGACGGCGACGGCATCGACGACGAGGTCAGGGCCGCCGAGGTCGACGGCGACTGGGTGCTCGCCGCCACGCTGTCGACGGGCGGCGTGGCCGTCGGACCGGTCGGGGCGACCGGCGGGCCCGTCGATGTCCGCCCGCTCGGCGGGGTCCCGATCGACGACGAGCCCGGCAGCGAGGTGGTCGTGCAGGCCGGGGCGGGGGCGGCGACGATCCTCGTCGGGGTGCACCGCCTCGACGGCTGCGCGCTGGTGCCGCTGCGGCTCGGCGCCGACGAGGCGCGCTTCCCGGTGGGCGCCACCGTCACCCGCACCGACGGCGTCAGCTGCCCACCCGACGGCGGCCTCGTCCACCGCAGCGGTGAGAGCCTCGACGGCATCACCTACGACGTGGTGGCGGTCACCTACCGCATCGACGGCGACGACCTGGTCGAGGTGTCACGGCAGACCACGGCGGTCGGCCCCGACGACCCCGCGTTCGGCGACCTGGCCCGCCTCGACTGCGGCACGGCCCGCCTCGGCTGAACCGGTCGGGTTGGCGCCCCTCGGAGAGCGGTCCGGCGGCTCAGACGGTGCGGCGGACCCAGAGGTCGGCGGCGTCGCGGGTCGACCCGTCGCCCATCTCCACGGTGAGGGCGTCGGCGATGCGGTCGCCGCCGCCCTCGGTGCGCTCGGCGCCGTAGGCCCGGCGGGCCAGGTCGAACCGCACGATGCCGACCTCGTCGAGCGACCGGAACGCCCCGTCGGCCGTGCCGTCCCACACTCCCAACCGCGACCAGGCCGCGTCGGCGCGGTCGATGTCACCGTCGCCGTCGGAATCGAGCCGGGCCAGCGCGGCGATGCCGTCGACGTCGCCGTGTTGGTCGCCGAACAGCTCGCTCCCGTCGCGGATCCGGCCGTCGCCGTCACGATCGTGGGCGACCCACATCGTGCCCCCGGCCACGTTCGAGGTCCGCTCGACGGTGCCGTCGCCGTCGATGTCCATGTCGACACCACCGTCGACGCCCGTCGTCCGCAATCCGGTGCCGTCCAGGTCGACCGCCAGCGGGTCGGTCTCGCGCGTGGCGGTGGCGCGCACCTCGGTGAGCTCGAGGCGGAACGCGCCGGCCTCGACCGTCACCGACTCGCCATCGGATCCGACCCGGCGCTCGGCGCGGGCCCACGTCCCCTCAACGGTGATCCGACGGATCGCCAGGTCGAGGCGGTCGCCGGTCGGGTTCGCGGGCGGGGCGGGGGTCGGCACGCTCGGCCCGGCGCTCCGGGCCGGGCCGCGGTCGTCGCCCACCACGTCCCCGACCGGGGTGAGCTCGGCGCGGTCGACGCCGAGCAACCGGACGGCCACCTCGGTCGCCACGTCCACACGACCACGGGGCGCCTCGGCGGATCGCGACGACGACCCCGGAACGGGCAGCAGCCGCGACGGGGACCCTCCGACCGCGCTCACGTCCATGGTCGCCTCCTTGCCCAGCCACGCGCCCCCGTCCGTGGAGACGGCGGCGATATCGGCCGCGACCGCCTCGAGGTGAGGGAACGGGTGACGATCGAATCTGGTGGGCGCTCGGTCAGCCCCGGTCGAGCAGGTGCACCGAGCGCAGTCGGCGCTCGAGGTGGTGCTCCATCGCCCGGGTGGCCAGGTGGTCGACCTCGCGGGTGGCGTCGGACTCGGGGGCGTTCAACGCGCCACCGAGCCCTCCGCCCAGGATCTCGCGCAGCAACCCCAGCGCCGCCGGGGTCACCGCGGAGCCGTGCCGGCACTCACGGCACAGCACGCCGCCGGCGTCGAGGTCGAACGCCACCAGCTCGTCGGCGCGCCCGCACGCCACGCACTGGTCGAGCTCGGGGCGGAGGCCTTCGGCGGCGAGCAGCTTCCAGTAGAAGGCGGGCACCACGAGCGGCGACACGTGCGCGGCCAGGGCCCGGAGCGCCCCCAGCAGCATCTGGTACTGGCGGGGGTTGGGCTCGTCCTCGAGGGCGAGCTGGTCGACCGCCTCGAGCATCGACGCCGCACGCGACCAGCGGTCGAGGTCCTCGCGGATCGGGCGGAAGGCGTCGACGGTCTCGGCCTGGGTGACGATGTCGAGCTCGCGTCCCTCGTAGAGCTGCAGCGCGACGTGGCTCGGCGGCTCGAGGCGGGCACCGAACTTGCTGCGGGTCTTGCGCACGCCCTTGGCCACGGCGCGCACCTTGCCCCGGCCGCGCGTGGCCAGGACCACGATGCGGTCGGCCTCGCCCAGCTTGTAGGTGCGCAGCACGATGCCGTGCTCGCGGTAGAGGGTCACCGCTCGGCGCCGTCGCTCCGGCGCTCGCCGGTGGCCGCGTCGACGCCACCGAAGCGGCGCTCGCGGCGCTGGAACTCGCGCACGGCGTCGAAGAGGTGCTCGCGACGGAAGTCGGGCCACAGCACCTCGGTGAACACCAGCTCGCTGTAGGCCAGCTCCCACAAGAGGAAGTTCGAGGTGCGGTACTCGCCCGACGTGCGGACCATGAGGTCGGGGTCGGGCATGTCGGGGGCGTAGAGGTGCCGGGCGATCGTGCGCTCGTCGACCTTGTCGGGGGCGATGCCCGACGCCACGATGGCCCGCACCGCGTCGACGATCTCGGCCCGGCCGCCGTAGTTGAACGCCATGGTGAACGTCATGCCGGTGTTGGCCCCGGTCAGCTCGACGGCCTCGTCCATGCGCCGCAGCAGGCGCTTGGGCACCCGCCAGTCGCGCCGGCCCACGAACCGCATCCGCACGTTGCGCTCGTGCAGCTCGTCGCGGCGACGCAACAAGATGGACTCGTTGAACTGCATGAGGAACCGGACCTCGTCGCGGGGCCGGCGCCAGTTCTCGGTGGAGAAGGCGTAGACCGTGAGCCACCCGAGGCCGAGGTCGAGGGCTCCCTCGACCGTGTCGAACAGCGCGTCCTCGCCCGCGGCGTGGCCCTCGGTGCGGGGCAGGCCCCGCCGCTGCGCCCACCGGCCGTTGCCGTCCATCACGCAGGCGATGTGGCGGGGGATGTGCTGCGGGTCGATGCCGTCGGGGACCACGTCCGCACGCTAGCGCCGGGGTCCGGCGCCGACGGGGCTCTGATCACCTCGGCGCCCGACCGACCCCCGGGCCGACGCCCGCGGTCTCAGCGCTTGCCCGAGACCAGCTGGTACACGCGGGCGCGGGTGACGCCGATGGCCTCGGCGATCTCGCGGTAGCTGGCGCCGTCGGCCGCCGCGGCGGCCACCGCCGCCTTCACGTCCTCCCAGGCCGCCTGCTCGGCGAGCCGGGCCAGCTCGAGCCGCTCGCGCTTGACCACCAGGTCGCGGCGGGTGTCGGGATCCATCGGTCCGCCCTTGGGCTTGCGGGTCGGGACCGAGGAGAGCTCGGTGCCGTCACCGTCGGGGCGCGCCGCGAGCTCGGCTTCGAGGCGACGGATGCGAGCCACCAGGAGCGCGACGGTGTCGTCGGGCGGCTCAGGATCCGAGCGGAGGCTCGCCGAACTCATGGGAGGACCATCGGCGGCGAGCGACCCGGATCAAGGATTCCCCACCCCACCCGGGAACAGATACCCCCACCGGTGTGTTGTGAAGGTCATGACCGCGTTGCGAGAGATCACCACCGTCGACGAGCTCAAGGACGTCATCGCCGAGAACGACACCGTCCTCATCGACTTCTGGGCCAGCTGGTGCGGGCCGTGCCGCACCTTCGCCCCCATCTTCGAGAAGGCCGCCGAGGCCAACGACGACGCCCTGTTCGTCAAGGTCGACACCGAGGCCGCCCCCGAGCTGTCGGGCGCCCTCGGCATCATGTCGATCCCCACGCTCATGGTGTTCCGGGAGCAGGTCCTGGTCTACAACCAGGCCGGCGCCCTGCCCGCCGCCGCCCTCGACGACCTGCTCGCGCAGGCCCAGGGCCTCGACATGGAAGAGGTCCACCGCCAGGTGGCCGCCAGCCACGAGCACGACCACGAGCACGACCACCAGCACTGACCCGCTGCCAGCACTGACCCGCCACCAGCACTGACCCGCCGCCAGCACTGACCCGCCAGCGGCACCGGCCGGCGACGGCCCCCACACCCTGACGCACCGCTCGTCGGCCACCTGCGCCGACGAGCGGTGCCGCGTACGGTGCGGGGATGACCGATCGACTGGTGGAGCTCGGCTGCTACGGCCTGGCCGGACACGTCGACGATCCCGCGGTGCTGCTCGACGAGGTCCGTGACGCCGAGCGGGTCGGCCTCGGCTCGGTCTTCTTGTCCGAGCGCTTCGCCCTGAAGGAGCTGGGCGCGCTGTCGGGCGCGGCCGTGGCCGTCAGCGACGAGGTGGGGGTGGCCACCGGTGTCACCAACCACCCCACCCGACACCCGATGGTCACCGCGTCGTGGGCCACCACGTTGCACCGCATGAGCCGCGGTCGCTTCGCGCTGGGCATCGGTCGCGGCATCACCCCGCTCATGGACGCGGTCGGCGTGCCCCGCATCACCATGGCCCAGATGGAGGACGCCATCGGCGTCTGGCGGCGGCTCTGGCGGGGTGAGACGATCCTCGGCCACGACGGCCCGGCCGGGCGATGGCCGTTCCTGCGCCTCGACCCCACCTTCGACGAGGACATCCCGGTGATGGTCGCCGCGCTGGGGCATCGCACCATGGAGTGGGCCGGCGGGGTCGCCGACGGCGTCATCCTGCACACCTTCGTCACCGACGAGGCGCTGGCCGAGGCGGTGGCGTCGATCCGGCGGGGCGCCGAGCGCGCCGGGCGCGATCCCGAGCGCGTGCGGGTCTGGTCGGTCCTCGCCACCCTCCACGAGCCCGACGAGGAGCGTCGCCTCCGCGGCCTGATCGGCCGGATGGCCACCTACCTGCAGGTCTACGGCGACGCGCTGGTCTCCCTCAACCACTGGGACCACGCGGTGCTCGAGCGGTTCCGGGCCGACGAGACCGTGCGGGCGGTGCCCGGCGCCATCGACGCGGTGGCGTCGCTCGACCAGCTCCGTCGCATCGCCGAGCTGATCCCCGACACCTGGCTGCCGGCCGCCGTCGGCAGCGCCGAGGGGTGCGCCGCACGGGTCGTCGAGCAGTTCGACGCCGGGGCCGACGGCGTGATCCTGCACGGCAGCGGCCCCGTCGAGCTGGCGCCCGTCGTCGACGCCTACCGCCCTCGGCGACCGGAGGGCCGTTTCGTCGGGCGGGTCCCCAACCCCGGGCGCTGAACGGTGGCCTTCCCGCCGCCGACCACCACGATGCGCGGCCGGAAGGGCTCGCAACGCGGCCGCTGACCTGCGAGACTGCTCGGCAGGGCGGCGAACGGAGCAGGACCATGACCTCGGGGACCACGTCTCGACGGGTGGCGAGCAAGCGCACGCTGTCGGTGGTGTCGCGCACCGTGGAGTCGATGGCCCCGACCGTCGGCGACGACGCCGTGCTCATCGGGCTGTTCCAGCGAGGCGCCTACTTCGCGCCCGTGGCCGAGCGCTACCGCCGTCTGGCCGCCACCGGCGCGGCCGTCATGGCCGCCTACGCCGGTCCGGGACCACGTCCCGACGGCGTCGAGGTCGTCGACCTGCACCCCGAAGAGCCGCTCGCCGCCCAGTGGTGCGTCGTGCTGCTCACCCCCGGCGCCAGCGCCTCGCTCGTCGCCATCGACCTCGAGTCGCTCGATCCCGACGAGCACGAGCTCGAGCTCGGACGGCGCTTCGACGCCCGCTGGGGGTTCGACCGCCACGTCGCCGCCGGTGAGGCCCGCCGGCTCGCCCAGGAGATGGGCAGCCGGATGCAGCCGGCCACGGTGGCCCGGATCCGGTCGGCCGCCGCCGCGGCCGACGCCGCTCCGTTGAGCGTCGCCGAGGTCAGCTTGGCGGCGGCGCTGCAGATCGTGTCCGAGCGCGTCGACGCCCTCGACCGACAGGTCGACTCGCTGCGCCGCGGGTTCGAACCCCAGCGCACCACCCACGACCCGCTCACCGGGTTGGCCAACCGCGGCTTCCTCGACGCCTGGCTCGGTGGTCCGCCCACCACCGACCTGCCGACGCCGCCCATCGGGCTGGCGCTGGTCGACCTCGACGGCTTCCGCGAGGTGAACGACACCCTCGGCCACGTCGTCGGCGACAGGCTCCTCACGGCCGTCGCCGACGTGCTGCGCGCCGAGCTCCGCCAGGGCGACGTGGCGGTGCGGTGGGGTGCCGACGAGTTCGTCGTGCTCATCCCCGGCCTCGACCTCGACGGGGTCGACGCCGTCGGCCGCCGCCTCATCGAGGCCATCGCCACCGTGAACGTGCACGGCCGGGCCGCCAGCGCCTCGGTGGCGGTCACCGTCGCCCGCCGCCGGCCCCTGCCGCTCGCCGAGCTGCGCGACGAGCTCCTGGCGGGGCGTGCCCTCGGCCCGGCGCAGCTGCGCCGCATCGGCGATCACGATGCCTTCGGTCCGCTCGGCGACGGGGACGTGCCCACCGGGGCCGCCCACACCCGCCCCAGCACCGAGCACCCCGAGCGCACCGGCGGACCCCGCGCCGACGACGGCGCCCGACCCCACACCCGACGCCGCCCCGCCGGCCTCGGCATCACCGGCTGAGCCACCCCTCCCGCCACCGGCCCGGCCGGGTCGGGCTGTCGGTGGCGACCCGTAGCCTGTCGTCGTGACCACCGACGTCGAGCCCGCCACCGTCGCCCCCGCGGCGACGTCCGCGGCGGCCGCCGCGCTCGACCGCATCCGCAGCGCGCTCCCGGCGGGCGAGGACCGCCCCGGGCAGCGGCAGATGGCCGACGCGGTGGCCACCGCCGTGGCCGCCGGCCGCCACCTCGTGGTCCAGGCCGGCACCGGCACCGGCAAGTCGTTCGCCTACCTCGTGCCCGCCGCGCTCCACGACGGTCCCGTGGTGGTGGCCACGGCCACCAAGGCGCTGCAGGACCAGCTGGCGGGCAAGGACCTCCCCGTGGTCGCCGCCCACCTCGGCCGGCCGCTGCGGTTCGCGGTGCTCAAGGGCCGGTCCAACTACATCTGCCTGCAGCGGGTGAGCGAGGTCGGCTCCGGCGACGACCAGCTCGGCCTCGACGGGCTGGCGGAGCGGGCCCCCCGCGAGGAGATCGCCGACCTCGTGGCCTGGTCGGCCACCACCGCCACTGGCGACCGCGCCGAGCTGGCGTTCGAGCCGTCGAGCGCGGCGTGGGCCGCGGTCAGCGTCGGGCCGC
>DATHSN010000416.1:0-7973 GCA_035464115.1 Acidimicrobiales bacterium | reverse complement strand
AGCTGGCCGCCCTCGTCGGCGGGCGCGTCACCGGCCGGGGCGACGGGCGTCTCCTCGTCGGCGGCTACCCCACCACCGTCGAGGCGGTGGGGTCACCGTCGGCGATCCACCTGGCCCTCACCGCCACCGCCGCCCGGGGTCGTGTGCACCTCATGGGCGCCGTCGGCCGGGTGAGCGTCGACCTGGCGCCGCTGTGGTTCCACGAGCTCGACGTGGTGGGCACGTTCTGCCACGCCGTCGACCACCGCGGCGGGGTTCCGGGCCACTCGTTCGACCGGGCCCTCGACCTGCTGGCGGCCGGCGCCTATCCGGCCGAGGTGGTGGTCACCCACACCTTCGCGCTCGACGACCTGCGCGACGCGGTCGACACCGCGTTCGCTCGCGACGCCGGGGCCATCAAGGTGCAGCTGCGGCCCACCGCCCCCGACGACCTGGGCTAGGGCAGGCCGCCGCCAGCCACGTCGACCGTGGTCGTGAGCAGCACGGCCTCACGCTTGGCGGCCCGCTCGTGCTCGAAGAAGTCGGGGGCCGCGCACAGCAGCAGGGTGCGGCCGTCGTCGCCGCCGAGCATGCAGGCGAAGATGCCGAGCCCCTCGGGGGCGGCGATCTCGTCGACGATGGCGCCGCCCGGGGCCACACGGATGCAACGAGCCCCCAGCGCGTCGGCGGCCCAGATGTGGCCCTCGGCGTCGAGCGCGCAGCCGTCGGGGGCGACGCGCACGTCGGGCAGCGTCTCGGCGAAGCCGCGCAGGGTGGGCGTCGGCGCCAGCTGGGCCCACACCCGCCGGTCGGTGAGCGAGCCGTCGTCGCCGATGGTGAACGCGGTGTACCGGCAACCCATGGTCTCGCCCACGATCAGGGTGGATCCGTCGGGGGTGATCACCGAGCCGTTCGGGAAGTACAGGTCATCGGCGACCACGGTGACGGTGCCGTCGGGATCGACCCGCACCAGTGGCGCCGGGACCGGGTCGGCGCCGCCCATCAGGTCGAAGCCGAAGCCGCCCACCCAGGCCCGCCCCGAGGTGTCGACCACCATGTCGTTGAGGTTGCCGGCGATGCGGTCGCCGATGTCGGCGTGGGTGGTCACCGCGCCGTCGGCGCTCCGGCGCAGGACCAGGTGGTCGGTCATCGACACGACGAGCAGCGACCCGTCGGGCATCCAACCCAGCCCCGAGGGCTGGCCCGGCACCTCCATGACCACGGCCTCGGCACCGTCGGCGCCGACGGTCATCACCTGGTGGCGGTAGAAGTCGGACACCCACCAGGTGCCGTCGTGCCAGCGGGGCCCCTCGAAGAACGCCCCACCCTCGGTCAACGTGCGCAGCTCTCGTTCCCCCATGGGCGCAGCCTACGCGCCGGATCTATTGACGGTTCAACTGTCAGAATCCTACGGTCGGGCGATGATCCAGCACCCCCTCCTGCTCGGCGGCACCTACGGCTCGCCGTACTCGCTCAAGATGCGGGCGGTGCTCCGCTATCGCCGCATCCCGTTCCGGTGGGTGCTGCGCAACTCGCGGTGGGACCAGCTCCCCGACGTGGCGGTGAAGATCATCCCGGTCATCGCCTTCCCCGACGAGAACGGCGAGCACCACGAGGCCATGGTCGACTCGACACCCCAGATCGAGCGACTCGAGGCGATGGTCGCCGAGCGGAGCCTGGTGCCGGTCGACCCGGTGGTCGCCTTCCTCGACGAGCTGGTCGAGGACTACGCCGACGAGTGGCTCACCAAGGCGATGTACCACCACCGCTGGGCGTTCCCCGAGAGCGTGACCAAGGCCGGCCAGCTCCTCCCCCTCGACAGCGATCTGCAGATGCCGCCCGAGCGGTGGGAGCAGGCCCGTCGGTTCATCACCGACCGCCAGATCAGCCGACGGGCGTTGGTCGGCTCCACCGACGCCAACGCCCCCATCATCGAGGGATCCTACGAACGGCTGCTCGACCTGCTCCAGGAGCACCTCGTCGAGCTCCCGTTCCTGTTCGGTCACCGCCCGGGCCGGTCCGACATGGGCCTGTTCGGGCAGCTCTCCCAGCTGGTGCGGTGGGACCCGTCCTCGGTGCGCATCGCCGAGGAGCGCGCCCCGCGGGTGGTCAGCTGGGTGACGCGCGCCGACGACCTGTCGTGGCTGCCCGTCGAGGGCGACGAGGGCTGGCGCGACCGCGACGCGCTGCCCGCGTCCCTCGCTCCCCTGCTCGCCGAGATGGGCCGCACCTACGCGCCGTTCATGATCGCCAACGCCGCCGCCCACGCCGCCGGGGCGGCCGAGGTGGTGTGCGAGATCGACGGCCACGAGTACCGCCAGGGCACGTTCTCGTACCAGGTGAAGTGCCTGGGCTGGCTGCGCGAGCACCACGCCGCGCTCGCCGACGACGACCGGCGGGCGGTCGACGCCGTGCTGGCCGGCACCGGCTGCGAGCAGCTGTTCGCCTGACCCTGATCGTCCGCCCGGGGCGGGGCCGCCGAGGTCGCTCAGCCCTCGGCGGCGATCGCGGCCAGCACCCGGCGGGCGAGCGGCGCACCCACCTCCTGCACGAAGTGGTGGGCGCCCTCGACCACCTCGAACGTGGCCCCGGGGATGGCGGCTGCGAACCGCCGGCCCCAGTCGACGGTGAACACGGGGTCCTGGTCACCGAAGAACAGGTGGGCCGGGCGGTCCCAACGCTGGATGGCGTCCCACGCCCGGGCCTGGCGCGCCGCGCCGCCGCGCTCGGGCTGGGCGAACGGCAGCATGGCCGGCCACGCCACGGCCCCGGCCATGTGGTCGCGGGTCGGGAACGGCGCCTGGTAACCGGCCTCGAGCACCTCGGCGGGGTCCTGGCTCGACGCGCCCGACGAGAAGGCGACGATGCTGCCGAACGGCAGGTCGGGCTGCTTGGCCATCTCGTGCCAGCGGTGGAGGCCCTCGGTGTACTCGTAGCCGTCGTGGTGCAGCCAGGTGTTCATGATGACGAGCCGGGCGAACCGCTCCGGGGCCTCGAGCGCGGTGACCAGCCCGATCGGACCGGCCCAGTCCTGCACGCAGACGGTGACGTCGCGCAGGTCGAGCTGCTCGATGACGCCCTGGAGCTGGGCGACGTGGCGATCGAGCGAGTACCAGTCGACGTCGGTCACCTTGTCGCTGCGCCCGAACCCGACGGCGTCGACGGCGACGGCGCGGTAGCCGGCGTCGACCAGCACGGGGATCCAGTGGCGGTAGAGGTACGACCAGCTCGGCTCGCCGTGCAGCAGCAGCATCACCGGACCATCCGGCGGCCCCTCGTCGACGACGTGCATCCGCAGACCGAGCACCTCGACGTAGGTGGGTGAGTAGGGCCAGTGGGCCAGGTCGGCGAACCGCTCGTCAGGGGTGCGCAGCACGTCCATGGGTCCCTCCTCGAGAGTGGGGGCTCATGCTGCCCCTCGGTTGATGGCACTCACCCTGCCACAACTGCGCTGACGGGCCCCGCCGGATGCTCACATCCGGAGCAGGACCCACCTCGATCGCCGCTCGCACTGCGCGGCCCGACGGGCCACCACCTCGACCCGCCGATCGGCGTCCTCGTCGAGGAGGCGGACCGCGTGGCGCCACACGTCGGCCCGCCACGACGACAGCAGCCGCACCGCGAGCCACTCGTCGATGCGACCCATGGCCACGTCGACACCCGCCAGCCACGGTTGGTAGCGCGCGACGACCAGGTCCTGGACCTCGTCGGCGGTCGCGGCGATGACATCGTTCACCCGGTCGTAGTCGTGGTGCCGGATCTCGGCGGCCACACCCGTCGCGCACTCGGGCTCGAGCAGATCGACCATGGTCAGCATCAAGTCGTAGTTGATGTGGGCGTTCACGCCCGCGAGCAGCAGCTGCGCCGGCGACGCCTCCCGCCGCACCGCGGTCTCGTGGGCGATGACCCACGGCGCAGGCGTGCTGGGATCGCCGCGCTCCCAGGCGTCGAGCGCGTCGAAGTAGTAGACGGCGAACCGGTCGAGCAGCGCCTCGACCCACACGGGGTCGTCGAAGCCACCGGCGGCGAGCTCGCGACCCATGGCGCGGGTCATGCGGGTGTAGCAGTCGAGGAACACGGCGCGGTGATCACCCGCCTCGACCCATTCGTCGAGCAATCGGTCCATCCGGACCAGGGTCGCGTCGAGCACCGGGGCGGACCGTAGCGTCCCGTCAGATCGGCGTCGTGCGGTACCGGCTGAGGAAGCGGTGCTCGGAGTCGCTGTCGCCGATGAGGACGAGCTCGGCGCCCGAGGGCATCGGCACGGCCACGTCGGGGTTGGCCTCGAAGTGGTGGTCCTCGGCGATGGCCACGACGGTGCACCCGGTCGACTCGCGGATCTGGGACTGCTGGAGCGTGCGGCCCACGAGCTGCGCCGGGACGGGCACCCGGAACACGTCGAGCCCCTCGGCGAGCTGGAGGGTGTTGTCGGCCGAGAGCACGTTCCAGATGGCGTTGGCCCCCGTCGACGCGTAGGACAGCACGAAGTCGGCGCCGGCGCGGTGCAGCGTGGAGACGTTCCGGTCGAGGCGCGCCCGGGCGATGATCTGCATGTCGGGGCGCAGTCGGCGGCAGTAGATGGTGAGATAGACGTTGATGTCGTCGTCGTGGGTGGTGATGATCACCGACGGCGACGCGCCGATGCCCGCCTCCTCGAGCACCCGGAGGTCGGCGGCGTCGCCGACGACGTAGCGCTCGGGGTCGCGCACCCGCTCGGCCTGCTGCTCGATGATGCGGTAGTCGAGCCCGGCGGCCTCCAGCGTGCGCCCCGCGGCCCGGCCCACCCGGCCGCCGCCGATGATGATCACCGGCGCCTCGACGGTGCGCTCGACCGCGAACAGGTCGTCGTAGGCGTCGAGCTGGGCGCGGGAGCCGGCCAGCACCACCGTGCTGGTGGGGGTGAGCACGGTCTCGGGGCGGGCCACGCCCAGCCGCCCCCGCTCCCACACGCCGGCGACGGTGAGGCCGGTGCGCTGGCGCAGGCCCGAGTCGCGCAGCGGTGTGCCCACCAGCGGTTCGGGGGGCGCGGCCTCGGCGATGAGCAGCTCGCCGAACTCGCCGATCACGTGGCTGCGCCCGTCGGGCACGAGCACCCTGCGGGCGAGCGCGGTGCCGAGCATGTCGCCGAGCTGGAGCACGTGGTCGCACCCCGCGAGGTGGAGGATGTCGACCGAGGCCACCGAGTTGGCGGTGGCGACCACCTGCACCGAGTCGGCGATCTCTCGGACGGTGAAGCCGATGTTGGTGTTGGTCGTGTCGGTCTGGGTCGCAGCCACCAGCGCGGCGCGGTCGGCGCCGGCGGCGCGGAAGGCGTCGGGGTCGTCGAGGTCGCCGACCATCACCCGGTAGCCGTCGTCGTGGAGCCGCAGCGCCTCGTCGAGGTCGCTGACCAGGGTCGTGTAGGGGATGCCCGCCCGGTCGAGACGGGTGATGAGCGCCGACTCGATCGCGCCCGTCCCGGTGAGGATCACATGGCCGCGCACGTCGTCGGGGATGCTCCGCGGCGCACGTGCGCGGCGGGTCGACTCGATCCACGGCACGAACACGAACTGGATGAACGTGAAGGGCAGGAGGACGAGGATGAACAGCGAGCCCGACAGCAGCACCACGACCGAGAAGGTGCGGCCGAGGTCGGACTCGAAGGCGATGTCGCCGTAGCCCAACGTCGACATCGTCACCACCGTCCAGTACATGGCGGTGACCCAGCTGTAGCGCTGGCCCTCGAACTCCATGATCTCGTGGAACAGCGTGCTGTACACCGCCACGATCACGACGAACAGCACCATCATCCACCCGAGGATCCGGCCGTTGCGCCGGGCCTGGGGGGTGGCGAGGTAGCTGAGGATGAACCCGAGGGACTTCACGACCCGGTGCCTCCGCGGATGGCGACGATCACGAGTGGTCGGCGCGTCAGATCAGGCCCCGCTCGTC
Source organism: Acidimicrobiales bacterium (assembly GCA_035464115.1). GTDB lineage: Bacteria > Actinomycetota > Acidimicrobiia > Acidimicrobiales > SKKL01 > DATHSN01. The sequence continues at coordinate 2,063 of DATHSN010000416.1, read as the reverse complement.
GTCGTGGAGCGCCGTGTCGATGCCCACCCCCGCCGCGATCACCAGCTGGCGCAACGGGTCGTCGAGCGGGCGGTGCATGGCCACCACGAAGTTGTCGGCGCTGGTGAACATGGCCTTGACGACGCCCTCGAAGCTCTTGGTGACCCGACCGATCTCCTCCTCGGACGCGTCGAGGATGCGGAAGTCGTAGTCGGCCCAGCTCGTCCCCCGGATGTGGCCGATGGTGCGACCCCCGGCCTCGAGCTCGAAGCGGATCTTGCGAAACGCGTTCTGCTGGACGATGCGGCCGATCTCGGTGCCGGCGCCGTCGGCGACGATGACCTTCGACTTCATCAGCTTGGCCGGGCGGGTGATCCGCAGCATCACGGCACCCGAGGCGTCGAGCACCTCGAAGGTGTGGGTCATGTGCTTGTCGAAGTTGGTGAAGGCTCGGACGAGCTGCTTGGCCTGGCTCTGGCCGACCTGGCGCACCGCTCCGAGCGGGGTGCCGTCGTGGCTGGTGATCTCGAAGTTGGAGGCGGTGTTGATCACCTTGGCTTCTTGCTTCACCACCAGCACCGGCTCGGTGAACAGGTGCCCGGTGCCCTCCCACTGCGGCCGGTTGAAGGTGAACTTGCCGGCGTTCTCGCCCGACAGCAGGTAGTCGGACATGCCCGCCGTCATCTTCTCGTCGGTGCCGAACGGGTCGACCGACTGCTCGCCGCCGGTGCTGATGTGCGCGGTCCACGCGGCACCGTCGTAGTACCGCATCTCGGCCCGCCGGAGGGGATCGGCGTACCAGCCAGCGGCGTGCGTCGTCGGTTCGTCGGTCGTGGCGTCGTCGGTCACGGGCCGATTCTCCCAGACCGTTCGGAGTCGGTGGCGACGCTGGGCCCGGTGCTCCGCCGGACCCGGTCCGCTAGAGCCGCCACACCAAGTCGGTGGCCCCGGGCACGCTGCCGGTGACGACCACCACCGCAGCGTCGGCGGCCAGGTCGAAGTCGGCGGTGAGCGCACCGCGCAGGTCGTCGGGGAGCGGCGAGCCGGGCAGGAGGCGGTCGACGACCTCGGCGCCCCAGAGCACGGTCCAGGGCTCGCTGAGCTCGTCGGGGGAGAACACCAGGAGCCGGGCGTCGGGACGGTGGGCGGCGACCCGGCGGGCGCTGCTGCCCGTCCGGGTGATGACCACGATGGCCTCGGCCGCGCACCGCTCGGCCAGCGCGATGGCGGCGGCGACCGTGGCCTCGTCGGGGTCGTCGTCGACGCGACGCGGCGCGGGCCTCGGCCCGTCACGCTCGGCGATGCGCACCAGGCGGTCCATCGTGATCGCCGCCCGCACCGGGTCGATGCCCATGCTGGTCTCCGCCGAGAGCATGAGGGCGTCGGCGCCGTCGAGCACGGCGTTGACCACGTCGGACGCCTCCGCCCGCGTGGGCCGGCTGGCCGAGGTCATCGACTCGAGCATCTCCGTGGCCACGATCACCGGCTTGGCCGCGTGGCGGCACGCGGTGATGATCCGCTTCTGGATCATGGGCACGAGCGCCAGGTCGAGCTCCACGCCGAGGTCGCCGCGGGCCACCATCACCCCGTCGAACGCGGCGACCACGGCGTCGATCTGCTCGACCGCCTCGGGCTTCTCGATCTTGGCGATGATCGGCACCACCCGGCCGTGCTCGGCCATGGCGGCGCGCACCGGCTCCACGTCGTCGGGCGAGCGCACGAACGACAGGGCCACCAGGTCGACCCCGTCGTCGAGCGCCGACCGCAGCGCCGCGGCGTCGTCGTCGCTCAGCGCCGGAGCCGAGATGGGCGAGTCGGGCAGGTTGATCCCCGAACCCGTGCGGATCGTCCCGCCGGCGACCACCCGCACGGTCACCGTGCCCGGCTCCACCGCCATCACCGTGGTGGGGATGGCGCCGTCGCGCAGCAGCAGGTCGTCGCCCGGGCGCACGTCGGAGCTGAGCCCGGCGTAGGTGGTGGGCACGTCGTCGGGCGTCGACAGGGGCACGCCCTCGTCGACGAAGCGCAGCTCGTCGCCCGCTCCGACCCGCCGCTCACCCTCGATCTGGCCGACCCGGATCTTG
>DATHSN010000415.1:0-2807 GCA_035464115.1 Acidimicrobiales bacterium | reverse complement strand
CTCGGTCGCACCGTGCCCCGCGGGCGCGTGGTGCGCTGGTACTTCCTCGGTGAGCTCGGCAAGTACCTGCCCGGCGGCGTCTGGACGGTGGTCGGCCGCGGCGAGCTGGCCCGCCGAGGCGGGGTCGACCGCACCGTCGCCTACGGCAGCGTGGCCCTGTCGCTCGTCGCCCTCTACGTCGCCGCCGCCGTGGTCGCCGCCGGGCTCGTCCCGTTCGACCTGGCCCGCCAGGCCGACGACCCCCGACCCCTGCTCGGGGTGGCCGTGGTGCTCGCCGTGGCCGCCGTCGCCCTGCGGCCCGCCACCATCGAGGCCGGCCTCGGACTCGCCCGACGGGTCACCGGTCGGCCACTGGCCATCGCCGTGCCCCGCGGGCGCGAGACCACCCTGCTGGTCGTGCGCTACGTGCCGTCGTGGCTGGGCATCGCCGTCGGCACGTGGGCCGTCGCCCGGGCCCTCGACCCCGACGCGCCCTTCGCCCGGGTGGCGCTCGCCACCGTCGTCTCGTGGATCGCCGGCTTCGTGGCGGTGCCGGTCCCCGCCGGTGGCGGCATCCGCGAGGCCGTGTTCCTCGCCGTCGCCGGGCTGTCGGGCGGGGTCGGCGCCGCCACCGCCATCGCGGCGCGGATCCTGTTCGTGGCCGTCGACGCCGGTGGTGCCGGCGTCGCCTCGCTCACCGCCGGCGGCTCCCGGTTGCGGCGGGGCGCCCGCGGGCGGCTCGCAGCCCCCGACCACCGGGACTAGCGTTGCCCGCCATCAACCTCCCCACCCGTGACACTGGCGCGCACCGACGCGTGTCGGTGCTGCTCCCCGCCTACAACGAGCGCGAGAACCTGGTCGAGCTGGTCCCCGAGACCCTCGCCGTGCTCGAGCAGGCGGGCCTCGACCACGAGATCGTCGTGGTCGACGACGGCAGCACCGACGGCACCCGCACCACCATGCGCGCCCTCGAATCCCCCCGTGTGCGCTACCTGCGGCTGCGTCGCAACGCCGGCAAGAGCGAGGCGCTGCGCACCGGACTCGCCGCCATCGACGCCGACGTCGTCGTGCTCATGGACGCCGACGGCCAGGACGAGCCCGCCGAGATCCCCCGGCTGGTCGAGGTGCTCGAGCGGGGTGACGCCGACCTCGTCACCGGCCGGCGGTCGGTGCGCAACGACCGCTTCATCAAGCGCAACACCTCGAAGGTCTACAACGCCGCCACCGCCAAGGTCACCGGGGTGCCCGGCCGCGACTTCAACAGCGGCCTGAAGGCCATGACCGGCGAGGTCGCCCGCTCCCTCGAGCTCTACGGCGAGCTGCACCGCTACATCCCCGTGCTCGCCGTGTGGAACGGCTTCGCCGTCACCGAGCTCGACGTCGAGCACCACGAGCGCCGCCACGGCACGTCGAAGTTCGGGCGGGCCCGCTTCTGGCGGGGGTTCCTCGACCTCATCACCGTGAAGTTCCTCACCACCTACACGGCGCGCCCGTTCCACCTCTTCGGCGGCATCGGCATCATCCTCGGCCTCGTCGGGATGGGCCTGCTCGCCTGGATGCTGGTCCTGCGGATCACCGGGGAGACCATCGGCAACCGGCCGGCGTTGCTCGGCGGGGTGCTGTTCGTGGTCGTCGCCGTGCAGATGATCTCGCTCGGGCTGGTCGGCGAGCTCATCGTCCACCTGCGCCGCCGCACGCGCCTCGACGCCGAGGTCGAGATGGCCGAGGTCTCGCCCGGTGAGGCCGCGTGAGCGCCGCCGAGCCCACCTCGCGCCGCCCCATCGGCCTGGCGCCGGGCGCCCCCGAGCAGGCCGCGGGCCAGGACGCCAAGAAGTACTCCACCACCAACCCGGTGGTGGTGCGCCTCATCGACCGGTGGCTCGGTCGCCTCACCGGCGTCCTCGCCGCCGAGCCGCTCGGCGCGATGGTCGACGTCGGCGTCGGCGAGGGCCTCGCCCTCGAGCGCCTGGTCGCCGCCGACCAGCGGGTCATCGGCGTCGAGTACCGCCTCGACAAGGTCCGCCTCGCCGCCGACCGGCTCCCGGGCCTGTCCGGCATCGTCGCCGACGCGGGCATGCTCCCGCTCGCCGACGCGGTCGCCGACACCGTCACCTCGATCGAGGTGCTCGAGCACCTCGTCGATCCGGCCGCCGCGGTCGAGGAGCTGGCCCGCATCTGCCGGGGCCGCCTCGTCGTCTCGGTGCCGTGGGAGCCGTGGTTCCGCCTGGGCAACCTCGGCCGGGGCAAGAACGTGGGTCGCATCGGCAACGACCCCGAGCACGTCCAGCAGTTCAGCCCGGGCCGGCTGCGGCGCCTGCTCGAGACCCAGTTCAGCGAGGTCGAGGTGCTCCCCACCTTCCCGTGGCTGATCGCGGTGGCCGCCGCGCCGCGGGTCCGTAGCATCTCGGCGTGACCACCCAGGCGTCCGGCGGTCCCGCCGACGAGCTCCACGAGGTGTCGCGCCGGCCCAGCCCGGTGCGGCGCATGGCCAACGTCTGGGCCTACCGCGAGCTGTTGGGCAACCTCGCCCGCAAGGAGCTCAAGGTCAAGTACAAGGACTCGGTCCTCGGGTTCGTGTGGTCGCTGCTCAACCCGATCCTGTACCTGGTCGTGTTCTCGCTGGTGTTCCGCGAGATCCTCCGGGTCCAGGTCCCCGACTTCGGCATCTTCCTGCTCTCGGGCCTGCTGGCGTGGAACCTGTTCTCCGCCGGGGTCTCGGCCGGCACCGCGTCCATCGTGGGCAACGCCGGGCTGGTGCAGAAGGTGTGGTTCCCGCGCGAGATCCTGCCGCTCGCCAACCTGGCCGCGGCCCTCGTGCACTTCTTCCT
>DATHSN010000414.1:0-9371 GCA_035464115.1 Acidimicrobiales bacterium | reverse complement strand
TTCGACGTCGAGCGCCACTTCAACCCCGCCTACCGGCCCTGGCAGCAGCGCCTCGCGGTCGTGCCCGACGGCGACCTGTTCCGCCAGGTGCGCGAGGGCAAGGCGTCGGTCGTCACCGACCAGATCGAGTGCTTCACCGAGACCGGCATCCAGCTGCGCTCGGGCGACGTGCTCGAGGCCGACATCATCATCACCGCCACCGGCTTCGAGATGAGCGTGCTCGGCGACATCGCGTTCACCGTCGACGACGAGCCGGTCGACTTCGCCGACGTCATCACCTACCGGGGGATGATGTTCACCGGGGTGCCCAACCTGGTGTGGGTGTTCGGCTACTTCCGGGCCAGCTGGACCCTGCGGGTCGACCTCATCGGCGACTTCGTCTGCCGCCTCCTCGGCCACCTCGAGGATCGGGGCGCGTCGATGGTCGTGCCCCGGCTGCGCGACACCGACGAGGGCATGGCGCTGCTCCCGTGGCTCGATCCCGAGAACTTCAACCCGGGCTACCTCACCCGGTCGCTGCACCTGCTCCCCAAGCAGGGCGACCGCCAGCCCTGGCTGCACACCCAGGACTACATGACCGAGCGCGACGAGCTCCCCCACATCGACCTCGACGACGGGACCCTCACCTACCGGTAGCAGCGGCGGCGCCGCCACGTATCCGGCGGCTCGGGCAGGGGAACCGTGGGGCCGACCCCCGAGGAGGCCCATGTCCGAGCACCGGTCCGTCTGGCTCGCCACCGCCGAGCACACCACCCATCCGCCGTTGGCGGGCGACACCGACGTCGACGTCGCCGTCGTGGGTGGTGGCATCACCGGGCTCACCACCGCGCTGCTGCTCCAGCGCGACGGCGCCCGGGTGGCGCTGATCGAGGCCCGCCAGGTGGGTGTCGGCACCACGGGTGGGACCACCGGGAAGGTCACCTCGCAGCACCAGCTGACCTACCACGACCTCATCGAGCACCGGGGGGAGGACATCGCCCGGGGCTACGCCGACGCCAACCAGCAGGCCATCGAGCTGGTGGCCGCTCTCGCCGAGCTGACCGAGGCCGACTGCGACCTCATCCGAGCGCCGGCCTACGTCTACGCCGAGCGCCCCGAGGAGCGGGCTGCGATCGAGGCCGAGCACGCCGCCGCGGTGCGCCTCGGGCTGCCCGCCCACCTCATCGACGACATCGACCTCCCGGTCCCGGTCGAGGTGGCGTTGCGCTTCGACCACCAGGCCCACGTCCATGCCACCCGCTACACCGAGGCCCTCGCCCGGGCCATCGTGGCCGGGGGCGGGACGGTCGTCGAGCGCACCCGAGCCCTCGGCGTCGAGGAGCACCACGACCACGCCGTCGTCGTCACCGAGCACGGTCGGGTCCGGGCCGAGCAGGTGGTCGTGGCCACCCTGTTGCCGTTCGTCGACCGGGGCGGCTTCTTCGCCAAGTCGCGACCGAAGCGGGCCTACGGGATCGCGCTGCGGCTGCGCGGCCCCGCGCCCGAGGGCATGCACATCAACGTCGGCTCGCCGACGCGCTCGACCCGCCCGTGGACCGACGACGGCCGCCCCGGCATGGTCGTGGTCGGCGAGACGCTCCCCACCGGCGAGGGCGAGCACTCCCCGGCGCGCTGGGGGGCCCTGGAGCGCTGGGCGGGCGAGCACCTCGACGTCGAGTCGTTCGCCTACCGGTGGTCGGCCCAGGACTACACCACCCCCGACCAGGTCCCCTACGTGGGGCGCTCACCCCGGATGTCCCGCACGTTCGTGGCCACCGGCATGCGCAAGTGGGGCCTCACCAACGGCACCGCGGCCGCCGAGGTGCTCACGGCCCTGGTCAGGGGTCGCGAGCACCGCTGGCAGGAGGTGTTCGACGCCACCCGCATCGGCGACATCGAGTCGATCACCGAGCTGGCGGCCGACAACATCCACGTGGCCCGGCGCTTCGTCGCCGACCACATCGGGCGGCTGCGGGCCGACGCGGTCGGCGACCTCGAGCCGGGCGAGGGCGCCGTGGTCGATGCCGACGGCGACACCGTGGGCGCCTACCGCGACCCGTCGGGCGCGGTGCACGCCGTGTCGCTCACGTGCACCCACCTCGGGTGCACGGTCGCGTTCAACTCGGCGGAGCGCAGCTGGGACTGCCCGTGCCACGGATCGCGGTTCGCCACCGACGGCAGCGTGCTCGAGGGCCCCGCCGTCCACCCCCTCGACCGCTTCGAGACCGACTGACCCTGCGGCCGTCAGGGCCAGCGGTGGATCTCCGGGGCTGCGGGTCCGAGGACCGCCGCGAGCGCCGTGAGGTCGTCAGCGTCGCCGGAGAGGATGCCGTGGCCGAGGCGGACGGCGCAGATCACGAGGTGGGCGTCGACCACGTCGGCGGTCCGCGTCTGCGAGAGGAGGCGACCGACGGCGCGACCGTCGTCGAAGGGGTGGATCTCGATCGCCGCCAGGAAGGCTCCGAGGCGGGCCTGGCGAGGCCCCCGCCAGACCTGGGCGACGACGGGGTGCGTGGTGTGCAGGCTGGTCTGCGACCGGTTGGCCGCGGCGAGGAAGGCGTGTGCCGTGGTCTCGCTGCGGTCGACGGAGGTCAGGAAGCCGGCGTCGAGGATCACAGGCCGTAGCGGTCGGCCATGGCGCCGATGGCCTCCTCGTCGATCGGACCGGACTCGGCGTCCCAGTCGGCGAGGAACGAGCTCAGCGCGTCGTGGCGGCGCCGATCGGCGGCGAGCGTGCGCAGGGCGTGACGGATGGCGCTGGAACGCCCGCCGTACTCCGGTGCGAGCATGTCGAGGAGCGCTTCGTCCTCGTCGTCGAGTCGGACCGTCGTCGTGCCCATGACACGACCGTAGCACGCGCGTGCTACACCTCGAGGTGGGCACCCTCACCCCCGCGGTGCGCCGCCGACCGAGCGCCACACGAGCGCGGCGGTGCGGGTGGGCCAGGCGGTCGCGATGCGCGTGCCCGCCAGGTGGAGCGCGTAGAAGGTGCCGGTGCAGGCGGCCACCGCGTAGTCGATGTCGGCGTCGGGATCGATGTGGCCCAGGTCAGCCGCTCGGCGCAGGATGTGGCGGAGACGGGCCCGTCGGGGGGTGACGATGCGCTCGCGGTAGAGATCCCGCAGTTCGGGGTCGATGGCGTCCTGGAGCATCGAGCCCACCATGCTGATGCCGTTGGGGCGAGAGACGCCGCGGTGGAAGGCGGTGAGCTCGGCCACCAGGTCGGCGTAGGGGTCGTCGGTGTCGGGGCGGTCGTCGGCGCGCGACAGGCTGGCGATGGCGGCGGTGGCCAGGTCGGCCTTGGTGGGCCAACGCCGGTAGAGGGCCTGGCGGGTGGTGCCCGCCTCCTCGGCGACGGCGACGAGCGACATGGCCTCGTAGCCGTGCGCGGCCAGGTGCCGGCGCGCCGCGTCGAGGACGGCGACGTCGATGTCGGGGTCCCGCGGCCGCCCCGGGCCCGGTCGCGGTGGATGGTCCACGTTCGGCACCGTACCCGATACATTACGTCACAGCACTGTTTCGTAGAGGAGTGACCCGTGACATCCACCATCGCGATCATCGGCGCCGGGTCGGTCGGCACCGCCCTGGCCACTGGCATCGCCCGGCTCGGACGCGACGTCGTCGTCGGCGTACGGGAGCCCGGCGATCCCAAGCACGACCACCTGCGCCCGACGCTGACCCTTCGCCACCCCCACGTCGCCGCCCGCCTGGCGAGCGTGGTCGTGCTCGCCGTCCCCGTCGACGGGCTGGCCGACGCCGTTCCCGCCCTCGGCCTGGCCCCCGGCCAGGTGCTGGTCGACGCCACCAACGCGGTGCGCTCACCGGTGCCGGCGGGGTTCGACACCGTCGGCGCCTTCACCGCGTCGCTCGCGCCGGCCGGGGTGGCGGTGGTCAAGGCGTTCAACACCATCGGCGCCGAGCACCTGGGCGACGGGCGCCTGGGCGATGCCGCCGCCTTCCTCCCCATCGCCGGCGACGAGGCGGGACGGCCCGTCGTCAGCGAGCTGGCCACCGCGCTCGGCTTCGACGTGGCCGACCTCGGCGGGCCCGAGTCCGTCGCCATGGTCGAGGACCACGCCCGCCTGTGGATCCACCTGGCCCTACGCCGCGGGTGGGGCCGCGGGCTCGGCTTCGTGGCGGTGCGATGACCACGCCGCTCCCGTCCCCGGAGGCCACCCGGCTGGGCCCGCCCGACGCCGACGAGGTGCGCCACCTCACCGACGGCGTGCTCACCGCGATCGCGCCGGTGGGCGGCGCCACCGAGTTCCAGCGCCTCCTCATCGGTGCCGCGTTCGAGGCCATGACCGGCCACGCCGTCGCCACCGAGGACCGCCCCACCATCGATCCCGAGGGCTTCGCCGCCGGCCTCGCCGATCGCAACGAGGCGTTCCGCACCCGCATCCTGCAGACGATGATCCTCGGCGCCCTCGTCCTGCGCCCGCTCCCTGCCGACGTGGCCGACCGGGTCGAGGCCTACGCCCGCGCCCTCAGCGTCGACGACGGCATGCTCGCGGTGGCCCGCCGCTTCGCCGCCGGGCAGCTCGGGCTCGCCGCCGTCGACTTCGACCGCAACGGCTACACCGCCGACTGGAGCGCCGAGCGCGCCCGAGCGCTGCACACCGCGGGCGGCCTGGCCGTGGCGTGGCAGCAGTCGGTCGCCGACCCCGAGCTGGCCGCCCGGTGGGCGGCGCTCGAGCACCTGCCCGCCGGCACCATCGGCCGACGCATGTGGGAGTTCTACCGGGCCCGGGGCTTCGCCTTCCCCGGCCAGCCGGGCTCGGCGCCGCCGCTGCTCGCCCAGCACGACTGGGTCCACGTCCTCGCCGACTACGGCACCAAGGTCGAGTCCGAGCTCGAGGTCTTCGCCCTCATCGCCCGCGCCAACGACGACCCCCGCGGCTTCTCGCTGCTCGCCATGGTGGTGAGCCTGTTCGAGACCGGCTACCTCGCCACCGGCGCCGGACTGTTCGAGTCGGCGCCGGGCCAGCTGTCGCGCGACGGCATGGCCGTGCGGGTCGCCGACGCCCTGCGGCGCGGCGCCCTGCTCCACGGCCTCGACGGCGGACCCGACGTCGACTTCCTCGCCCTCGACTGGTTCGCCCTCGCCGACGTCCCCGTCGACGAGCTCCGCGAGCGCTTCGGCCTGCCCCCGACGTCCGCGGCGGCCGCCGCCGCTGGATCGGTCGGACCGTGGGAGCCCGGCGGCATCAGCGACTTCCAGTACCGCCAGGGCCGGGCCGCCGCCGAGGCCCGCGGCGTCCCCTACGAATCCTTCGGCGCCCGCCCCTGAGCGGGCACGGTCCGACGACCGTCGGCGACACGCGACCTACGCTCGCCGTCATGGACACCGACGTGCTCGAGCGGATCCAGGCGCGGGTGCTGTGGCTGGCGGCGCGCATCGTCGACACCGCCAACCACGACCGGCCCAACCCGAGTGGGGTGAAGGTCGGCGGGCACCAGGCCAGCTCGGCGTCCATCGTCTCGATCATGACCGCGTTGTGGTTCGACCACCTGAGCGGCGCCGACAAGGTGGCGGTCAAGCCCCACGCGTCGCCCGTCTACCACGCCATCAAGTACCTGACCGGGGAGCTCGACCGGTCGTACCTCACCACGCTCCGCCAGCGGGACGGGCTGCAGGCCTACCCGTCGCGCACCAAGGATCCCGACGTGTCGGACTTCTCCACCGGCTCGGTCGGCCTCGGCGCGGTGGCGCCGGTGTTCGCCTCGGCGGCGCGTCGCTACGTCGACGCCCACTACGGCGACCGCCCCGGCGAGCGCCCCCGCTTCGTCGCCCTGGTCGGCGACGCCGAGCTCGACGAGGGCAACATCTGGGAGGCCATCGCCGACCCGGCCCTCGCCGGCCTCGGCGACGTGATGATCGTCGTCGACGTGAACCGCCAGAGCCTCGACCGGGTCGTGCCGGGCATGAAGATCCGGGCCCTGATGGAGCAGTTCGCCAGCGCCGGGTGGCACGTGGTCGAGGCCAAGTACGGCCACCGCCTCCAGGACGCCTTCGCCCGCCCCGGCGGCGAGGCGCTGCGCCGCCACATCGACGACATGCCCAACGAGCGCTACCAGAGCCTGTTCGGCCTGCGCGGCGCCGACCTGCGCGCCCGGTTCCTCGACGGTGCCCCCGACGAGCTGGTGGCGCTGTGCGACCCGCTGTCCGACGACGAGCTGCGCGAGCTGGTCACCAACCTGGGCGGCCACGACCTGCGGCTGCTCGTCGAGTCGTACCGCGAGTGCGACGCCGTCACCGACCGGCCGAGCATCGTCTTCGCCTACACGGTCAAGGGCTGGGGCCTGCCCATCGCCGGCGACCCGCTGAACCACGCCGCGCTGCTCACCCCCACCCAGATCGACGAGCTGCGCGCCGCGGTGGGCCTCACGCCCGACACCGAGTGGGACCGCTTCGACCCCGACTCCCCCGAGGGTCGCCGCTGCGCCGAGGTGGGTGGCGAGCTCAACAACCCGCCGCCGGTCCCGCGCCCCCCGGTCGACCTGCCCATCGAGACCCGACCGTCGACGGCGCGGGCGGTGTCGAGCCAGGAGACCCTCGGGCGGGTGCTCACCGCCCTGGCCGACGCGCCCGACGGGCACCGCATCGTCACCACGTCGCCCGACGTGTCGATCTCGACCAACCTCGGCGGCTGGATCAACAAGGTCGGCGTGTTCGCCGCCGAGGAGCAGCCCGACCTGTTGGGCGAGGGCCGGCTGCTGCGCTGGCAGCAGGGGCCGTCGGGTCGCCACCTCGAGCTCGGCATCTCCGAGATGAACCTGTTCCTCCTGCTCGGCGCGCTGGGCCTCGCCCACCACCACCACGGCGAGCAGCTGCTCCCCGTCGGCACCGTCTACGACCCGTTCGTGTGCCGGGGCCTCGACGCGCTCATCTACGCCCTCTACAACGACGCCCGGTTCGTGGTGGTCGGCACCCCGGCCGGGATCACCCTGGCCCCCGAGGGCGGGGCCCACCAGAGCACGATCACCCCGTCGATCGGCCTCGGCCTGCCCGGGCTCACCTACTGCGAGCCGGCCTACGCCCAGGCGGTCGACTGGCTGCTGTGCGACGGGCTGGCCGGTCTCGCCCGGCCCGACGGCTCGTCGCTGTACCTGCGGCTGTCGACCCGCCCGCTCGACCAGGGGCCGTTCGCGGCCGCCGCGGCCCGCCTCGGCGACGACGAGCTGCGCCGGCAGGTCCTCGCCGGCGGTTACGTGCTGCGCGAGGCCGAGCGCGACCTCACCCGGCCGCTGGTGCACCTCGCGGCCAGCGGACCGGTGCTGCCCGAGGTGCTGACCGCCGCCGACCGGCTCGCCGACGAGGGCGTGGCGGCCCGGGTCGTCGACGTCACCAGCCTCGACCGGCTCTACCGCGGCTGGCGCGACGCCCAGCGGTCCGCCACCCGCACGGCTCGGGCAGCCGCCGACGGGTTCCACCTCGCGGAGCTCATGGGCCCGGCGCAGCGCGAGGCACCGATCGTCACCGTCCACGACGCCACCACCCACGCCATGGCGTGGCTCGGGTCGGTGTTCGGACAGCGGGTGGTCACCGTCGGCGTCGACGAGTTCGGCCAGTCGGGCTCGGTCGAGGAGCTCTACGAGATCTTCGGCCTGCTCCCCGACCAGATCGCCGCCGCCGCACTGGTCGCCCTCGGGTAGTCAGGGCCCCGGCGGGCGGACGGCGAGGAACACGTCGCGGGGCGTGCGGGCCTCGGTGGTCTCCTCCACCACGCGCCGGGCGTCGAACCCGGCCTCGGCGAGCAGCCGCGACCACGTGGCGCGGGAGAACACGCCGGTGCGGTGGGTCTCGTGGACCACCTCGACGTCGTCGCCGCGCCGCAGCACGAACACGTAGTCGGTGCGGACCGCGCCGTCGGCGGCGTCGGGGGCGCGGGTCCACTCGAGGAGCCGCACCCCCCGGTCGGGCCCATCGGATCCGCCGACGTCGTCGGACGGCTCGAAGATCTCGGCGGTGGCGTCGGGCATCACCACCGCGAGCCCACCGGGGTGGAGGTGCTCGAACGCGGTCGTCAGCGCGGCGAGCAGGTCCGCCTCGGTGGTCATGTACTCGATGGCGTCGTGGACGAGCACGGCGTCGAAGCGACGACCGAGCCGCATCGTCCGCATGTCGGCCACCACGTGCTCGCACCCGGGGTTCAGGGCCTGCGACACCGCCACCATCTGCGCCGACAGGTCGCTGAGCGTGAGGTCGAACCGGCGCAGGTGGTGGGCCATGTGGCCGCCGCCGCTGCCCAGCTCGAGCATCTGGCGCACCGGTCGCGGGTGGGCGAGGAGCAGCCGCTCGACGTAGGCGGCCTCCTCGACGTAGTCGTCGAGCGGCGAGATCAGCGGCCACCACGCCGCGAGCTCGCCGTAGAAGCGATCGGCGGGGTCGGCGCTCATCGTCGCGAACCGTAACCCTCGCCGTTCGGCGACGTCATGGACGGTGGTCCCCCTGGACGCCCGCGCCCTCGGGTTCACGTGGCACCCCGTGTGGCCGACCAGAATGAGATCTCTCGAACCAACCGGAGGACACCCCCGATGATCGATCCCGCCGACCCGAGCACCGTCCACCCCGCGCCTCGCCGTCGGAGCGCCCGCCGAACCCTGATGGCCGGCCTCGCCGTGATGGCGCTGGTGCTCGCCGCGTGCGGCGACGACGACGACGGTGGCCTCTCGTCCTCCGAGCGCGGCGAGCTGATCGCCGAGCTCACCGCCGACAGCGGCCTCAGCGAGGACCAGGCCGGCTGTGTGCTCGACAGCCTGCTCGACGAGCTGGGCCTCGACGGGCTGCGGGCGATCGCCACGGACGACGAGGGCGCCGAGTTCACCGACGAGCAGGGCGTGGCCGTGTTCGCCGCGTTCGAGGAGTGCGACGTCGACATCTTCGGCGACCTCGGCGAGGGCGAGGGCGGCGGCATCGACAGCGACGCCCAGAGCTACGGCGACGACCCCGAGCTCGACGCCCTGTGGGACGCCTGCGAGGGCGGCGACGGCCAGGCGTGCGACGACCTGTTCTTCCAGTCGCCGATCGGGTCCGAGTACGAGGAGTTCGGCGACACCTGCGGCGGCCGCTTCGAGGCCGGCGAGGTGTTCTGCGCCCAGGAGCTGTAGGGCACGATCGCGTCCGGTTCGGCTCGACGGGGTGCGCCCCACGACCGGAGCGCACCGAGACGTGACACACCGAGGGAGCGCCCCCGACGGCACCGCCGCCGGGGGCGCTCTCGCGCCCGTCGCCGCGAGGCGTCGGGTGTGTCGTCCACCGCCTCCGCGTGACCGGCCCCGGTTCCTCATCGGACGGTCGAGCGTGCCGATGTCGTCACGAACCGCCCGCGGTCCGAGGGCGCAGCCGGAGGTGTGCACATGCGTCGAGTCGCTCGTGGAGGCCTGGCGAC
>DATHSN010000413.1:0-14055 GCA_035464115.1 Acidimicrobiales bacterium | reverse complement strand
GAGATCGCCCACGGTGCGCACACCGAGGCGCTCGAGGCGGGCGAGGGTGGCGGGGCCCACCCCCCACAGCACCCGCACCGGCCGGGGGTGCAGGAAGGCCAGCTCCTCGCCCGGCGCGACGACGACCACCCCGGCACCCGGGCGGGTGCCCGACGGCGCCGCCCGCGGCTTGGCCGCCTCCGACGCCAGCTTGGCGAGGAACTTCGACGGCGCCACCCCCACCGAGGCGCCCAGGCCCTCGGCGTCGGCCAGCTCGCGCCGCAGCCGGTGGGCGATGGCGACCGGCTCGCCGTGCAGGCGCCGCACCGAGGTGACGTCGAGGAACGCCTCGTCGAGCGAGATCGGCTCGACCAGCGGGGTGACGGCGCGACAGCGCGCCATCACCCGGGCGCTGACCTCGGCGTAGAGGGCGTGATCGCCGGCGAGGAACACCGCGTGGGGGCACAGGCGACGGGCCCGCACCGACGGCATCGCCGAGTGCACCCCGTGGGCCCGCGCCTCGTAGGAGGCGGCGGCGACGACGCCGCGGTCGCCGGTGCCACCGACGACCACCGGTCGACCCACCAGCTCGGGGCGCCGACGGAGCTCGACCGACACGTAGAACGCGTCCATGTCGACGTGCAGGATGGTGATGCCGGGACCGGCGCCGCGGGGCGGCCCGTGCGGTCCGGTGGCGGTCACGTGCGGGTGACGACCAGCTCGCCGGGTCGGCGCCCCTCGACGTGGTAGGCGAAGGTGCGGGGGACGTCCCAGCGCTGGTCGAGCCACTCGAGGAGGGGCTCGCCCACCCACGGGTGCCCGCCGACGAGGTGCTCACCGCAGCGCAGGGGGTCGACGAAGCGGGCCTCGACCACGATGCCGTCGGGGTCGTCGACCGGGCCGAGCCGGCCCTCCCATCCCACCGCCAGGTGGATCTCGGCCCGCAGGTGCCATCCCAGGCCCGGCGCGGTGGTCTCGACCCGGTAGAGAGGGCCGACCCACCGGGTGACGCGCAGCCCGGTCTCCTCGCGCACCTCGCGGGTCAACCCGTCGAGCACGGTCTCGCCCTCGTCGATGACGCCACCGGGAGGCGACCAGTCGTGGCGACCGTCGCGGCGGAGGTTGCGCACGAGCAACAGCCCGTCGGGGCCGAGGATCACCCCGGCACCCACCACCCAGCGGCGCGGCGGGTCGCTCACCGCACGGACCCGGAGGGTCCCCACGTCGAGCGCACGACGTGCTCGCGCAGCGCGCTGTCGCGGAACCACTCCCCCATCTCGGCGTCGACCGCGGCGACCTGCTCGGGCGTGATCTGCTTCCACTGCGCGCGCGACGCCCACCAGATGACGACCGTGACCCGCGACTCGTCGATGGGGTCGAGCCACACCTGCTTGTGCACGAAGCCGGGCTGGCGGCGGAGGAACTCGGTCCAGGTGTCGCGCTCGACCTCGAGCCAGCGGTCGCGCAGGTGCGGCTCCACCGCGAACTCGAGGACCTCGACCGCGGCGCCGGGCTCGACGAGGTTCATCGGCCGCCGACCCGCGCCCAGAGCTCGCGCTCGGCGGCGAGCGGGTCGTCCTCGACCCGGGGGTCGACGTCGAGGACCATGGTGGACCGCTGCGACGGTGCGTAGGGCGGCCAGGTGCCGAGGGCGGGCGTCGACGGGTCGCCCGCGGTGGCGAACGCCACCCAGGCGTCGGCCATGGCCGCGGCGAGGGCCCGCACCGCCGCGGTGCGCTCGCCGACGAAGCCGCGCATCCCGTCGGCGTCGAGGGTGTCGAACACGAACGGGAGCTCGAGCGCGTGGCACGACCCGAGGACGCCGCCGTGGGCGGTGCTGCGCCGGGTGAACAGGTACGACCACACCTGCGCGTGGGGCGCCTGGCGCTCGAGCAGGCGGATGGCGGGGGCCCGGAAGACCTGGTCGGTGCTGAGCGCGGTGGCGACGTCGGCGGCGGGCGCGCCGGCCAGGCGCTGGCGGTACACGGCCAGGGCCTCGTGGCCGTCGATCCCGGCCTCGCCGAGCGCCCGGTCGAAGCGGGCGACGAGGTGGTCCTCGGCCATCTCGGGGCTCTCGCCACCCATGACGGTCCACAGGCGGGTCTCCTCGAGGGTGGTGCCGACGAGCAGGTCGATGCCCGCCGCGGCGCCGGCGGCCACCGCATCGGCGGGGTGGCCGACGAGCACGGTGCCGTCGACCACCGGCTGGAACGGGAGCCCCGACCCGCCGGTCTCGGCCGCCACCGCGGCCTGGGCGCCGAGGAGGCGCTCGACCGGCACGTCGCGCAGCGCGTCGAGATCGCCGGGATCGACGTCGACCGCAGCCAGCAGGCGGCGCGCCACCTCGGAGGCGGCGGCCGGCTCGTGGACGTGGGCCTGGGCGCCGCTCTGCAGGATGGCCCGACCGAACCGTCGGGTGGCGGCCGGCACGGCGAGCAGCGCGCCGACGCTCATGGCCCCGGCCGACTCGCCGAAGACCGTGACGCGGTCGGGGTCGCCCCCGAAGGCGCCGATGTGCTCGGCCACCCAGTCGAGCGCCGCCACCTGGTCGAGCAGCCCGAGGTTGCCCGAGCCGGCCCAGGCCTCACCGCCCAGGTCGGCGAGGTGGAGGAACCCGAGCGCGCCCAGCCGGTAGTTGAGCGTGACCACCACGACGCCCCGGCGGGCCAGCGCCGCCCCGCGGTAGAGCGACGACGACCCCGACCCGGTGGTGAAGCCGCCGCCGTGGATCCAGACCATCACCGGCGCGGAGCCGGTGATGTCGGGCGTCCACACGTTGAGCGCCAGGCAGTCCTCCGAGGTGGGCTCGGGCCGCATCAGCGGCGAGCTGTTCTGGGGTGCGGCGGTGGCGAACTCGGTGGCATCGCGCACGCCGTCCCACGGCGCGGCCGGGCGGGGCGGGGCGAAGCGCGCCGCGCCGACCGGTGGTGCCGCGTAGGGGATCCCCCGGTAGGCGGCCACGCCGTCGTCGAGGGCCCCCCGGAGCCTGCCGACCGACAACGTGATCTCGGGCGCGTGGCGCGGCTGCGGGGACATGGGCCTCCTCGGTTCGCTCGGGGCGAACGTAGCGGAGGCGGTGCGAGCGGTGCGCTACGGCGCCGGGTCCTCCGCGGCGTCGTTCTCGACCACCAGCGGCTCCTCGGAGATCACCGGATCGTCGGCCCCCGGTGGGGCCACCTCCACGGTGTCGTTCTCGACCACGAGCGGGTCGTCGGTGATCACCGGGTCGTCGGCCCCCGGCGGGGCGGGCTGGGGCGCCGGCTGGGGCGCCGGGGCCTCGGCCACGGCCGGGTTCTCCACCACCAGCGGAGCGTCGGAGATGACAGGGTCGTCGGCCCCCGGGGGCGCCACCTCGAGCGCCGGGGGCGCCACCTCGGGCGGCGCGGGCGCCACCTCGGGCGGCGCCGGCGCGACCTGGGGCACCGGGGGCGCCGGCTGGTCGGCGGCGCCGGCGGTGGCCTGGGTGAGCGCGGTGCTGGCGTCGACGGCGATGCGGGCCCCCAGGGTGGGGCCCACGGCCGTGTCGGCGTCGGAGCCGGGCAGCAGGATGAGCAACCCGGCGGCGGTGACGGCGACCACCGCGCCGACCGCGGGCACGAGCAGCCGGCGCCGCAGGCTCCGGCGCATCTCGGCCACCACGGGCGACGGCGACGCCATCAAGATGGTGAGGCGTGCCTCGATGGTGGCGGGCGGGATCTCGAGGGCCCGCGACAGCACGTCGAGGTCGAGGGCGCGCAGCGGGACCGGGGTGCCGGTGGCCAGGCCGCGCATCTCGTACACCAGCGCCAGGTACCGGTTGAGGACCTCGTCGGGGTCGGCGCCCCCGGGGACGTCGGCCACGTGGGGACCCGACGCGACCGTGCCGGCCTCGAGGTCGATGACCAGGCGCGACCGCTCCGGGGCCACGTCGCGGGGGTCGACGCCGTAGAGGTCGAGCAGCTCGCGCACCTGGCCGTCGGTGAGGTCGATGTCGGCGACCTCGACCCGGGTGAGCAGGTCGACACCGAACGAGTGGCCGGGACGAGCAGCCAGATCGTCGAGCGCGAGCGCCGATCGCTGGCGGGCGGCGCGCAGGTGGTACGCCAGCCGCGCCGTGGGGATCGCTCCCAGATCGACAGCAGTCGCGGTGGGGTCGCCTGGATCGCTCACGTCACCAGTATCGACCCTCGAGCACCCAGAGTGAAGGAGTCGTTCGGCCCGACCTCACGCGGCGCACCGAACGCGGTCAGCGACCGCGTCGCAGCACCCGGTCGCGCAGCCCCCACCACGTGACGAGCAGAAGCGCCTCGACGATGATCCGACCCGACATCTTCGAGGTGCCCCGCAGCCGGTCGCTGAACGAGATGGGCAGCTCGACGATGGTGCCGCCGAGGCGCCGCACCCGGTACGCCATCTCGATCTGGAAGCCGTAGCCGTCGGCCTGGACCTCGTCGAGGGGCACCTGGGCGAGCAGCTCGGCCCGATAGGCGCGATAGCCGGAGGTGGCGTCGCGGACACCGAGCCCGAGCACGATCGACGCGTAGCGGTTGCCCCACCGCGACAGCAGCAGGCGCCGCAGCGACCAGGTGGGGATGGCGCCGCCCGGGACGTAGCGCGAGCCGATGGCGAGGTCGGCGCCGTCCTCGACCGCCGACAGCAGCGAGGGCAACGCCGCGGGGTCGTGCGACAGGTCGGCGTCCATCTCGACCAGGACCTCGTAGCCCTCGGCGAGGCCGCGGGCGAACCCGGCGCGATACGCCGACCCGAGCCCGCTCTTGCCGGCGCGGCGCAGCACCTGCACCGACCCCAGCTCGGCGCCCACCGCCTCGGCCCGCTCGGCGGTCCCGTCGGGGCTCGCGTCGTCGACGACGAGGACGTCGGCGCCGGGCACCGCCGACCGCAGGCGCCGCAGCACCTCGTCGACGTTCTCGGCCTCGTTGTAGGTGGGCACGACGACCAGGGTCCGCACGACGGGGACACTAGGGGCGGTCCCGTACCATGGTGGGCCATGCCCGACGCGGCCACCCCCTCCCCCGAGCCCCGCGGCCCCGCCGGCTCGAGCCCCGCCAGCTCCGGCGCCGCCGTGCCCTCGACGCTCGCGCGCGTGCTGGCGTTCGCCGCCATCGTGGTCGCCGGCGCCTGCGGCGGGTTGATCGGGTGGGCGGTCACCGACCTGCAGTGCGACGACGGGTGCACGGCGCTGGCCGGCGTCGGCGCGCTCATCGGCGCGGTCATCGCGGCTGGTGGCGTGGCCATCGTGGCGGTGCTCACCCTGCGGGCCATGACCGAGTGGCGCACGATCGACGAGCGCCAACGGCGCGGGCCGGCCCCGCGCGGCTGATCCCGGTCCGTCGCCCGGGCGACGGCGTGGGGCCGTGCCCTACGGTGACGCGGTGGACGACCTCGACCCCCTGCTCTCGCTCGCCGAGCGGCTCGCGCTCGGTGCCGCCGAGCTGCTGCTCGACGCGCTCACCCAGGGCGGCGTGCGCTCGTCGACCAAGACGAGCCTCACCGACCTGGTCACCGACGCCGACGAGGCCTCGGAGCGCCTGATCGTCGAGGGGCTGCTCCGCGATCGCCCCCACGACGGGATCCGGGGCGAGGAGGGCACCGAGGTGGTCGGCACCTCGGGCATCGAGTGGGTCGTCGACCCCATCGACGGCACCACCAACTTCGTCTACGGCCACTCGGGGTTCGGGGTGTCGATCGCCGCCCTCGTCGACGGCGAGCCCATCGTCGGCGTCGTCGCCGACCCGCTCCACGACGACCTGTTCACCGCCACCCGGGGCGGCGGCGCCCGCCGCAACCACGCGCCGATCAGGGGCACCGGCCTCGACCGCCTCGACCTCGCCCTCGTCGCCACCGGCTTCTCGTACCTCCCGGAGCGACGCCGCCTCCAGGCCGAGGTGCTCACCCACGTGCTGCCCGAGGTGCGCGACATCCGCCGCATGGGCGGCGCCGCGGTCGACCTGTGCTCGGCCGCCTGCGGTCGGGTCGACGCCTTCTACGAGCGGGGGCTCAACCCCTGGGACTTCGCCGCGGGCTGGTTGGTGGCCGCCGAGGCCGGGCTGCGCGTCGGCGATCTCGACGGCGGTCCGCCGTCGAGCGAGTTCGCCCTGGCCGCCCCGGCGGGCATCTTCGACGAGCTCGCCGCGCTGCTGCGCCGCGCCGGCGCCGGCGCGGCCTGACCGCCCCGGACGGACGCCCGCGACGGGTGTCGCGAGCGGCCGTGGGAGGGGCGTCGGGCGAAGGTGCCACCGTCGAGGCCTCCGATGAGGCACCATTCCCTTCGTGGGAACGAGGATCCTGACCGTCGAGGACGATGAGCGCATCCGTGCCGCGGTGAAGCTCGCGCTCGAGGACGAGGGCTGGATCGTCGAGGAGGCCGACAACGGCGAGGACGCCCTCTCGTCGTTCCAGCGCGACCCCGCCGACGTCGTGCTCATCGACATCATGCTCCCCGGCATCGACGGCTTCGAGGTCTGCCGGTCGATCCGGCGCAACAGCGACGTGCCCATCGTGATGGTCACCGCCCGCGCCGACACCCACGACGTGGTGGCCGGACTCGAGGCGGGCGCCGACGACTACCTCACCAAGCCGTTCGCCCCCAAGGAGCTGTCGGCGCGCATCCGCGCCCTGCTGCGCCGGGTCCGCTCCACCGACCCGAGCACCACCCACCTGCGCTTCGGCGACCTCGAGATCATCCCCGACGAGGGCGTCGTCACCGTGGCCGGCGAGCCGGCCCACCTCACCAAGACCGAGTTCCGCCTGCTCGTCGAGCTCGCGTCGAGCCCGGGGCGGGTCTTCAGCCGCGAGGTGCTGCTCGAGCGGGTCTGGGGCTACGGCTACTTCGGCGACGGGCGCCTCGTCGACGTCCACGTCCGGCGGCTGCGCACCAAGGTCGAGCCCGACCCCGCCAACCCCCGCCACGTGGTCACCGTCCGCGGCCTCGGCTACAAGCTCCAGGGCTGACCGCGTCGCTCCGTGCCGCGCCCGTAGGCTCGTGCCGTGAGGATCCGCCCCCGACGCCTGGGTCTGCGCGCCCGGATCACCCTCGCCTTCGCGCTGGGCAGCCTCTTGCTGTCGGTGCTGCTGTCGGGCTCGACGTGGGCGTTCACCCGCCAGAACCAGCTCGACCAGCGCGAGACGCTCGCGGTCAGCCGGCTCTACGGCAACGCCAACATCGTGCGCAACCGGTTGCTCAACGCCGGCTCGGGCGTCGACCTCAACGACCTGCTGTCGTCGCTGGCCACCCCGAGCGGGGCCAGCCTGCTGCTCGTCACCCCGGAGCAGGGGGCGGTGCCGTCCAGCCTGCGCTTCTCGGTCCAGGACCTGCCGCTGTCGATGCGCACCACCGTCGAGGACGGCAGCCCGGCCACCATGAGCTACCGCAAGGACAACGAGCCGGTGCTCGCGGTCGGTGTCCCCATCCCCGCGATCGGCGCCGAGTACTACGAGATCGTCTCGCTCACCGATCTCGAGGACTCCCTCAACGTCCTCGCCGTCTACCTCGTGGCCGCGTCAGCCGTCACCGCGGTGGCCGGCGCCGCCCTGGGCTGGTGGGCGTCGCGGCGCACGCTCCTGCCGCTCGCCGACGTGGGCCTGGCGGCGCGGGCGATCGCCGGTGGTCGCCTCGACACCCGGCTCGACGGCAGCGAGGACCCCGACCTCGAGGCCCTGGTCTCGTCGTTCAACGAGATGGCCACCGCCCTCCAGGACCGCATCGAGCGCGACGCCCGGTTCGCCTCCGACGTCAGCCACGAGCTGCGGTCGCCGCTCATGACCCTCGCGGCCTCCATCGAGGTCCTCCAGACCCGGCGCGACGAGATGCCCGAGCGCTCCCAGGCCGCGCTCGACCTGTTGGTCGACGACGTGACCCGGTTCCAGAAGCTGGTCGCCGACCTGCTCGAGATCTCCCGCTTCGACTCGGGGGCGGCCCACCTCGACGTCGACACCGTCGATGCCGCGGAGTTCATCCGCCAGGCGGTGCGGATCTCCGTCGATGCGAACGTTCCCGTGATCGTCGACCCCGACGAGGAAACCCTGTTCGTCGACATCGACAAGCGCCGCCTCGCCCGCGTGATCGCCAACCTCATCGACAACGCCTCGAAGTACGCCGGCGGCGCCACCGCGGTGACGGTGCGCCGCACGGGCGACGTGGTCGAGGTCGCGGTGGAGGACGAGGGCCCGGGCGTCCCCGACGAGGACCGGGCTCGGATCTTCGATCGCTTCTCGCGGGGTGGCGCCACGGCCGGGACGCGCGGCAGCGACTCCGGCGTCGGGCTCGGCTTGTCGCTCGTGGCCGAGCACGTGCGCCTCCACGGTGGCACCGCGCGCGTCGAGAGCCGGCTCGACGGTCGCTCGGGGGCGCGCTTCGTCGTCGAGCTCCCGCTCGTCGAGCTGCCCGAGCTCCTCGACGAAGCGGTGACGGCGTGACCGGGGCCCGGACCCGGGCGCTGGTCGTCCTCGTCGTCGCGGCGCTCGTCGCCGGGGGCTGCGCGCTGCCGAGCGACGACAGCCCCGACCTGCTCGCGGTCGACAACGTGCCCGCCCAGCTGCTCGAACCGGCGCCGTCGAGCACCACCTCGACCACCCTGCCGCTGCGGACCCTGCCGGTGAACCTGTTCTTCTTCGACGCCGACGACCTGCTCCGAGCCGAGCAACGCCAGATCCGCACGCCCACCACCCCGTCCGACGTGTTGCGCGAGCTGTTCGAGGGCACCACCGAGGAGGGCAAGAGCTCGGCCATCCCACCCGACGTCGAGGTGGTCGGCACCTCGCTCGACGAGGCCACCGGCATCCTCACGGTGGCGCTCAACGACGCCGTGTTCGACATCGAGAGCACCGAGCTGGTGCGCGCCATCGCCCAGATCGTCTACACCGCGACCCAGCTGGCCACCGTGCGCTCGGTCCGCTTCGAGATCGACGGCGCGATCCAGCCGGTGCCGGTCGACGAGGGGGGCAGCCAGACCCGTCCGGTCACCAAGGACGACTTCCCCAGCTTCGATCCGAACCGCGTCGCCACCACGACCACCAGCTCCACCACCACGACCGCGCCGACGGTGCCCGAGCCGTCGGGCATCGTTCCGAACCCGGATCCGTCGACGGGTTAGCCTCGCCCCGACGTCCACCCCCCGACGCCAGGCAGGCCATGCACCACAGCACCCGCATCGGAGTCCTCACCAGCGGCGGCGACGCCCAGGGGATGAACGCCGCCATCCGCGCCGTCACCCGCACCGCGCTCTCCGAAGGCGTCGATGTGTTCGCGATCAGCGAGGGCTACGCCGGCATGGTCGCCGGCGGCGACAACATCTTCCCGCTGCGGTGGGAGGACGTGAGCGGCATCCTCCAGCTCGGGGGCACGGTCATCGGCACGGCCCGCAGCGCCGAGTTCCGCGAGCGCGAGGGCCGGCTGCGGGCCGCCGCCAACCTGCTCGAGGTCGGCATCGACCGGCTGGTCGTCATCGGCGGCGACGGCAGCCTCACCGGCGCCAACATGTTCCGCGAGGAGTGGCCGGGCCTGCTGGCCGAGCTCGTCGAGTCCGGTGAGATCACCGCCGACGCTGCGGCCGCGCACCCGGTGCTGCACGTGGTCGGCCTCGTTGGATCGATCGACAACGACATGCGCGGCACCGACATGACCATCGGCGCCGACAGCGCGCTGCACCGCATCATCGAGGCCATCGACGCCATCGGCGCCACCGCGGCGAGCCACCAGCGCTCGTTCGTCATCGAGGTCATGGGTCGGCGGTGCGGCTACCTGGCGCTGCGGGGCGCCATCGCCGGCGGGGCCGACTGGGTGTTCATCCCCGAGTCGCCACCCAAGCCGGGGTGGGAGCGCCAGATGACCGAGGCGCTCAGCCGGGGACGCCGCCTCGGGCGGCGCGACAGCATCGTGGTGGTCTCCGAGGGCGCGGTCGACGAGGCCGGTCGGCCGATCACGAGCGAGCAGATCCGCGGGCTGCTCGAGGCCGAGCTCGGCGAGGACACCCGCGTGACGGTGCTCGGCCACGTCCAGCGCGGTGGCGCCCCCACCGCCTTCGACCGCTACATGAGCACCATCCTCGGCG
Source organism: Acidimicrobiales bacterium (assembly GCA_035464115.1). Taxonomy (GTDB): domain Bacteria; phylum Actinomycetota; class Acidimicrobiia; order Acidimicrobiales; family SKKL01; genus DATHSN01. Next base: position 4,027 of record DATHSN010000413.1, on the reverse strand, counting down.
CCGCCGCGGTCGGCGAGGTGCTCGACGCCACCGCCGACAGCGAGCCGCAGCTCATCGGCTTGCGCAACAACCGGGTCACCAAGGTGCCGCTCATGCAAGCGGTCGAGGCCACCCATGCCATCGCCGACGCCATGGCCGAGGGGGACTACGCGCGGGCCCTCGAGCTGCGCGGCGGGAGCTTCCGCGAGAGCTTCGAGATCCTCAAGACCCTCACCCGCCTCGAGCCGTCGGCACCGTTCGACCCGACCACGAGCAAGCGGGTCGCCATCGTGCACTCGGGAGCGCCGGCCGCGGGGATGAACCCCACCGTGCGGGTCGCCACCCGCCTCCTCATCGACCGCGGCCACCAGGTGCTGGGGGTCCGCAACGGCTTCGAGGGGCTCATCGAGCCCGACCTGGTCGAGCTCGACTGGATGAGCGTCGCCGGGTGGGCGTCGCACGGTGGCGCCGAGCTGGGCGTCACCCGCACCGAGCTCGAGGGACCCGATCTCTACAACATCGCCCGCACCATCGAGCAGCAGAAGATCGACGCCCTGTGGATGATCGGGGGCTGGTCGGGCTACGTGGGCTGCCACCGACTCTTCAGCGAGCGCCGCAACTTCCCCGCCTTCGAGCTGCCGATCCTCTGCCTACCGGCGTCGATCGACAACAACCTGCCGGGGTCGGAGTCGAGCATCGGGGCCGACACCGCGCTGAACAACATCATCGAGGCAGTCGACCGCATCAAGCAGTCGGCCACCGCGTCGGGGCGCTGCTTCGTCGTCGAGGTCATGGGCCGCTACTGCGGCTACCTCGCGCTGATGGGCGGCCTGGCCTCGGGGGCCGAACGGGTGCTGTTGAACGAGACCGGCGTGAGCCTCGCCGTGCTCCAAGAGGAGCTCGCCGCCATGATCGAGCGCTTCGAGAGCGGCAGCCGCCTGAGCCTGATCATGCGCAACGAGCGAGCGAGCAAGGTCTACACCACCGGCTTCATCCGCGACCTGCTCGAAGAAGAGGGCGGCGACCTGTTCTCGGTGCGCCAGGCGATCCTCGGCCACCAGCAGCAGGGCGGCGACCCATCGCCGTTCGACCGCATCCTCGCCACCCGACTCGCGTCGCGCAGCGTCGACCGCCTGATCGAGGCCATGAGCCGGCCCGATCCCCCGGCGGAGTTCATCGGCATCTCCGAGGGTCACGTGCGCTTCACCGGGTTCGAGGACTTCGACCGGCTCGTCGACCACGAGCACCAGCGCCCCAAGGTCCAGTGGTGGATGGACCTGCGCGACATCACCCATCGGCTCGCCCACCAGCGGGCCACACACCCCCAGGAGAACACCTGATGCGCATCGGCATCCTCACCGGCGGCGGCGACGTCCCCGGCCTCAACCCCTGCATCAAGGCGGTCGTCCGCCAGGCCGAGGTGAAGGGGTGGGAGGTGCTCGGCATCCGCAAGGGCTGGGGCGGGCTGCTCAACTACAACCGCGACGAGCCCGACGCCGCCGACGAGTGGCTCGAGCCGCTGTCGAGCCTGTCGGTGCGCACCATCGACCGCTACGGCGGCACGCACCTGCACACCTCGCGGACGAACCCCCAGAAGGTGCGCGAGCAGGACCTCCCGGCGTTCCTCGAGGGGCGCTTCGAGCTCAACGACGAGGGCCGCTTCGACTGCACGCCGCACGTCCTCGAGGTCCTCGAGCACCTCGGCGTCGATGCGCTGGTGCCCATCGGCGGCGACGACACGCTGTCGTTCGCGGTGCGGCTCCACGAGGAGGGGTTCCGCATCGTCGGCATCCCCAAGACGATGGACAACGACGTGTTCGGCACCGACTACTGCATCGGGTTCAGCACGGCGGTCACGCGCAGCGTCGAGTACATCAACGCGCTGCGCACCGCGGCGGGCAGCCACGAGCGCCTGGCGGTGGTCGAGCTGTTCGGCCGCAACAGCGGTGAGACCGCGCTGATCTCGGCCTACCTGGCCGACGTCGACCGGGCCCTCATCAGCGAGGTCCCGTTCGACATCGAGCGACTGGCGGAGATGCTCGTCGCCGACCGCGCCGGCAACCCGAGCCGCTACGCGGTGGTCGCCGTCTCCGAGGGCGCCACCATGCTCGGCGGCCAGATCGTCGAGTACGGCCAGGAGGACGCCTACGGCCACAAGAAGCTCGGCGGCATCGGCCAGATCGTGGGCGACGCGCTCAAGCAGATCACCGGCATCGACATCCTCAACCAGCAGCTCGCCTACCTCATGCGCTCGGGTGCCCCCGACTCGCTCGACCGGATGGTGGCCACCTCCTACGGCACGCTGGCGGTGCAGCAGCTGCAGCGGGGCCACACCGGTGTGATGGTGGCGCTGCAGAACGGCGTCTACACCACGGTGCCGATGCAGACCGCGGTGGCCGGCACCAAGCGGGTCGACGTCGACCAGCTCTACGACGCCGAGGCCTACCGGCCGCACGTGCACCACCTGCTCGGCAAGCCCATGTTCCTCTACTAGGGAGGGCCCGGACCGTGGCCGTCATCATCGCCATCGACGCCGGCACCACGGGGGTCCGCGCCTTCGCCGTCGACGAGCTCGGGCAGCCGATCACGTCGGCGTACCGCGAGTTCACCCAGCACTTCCCCCGCCCGGGGTGGGTGGAGCACGACCCCGAGGAGATCTGGGAGGCGGTGCAGGCCACGCTCGCCACCCTGGTCGAGCAGGTCCCGGGGCCGATCGCGGCCATCGGGATCACCGACCAGCGCGAGACCGTGGTGGTGTGGGACCGGCGCGACGGCCGGCCCCGCCACCGCGCCATCGTGTGGCAGGACCGGCGCACCGCGGCCCGCTGCGCCGAGCTCACCGACGCCGGCCACCTGCCGCTCGTGCGCGCCACCACGGGCCTGGTGCTCGATCCCTACTTCTCGGCCACCAAGCTCGAGTGGCTGCTCCGCACCGGCGCGGTCGAGGCCGACGAGCACCTGGCGTTCGGCACGATCGACTCGTGGCTGGTGTGGAAGCTCACCGGGGGCGCCGCCCACGTCACCGACACCACCAACGCCAGCCGCACCCTGCTGTTCGACCTGCGCACCCTCGACTGGTCGCCCGAGCTCGTCGATCTGTTCGGCATCCCCACCTCGTGCCTGCCCGAGGTGCGCCCCAGCAGCGGCCGGTTCGGGGTCACCGCCGACACCACCGCGCTCGGGGCCGGCATCGCGGTGAGCGGCATCGCCGGCGACCAGCAGGCCGCCCTGTTCGGCCAGGCGTGCGTGCGCCCGGGCATGACCAAGAACACCTACGGCACCGGCTCGTTCGTGCTCATGAACGTGGGCACCGAGTGCCCCGACCCGGTCGAGGGGCTGCTCACCACCGTGGCGTTCACGGTCCCCGACGGGCCGGGCACCGTGCGCACCGACTACGCCCTCGAGGGCGCCATCTTCGTCACCGGCGCCGCGGTGCAGTGGCTGCGCGACGGGCTGGGCATCATCGCCGAAGCCGCCGAGGTGGGGCCCCTGGCCGAGTCGGTCGACGACACCGGCGGAGTGGTGCTCGTCCCCGCCTTCGCCGGTCTCGGCTCGCCGTGGTGGGACCCCTACGCCCGGGGCACCATCGTCGGCATCACCCGGGGCACCACCCGGGCCCACCTGGCCCGGGCGGTCGTCGAGGCCATGTCGTTCCAGACGCGCGACGTCGTCGAGGCCATGGCCTCGGCGTCGGGGCGCCGCGTCGAGGCGCTGCGCGTCGACGGCGGGGCCTCGGTCATGGACCTGCTGCTGCGCCACCAGGCCGACCAGCTGGGCGTCACCGTGTCCCGACCGGCCAACCAGGAGACCACCGCGCTCGGCGCCGCCTACCTGGCGGGGCTGGCCGAGGGGGTGTGGGGCTCGCTCGACGACCTCGAGGCGCACTGGGCGCTCGACCTCGAGGTGACGCCCTCGTCGGATCGCGCCGCGGCCGACGCCGCCCACGCCACCTGGCGCCGCGCCGTCGAGCGCTCCCGGCACTGGGCCACCGACTAGCGCCCGACCCCCGAACCTTCCTCGAACTGGCGAATCGTCGGTGCGCCCGGCG
>DATHSN010000412.1:0-1777 GCA_035464115.1 Acidimicrobiales bacterium | reverse complement strand
CATCGACGCGCTCATCGTCGCCTCCGCGCTGGGCCTCTTCGCGTGGGCCGCTGTCCTCGCGCCCTTCGTGCGTGATGCCGACGTCTCGATGCTGGAGCGCCAGCTGGCGGTGGGCTACTCGGTGCTCACCATGGCGCTCGTCGCGGTGACCACCCGTCTCGCCGTCGGCCCTGGCCTGCGCACTCCCGCCTACTACTTCCTGGCTGGCAGCGTCGGCGTCATCTTCGTCGCCGATGCCCTCTCGACCCTCGACACCACTGGACGTCTCGACACCGACCTGGCCGCGTTGCTCGCCCCAGTGCCCTACCTCCTCGCTGGCGTCGCGGTCCTGCACCCGTCGATGCGTCGCCTCACCGAGCGGCCCGAGCACGTCGCCACCCACCTCACCCGTCGTCGCCTGGCCATGCTCGCGGCCGCGCTCCTCGCCGCACCGGTCGTGCTCGTCGTGCAGCTCACCGGCGACCAGGAGGCCGACCTCCCGGTCGTCGTCAGCGGCACCGTGGTGCTGTCGCTCCTCGTGCTCGCCCGGCTCGCGTCGTTGGTTCGCGCCACCGAGCGCGCCGCCGAGCGCGAGCGGGTCCTGCGCGACACCGGATCGGCGCTGGTGGCGGCCGGATCTCGCGACGAGACCGCGCTCGTGGCCTTGGAGGGCGTCCTCGCGCTCACCAACGGGCTGCCCGCAGGACGGGCGAGCGTGCTCGACTACGCCAACGGTTGGTTCGAGGTGGCCGCGTCGGTGGGGCGGCAATCGTCGGGGATCGTGGGTCGCCGCATCGCCGCCGAGGGACTGCCCAAGGATGTCCTCGCGGCGATGGAACAACGACGGGCCATCGCGCTGGAGGGCCTGCGCTCCTTCGATGCCGACCCGGGGGCCGAGCCCGAGACCGAGGCGTCGATCGTGGTCGCGCCCCTCGTGACCCGGGGCGAGCTGCGGGGCGCCATCGTGGTCGTCTCCGCCGCCCCCATCGCGCGTGCCGTCGTCGTCGCGCTGTGGGCCCTCGCCACCGAGGTGTCGCTGGCGCTCGAGAGCGCGGCGCTCGCCGAGGAGATGCACCGGCGCCGGGGCGAGCGTCGCTTCCGGGCCCTGGTGGAGAACTCGGCCGAGGTCATCCTCGTGGTCGACGACGACCGTCGGGCCACGTTCGCCAGTCCGGCGGTGAACCGGGTCCTCGGGCGCCCGGAGGCGTACTTCCTGGGCGAGCTGCCGGCCGATCTGGTCCACCGCCTCGACCGGGCCCGCCTCGACGCGGTGCTGCGGGCGGCCGAGTCGAACACGTCCGTCGACCCGGTCGAGGTGCGCCTGCTCCACGGCGACGGGGCCTACCGCTGGTTCGAGGTCAGCGCCAGCGATCTGCGCAACGAGCCCGAGGTCGCCGGGCTGGTCATCACCGCCCGCGACATCAGCGACCGCAAGGCGGCCGAGCTGCGCGTGGCGCGCTCCGAGGCCCGCTTCCGGGCCCTCGTCCAGAGCTCGTCCGACGTGGTGGCGGTCATCGACGAGCGGGGGTTCTTCACCTACGTCAGCCCGGCGGTCGCGCCGCTGCTCGGGTTCCGGCCCGACGAGCTGGTCGGCACCAACGTGCTGCGCCTGCTCCCGCCCGAGGAGGTCAGCCACGCCATGGGGCTGCTGACCTCGGTCGACGCCTCACCGTTCGAGCAGGTCAACCTCGAGATCCGGCTGCGCGAGCGCGGCGGCGACTGGCGCCACGTCGACGTCACCATCAGCGACCTCCGCCACGAGCCGGCCGTTCAGGGCATCGTCCTCAACGCCCGCGAC
>DATHSN010000411.1:0-11650 GCA_035464115.1 Acidimicrobiales bacterium | reverse complement strand
CGGCTTCGACCCGACGGACCCGCCCCCGCCGCCGATCGCCACGTTCGACCGCCACGCGCCGGTCGTCACCGTCGGCTCGTTGAGCAAGGTGTTCTGGGGCGGTCTGCGCACCGGCTGGCTGCGCGCCCCGGCGGCGCTGGTCGAGGCCCTCGTGGAGCGGCGGCTCGCGGTCGACCTCGGCTCGCCGGTCATCGACCAGCACGTCGCGCTCGCGCTGATCCCGTCGTACGCCGAGGTGGCGGCCGGCCGGGCCCGGCAGCTCGCCGCCGGTCACGCCCACCTCACCACGTCGCTGGCCCGGGCCCTGCCGGAGTGGGAGACGGCCCCGGCGCGGGGCGGGCTGTCGGCGTGGATCCGGGTCCCCGGCGTCGACGCCGCCGCGCTGGCCGCCGTCGCCGCCCGCCACGGCGTCACCATCATCCCGGGCTCGCGCACCGCGGTGCACGGCACGTACACCGACCACGTGCGCCTCACCGTCGTGCTGCCCACCGACGTGATGGACGCCGCCGTCGACCGGCTCGTCGCCGCCTGGGACGAGCTGCGCTCGGGACCCACGACCGCCCATCGGTCGCTCGTGGTGTGAGCGCGGTCCAGTGGTGCGGTCCGCCGGCCGACGGGGACGTCGTGCTCAGGGGTCGTCGAGCTCGGACGGGTAGGTGACGGCGATCTCGGCGATCGTCGTCGGGAAGTCCGCGGCGTTGTTGGTGATGAACCGATCGGCCCCGGCGGCGACGGCGGTGGCCAGGTGCACGGCGTCGGCCGCCCGGAGCCGGTACGCGGCCCCGAGCGATGCGGCGATCCGCGCGGTGGCCTCGTCCGTCGGTCGGAGGTCGAGCCGTGACAGGAGCGCCGCCAGCGCGACGAGCTCGGTCTCGTGGCCGTCTCGAAGCGGCTTGGTGAGCAGCTCGGGGATCAACAGCACCGAGCCGATCCCCGCAGTCGCGGCGGTCGCCTCGTTCGAGAACAGGGCACACACGCGTCGCCCCAGCGGGTGGCCGGGCACGGCGGCATAGATCAGCGCGTCGGCGTCGAAGGCATCCACGGCGACGGAGATCAGCGGACCGAGCGTGACGCAGCGACCTCGGCGATGAGCTGCTCGGCGCGCTCGGCGGACATCGCTGGCGCGTCGTCGAGCTGCGTGGCGCGGGCCTGCTGGAGCAGGTCGCGGAGCAGCTCGGCATCGGCGAGGCTGCGGTCGGCCCGTCGGGCGCGCAACGCGTCGGGTCGCACCACGACGGCGACCGGCTGTCCGTGGCGGGTGATGGTCACCTCCTCACCGGCGAGCACCCGGTCGAGGACCTCGGGCAGCGCCGCCCGGGCCTGGCTCACGGACATCGTCGACATGGCGCGATCGTACAGATGTGTACGCCAACGTACAACACGGGTGATCGCAGTTGGGAGGAGCCGCGCCGCGCCTGCGTTCAGTGGCGCGGCTCGTACGACGGAGCTCGGAACGGCCAGGCGTCGGCCAACCACGCCGACACGGTCTCCCACAGCGCCACGTCGAGCTCGGCCCGGCTCGCCCGAACCCAGGAGCGGACCTCGACGTCGTGCTCGCCGTCGTCGGCCGGGTACAGGTAGACGCAGCCGATCACGTCGTCGCCGTCGAGCACCGAGTACGTGAACCCCGTTCGCGCCGCGAAGTCGTCGGCGTGGCGCACGAGGTCGGCCCGGTTCTGCTCGGCCGACATCTCGGTCGGCCAGCTCCGGCCGGCGAAGCCGGGAGTCGCCCGGATGTGGGCGATGCTCGACGTCCACGCCTCGTGGTCACGCTCGTTGTGCTCGGGCCCGAGGGGTTCCAGCCGGAACCGATCGGTCGTCAACCCGAGCGGAACCTCGACGTCGTCGGCGACGAAGGGAGCCGCTGCGGCCATCAGCCCGTGGCGGGATCGAACGCGGCGACTCGGGCCGCGAACCGGGCCGGGTCCACCAGGTGGGGGTGATGGCCCAGGCCGTCCCACACCTCGACGGTGGCGCCGGAGACGCGATCGGCAAGCCACTCGGCGTAGCCCGGCCCCGGATCGGAGCCGTGGACGGCGAGGTAGGTGACCTGCACCGCGCCGAGCAGCTCCTCGGCCACCGCGGTGAGCTCCTCGGGGCTGGCGTCGAGCACCATCGACCACACCCCGAGGATCACGTCGTGGCGGGCGGCGGCGTGCTTGGCCACGACCTGCTCGCGGACCTCGGGCGGCAGCCGGTCGGTGCCGAGCGCCTCCATGATGCCGAGCACCGCGGCGACGTAGTCGGGGCTGCGCAACACGTCGGCGAGGGGGTGCAGCGCGGTGGCGAAGTCGCCGAGGCGCAGCGACTGGTCGATGTTGACCACGCCCCGCACCGGCGCCCCGGCGGCGTAGGCGGTGACGACGACCCCACCGAGGGAGTGGCCGACGAGCAGCGGCGGCTCGTCGATGCCGGCCTCGGCCACCACCGCGGCGACGTCGCCGGCCATCGCCAGTGCCGAGTAGTCGTCGGCGTCGGCCGACGCGCCGTGACCCCGCAGGTCGAGGCGGACGCAGCGCCACCGGTCGGCGAGGTGGGGCAGGAGCGTGTCCCAGCTGCCGCGATCCTCGGTGATGCCGTGCACCAGCACCAGCGCTGGCCCCGACCCGGTCTCGTCCCACGCCACGTCACCCATGGCGCCGGACGCTACCGCGCGTGGGTGCGGGCGACCTCGGCGAGGAAGCGGCCCACCACCAGGTTCCACGCCTCGGGGTCCTCGAAGTAGGGCGAGTGGCCGCACCCGGGCAGCTCGACGACGCGGGCGTCGGGAAGCAGGTCGGCCATGGCGCGCACCGATGCCGGCGGGAAGAGCGGGTCGCGGTCGCCGACCACGCACAGCACGGGACAGGTGATGGTCGCCGCCTCGGCGGCTTCGTGGGTGGTGGCGAGCAGGCGGGGCAGGATCGTCGCCATGTCGGCCGAGCCCATCGCGCCGAGCGACTGGTAGAGGTGGGCGAGCTCGGGTCGGCGGGTCGAGAAGCCGGTGTCGAGCGCGGGGTGCAGCCCGAGGCGGCCGGCGTCGAGGCGGGCCGCCTCCACCCGGCGGGGTGCGGCGAGGGCAGCGGCGATCGGATCCGACGTGAACCCGCCGAGGGTGTCGGCGAGGACCAGGCTGCGAGCCAGGCCGGGTCGCGACAGCGCGGCGCCCACCACCGTCCACCCGCCCATCGACTGGCCGACGAGGTCGGCGCGCTCGATGCCGAGGTGGTCGAGGATCGCGAGCAGGTCGCCGACCGCCACCTCGGGGCCGCTGCGCCCGGCGCGGTCGGTCGACCGTCCGAACCCGCGGTGGTCCCACGTGACGACGGTGCGGTCGGCCGCGAAGGACGCCACCTGCTGGAACCAGACGGCGTGGTTGCCGCCGGCGCCGTGGCTCAGCACGAGCGGTACGCCGCCCTCGCCCACCACCTCGACGTGGAGCGACTCGCCGTCGTGCTCGACGACCTCGGTGCGGCGGACGGGCGGAGGGATGGCACCGCCGGCGACGGAGGTCGGGGACGGGCGGTGGGCGATGCACTCGAGCTCGACGCGGGCGCCGAGAGCGAGGCGGACCCCGCCGAGGGTGATGCGCGCCGGCGGCGTGTCGGTGAAGAACTCGTCGTAGGCCGCGTTCATGGCGGCGAAGTCGTCGAGGTCGTCGAGGTAGACGCTGACCTTCACGACGTCGTCCCACGTGGCGCCGGCGGCGTCGAGGATGCGGCCGACGTTGGCCAGCGCCTGGGCGGTCTCGGGCCCGACGCCTCCGTCGACCAGGGTCAGTCCGTCACCGGTGCCGAGCGTGCCCGACACGAACACCAGGTCGTCGGTGAGCGTGGCGTGGGCGAACTGCGGGAGTCGGCCGAGGCCGTCGACGACGAGTCGTTCGGGGTGCATCTCCGCATCGTCGCACGGGTCAGCTGCCGTGGTGGTCGGCGGGATCGGCGACCGCCGCGAACATCAGCAGGTGGCCGTCGCGGTCGTTGATCATGAAGGTGCGGGCGCCCCAGGGGGCGTCCATCAGCGGCATCACGATCTCGACGCCGCGGCCGGCGTAGTCGTCGTGCAGGGCGTCGACGTCGTCGCAGTAGACGGTGACGTAGCTCGTCTGCGGTGTGGTGGGCTGGCCCGTCGAGAAGTGGAACGAGCTGGCGCCGCAGCGCATCGACGCGTGCTCCAGCGGATCGCCCCACCCGTGCTCGAGGTCGAAGCCGAGCACGTCGGTGTACCAGGCCGCGGTGGCGGCGACGTCGTCGACGTTGATGATGGCGGCGCAGTTGCGGAACCGGTCGGCGTGGCGGCCCGGCGCCCCGGGGGAGTGGAGATCGTCGGTCGACATCGCTCGACCGTACGACGAACGGGTGCCAGCGCGTCGAGATGCCGAACGGCGCCGGAGGCGAGGGTTCACCGGCGGTTCGCCGTCTCGTCATCCCCGCCTGGTCCGGTGGCCGACCGCCGTGGCTAGCGTCGGCCCGACGCGAGCGACGGGGGTGGCGATGTTGATCAGCGGGACGGTGCGATCGGCCGACGGGCGCCCGCTCGCCGGCGTGGCGGTGAGCGACGGCGACGCCGTCGTGACCACCGGCGCCGACGGGCGCTACGCCCTCGCCGGGGGCGCCACCCCGTTCGTGTGGGTGAGCCGCCCGTCGGGATGGGACACGCCGGCGTGGTTCGGCCGCGTCGACGGAGCGGTCGGCGCCGGCGACGCCCTCCGGCCCACCGCCACCGACGACGGGATCGAGCTCGACTTCGTCCTCGCCCCGGTGGCCCAGGCGGTGCCGTTCACGTTCGCCCAGCTCACCGACCTGCACGTGAGCGCGGTCGACGACCCGGCGACGATCCCCGTCTCGGACTCCGTCTACGGCTACGACGCCGACGGGCAGGTCGTCGACCGGCCCCTCACCCGTCCGGCCGACCTGCGCCACGCCGTCGACGAGGTGGTGGGGGCGGCCGCCGAGCCGGTGCGGTTCGCGGTCGCCACCGGCGACCTCACCGACCACGGCACCGCGGCCGAGTTCGCGCTGCTCCACGAGGCGTTCGCCGACGCCCCGCTCCCGGTGCACCTGCTGCCCGGCAACCACGACCACTACGGCCACCAGCACGAGCCCGAGCCGGGCGAGGTGGCGGTCGACTCCCACGGGATGGGCGCGGGCACCACCCGCCGCTACGAGCGCCACGTCGGCCCCCGGTGGTGGTCGCTCTCCTACGGCGGCCTGCGGATCGTGGCGCTCGACTGGTTCAGCCACCGCCTCGGGCTCGACGCCGAGGTCCAGGAGCGCTGGCTCGCCGCCGACCTCACCGCCGCCGCCCCGGGCACCCCGGTGCTGTTCGCCACCCACGACCAGATGGCCCGCGAGGTGTTCGAGCGCGCGGCCGCGGCGGCGCCCCACGTGCGGATCGTCGGGTCGCTCACCGGCCACTGGCACACCTCGCGGGTGGTGCGGGTCGACGGGCAGCTGCACGTCAACACCGGCAACGCCACCTTCGGCAGCTTCGACTGGGCCCCGGCTCACGGACGGCTGTTCCGCTGGGAGGGAGAGGACCTGGCCATCCGCTCGGTGGCGGTGCGCGGCGGCGACCGCCTGGGCGGCGCCACGTTCGTCGCTCGACGCGAGCACGCGCCGATCCCCGGCGCGGTGTGGTCGGTCGCGTTGCCCGGCACGGCGCACCTGGGCGCGCCGGCCACCCTCGACCGGCCCGACGGTGCCGTGGTGGTCGTCCCGTGGAGCGACGACGACCGGGCGCGCGGCGGTGTGGTCGCCCACGATGTCGCCACCGGCGAGCAGCGCTGGGCGGCCTCGCTCGGCGCGCCGGTGCGCGCGGGGGTCACCGTCACCCCCGACGGCGCGTCGGTCGTGGCGGTCACCGTGAACGGTGGCGTCGCCGTGCTCGACGCCGCCACCGGGGCGCAGCGCTGGCGACGCCAGGTGGGCGACCCCCTGCGGATGTGGGTGCACGCCGCGCCGGTCGTGGCCGACGGTGCCGTGGTGGTGGGCGAGATCCGGGCGTTCGCCATGCTCGACCTGGCCGACGGGTCGACCCGGTGGTGGCGCGACGACCTGGGCCGCGCCGAGAACTACACCCATCCCGCCACCGGGGTCGTGGTCGACGGCGTGCTCCTCGCCGGCTTCCCGTTCGCCGAGCAGCACACCGTCGGGCTCGATGCGGCCACCGGCGCCACCCGGTGGGTGGGCGAGGACATCCGCTTGCGGAGCCCCACCACCCCGTTCGTGGTCGACCCGTCCGACGGGCAGGTCGTCGTCGGTCGGCTGGGGAGCCGGGTCGACAAGCTCGATCCGGCCACGGGCGAGATCCGCTGGAAGGCCCGCCTCGGCGCCGCGTTCGTGGCCGGGCGCCCGGTGGTCGCCGACGGCGCGGTCTACGTCACCACGGGGCGCGGCACGGTCCACCGCCTCGACGCCGGGTCGGGTGCCGAGCGGTGGCGGGCCGAGATCGACGGCGAGGCCCTCCTGGCCATGGGCCCCTACCGCCGATCCGGGCAGGCGACCCCGGCCGGCCCCACCCTCGGCGCCGGCGGGCTCTACCAGGGCGCGGGCGACGGCCGGGTGCTGCGGCTCGATCCCGACGACGGCCGCGTCGACGTGGTCGCCGACGTCGGCGCGCCGATCACCGTGCCGGTGATGGTCGCCCCGACGTCCGGTGGGTGCGACGTGGTCGTGGCGACCACCGACGGCGCCCTGCACCGCCTGGCGGGCTGACCGACGGGGTCGGCGCCGCCGTCGGCGCTACCCGAGGCCGAGCTGGGCGGCGCAGCCCGGCCAGGCCCCGAACCCCTGGATGCCCTGGAGCAGCTCGGCGCGCAGGATCTGCTCCTCGCGGGTGTGCTGGTGGGGCAGGCCCGACCCGCCGACCCCGTCCCACGACTCGGCGGTGAACTGCAGCCCACCGAAGAACCCGTTGCCGGTGGCGAGGTCCCACTGCCCCTCGCTCTCGCACTCGGCCAGGCGGTCCCACAGCTCGACCCGTGAGGTCGACATCGAGGCGACGAAGCGGTCGGCGCCCGACGGCGGCTGGGTGACGGCGTCGTCGCCGCCGGAGCGGGTCAGCGCCCACCCGAGGCCGAGCACCACGACGACCACCGCGCCGACGGCGACCAGCCGCCGGCGCTGGAGGTCGAGGCGCAACCACCAGCCCGGGAGCCAGCTCGCCGCCCCGGGCGCGTCGGCGTCGGGCCGCTCGGTGTCGGTCGGCTCGCTGTCCGTCGGCTCGGTGTCGGTCGGCCCGGGGTCGGTCGACTGGGGGTCGGGGCGCTCGGCATCCACCCGTTCGAGGGTAGGGGCCCTCGGCCGGGGCGCCTCCTGCCAGACTCGGTCCGTGGGGCGACGGGGTGTGGTGCGATGCCTGGCGGCGGCGGTGCTGTTCGGCGCGTCGGCCCCGGCGGCGTCGGTGCTGGCCGGGGAGGTGTCGGCGTTCGTGCTCGCCGGCCTGCTCTACCTCGGGGCCGGGCTCGCCGTGGCCCCGTACGTGCTGCGCCACCCGCCGACGTCCGCCGCGTTGCGGCGCGACTGGCGGCCGGCGACGGTGGCGGTGGTGGCCGGGGGCGCCGTCGGGCCAGTGCTGTTGATGGCCGGACTGGCCCGCACCAGCGCGGCCACCGCGTCGATCCTGTTGAACCTCGAGCTGGTGGCCACCGTGGCCCTCGCCGCGCTGGTGTTCCGTGAGCACCTGGGGCGACGCGTCCTCGTCGGTGCCGCGCTGGTCACCGCGGCCGGCGTGGTGCTGGCCTGGCAACCCGGCGCCGACGCCACCATCGGCGCGCTGCTGATCGCCGCCGCGTGCGTGGCGTGGGGGATCGACAACGGGGTCACCGCCAAGATCGACCAGCTGGCCCCCGAGCACGTGGTGGCGCTGAAGGGCGCGGTGGCCGGCAGCGCGAACCTGGCGTTGGGGCTCACCCTCGGTGGCGGGGGTGGCGGTCTCGACGCCGCTGCGGTCGCCGGGGCGCTGCTCATCGGCGCTGCGGGCTACGGGCTGTCGATCACGCTGTGGGTGAAGGGCGCCCGCGACCTGGGCGCCGCCCGGGGCCAGCTCATCTTCGCCACCGCGCCGTTCGTGGGCGCCGCCATCGCCTGGGTCGTGCTCGGCGAGGCGCTCGAGGTCCGCCAGCTGGTGGCCGTGGCGCTGGCCGGGATCGGCGTGTGGGTGTCGCTCGACTCGGCCCACGAGCACGCCCACCGCCACGAGCCGGTGGAGCACGAGCACGAGCACACCCACGACGACGACCACCACGACCACGAGCACGACACCGTGCCCGACGGGCCCCACGCCCACCCCCACCGCCACGAGCCGATGGTGCACGTCCACCCCCACCTGCCGGATCTGCACCACCGTCACGAGCACTGAGCCCTCGAAACCGGTCTCTCCCGCGCCCCCTCGGTCCCGCATCGGCACGCCCGCGTGACCGCTCGGTACGGTGGGTCGGGCGATGGGATCGAGCCCACCCCCTGCGGGGTCCACGCTGGAGCTCGGGATCCTCGGCGCGCTGCGCCTCGCGGCCGACGGTGTCGAGGTCCCGCTCCAGAGCGCCAGGCAGCGGGCCCTCCTGGCCGCGTTGCTGATCGACGTGGGCGAGGTCGTGTCGACGGCTCGGCTCGCCGACGTCGTGTGGGGCGATGAGCAGCCCGATGATCCGGCCCGTGCGGTCCGCACCCACGTCTCCCGGCTGCGACGTGTGCTGCGGGAGGGCTGCGGTGACGCGGCCGCGGCGATGGTGGTGACCCATCCCCACGGCTACGCGCTGGCGGTGGACCCCGACCGGGTCGACGCGCGCCGATTCGAGCGGCTCGTCGCCGCGGCGCGCCACGACCCGTCGCCGCAGGCCGTGGTCGACCTCGCCGGCGAGGCCCTGGCGTTGTGGCGGGGCGCGCCGCTGCGCGAGCTGGACCACCCGGACGCGGCCACGGAGGCGGCGCGCCTCGAGGAGGTGCGCGGCGACGCGTGGGAGCTGCGCGCCGGTGCGCTGCTGGCCCTCGGTCGGAACCCGGAGGTGGTGGCCGAGGTGGCGGCGCTGGTCGAGCGCCATCCGTTCCGCGAGACGCTGCGGGGCCAGCTCATGGTGGCGCTCTACCGCGGCGGCCGACAGGCCGATGCGCTCGCCGCCTACCGGGATCTGCGCGCCGTGCTCGTCGGCGAGCTCGGGGTGGAGCCGTCGGCGGCGTTGCGCCAGCTCGAGACCGCGATCCTCCAGCAGCGGGACGACCTCCCGTGGCCGGCGCCGCCGCCGCACGCGACGACCGGCGCGCGTCGCGCGCCGACCCGGGAGAGGCTGGCGTCGAGCGCCCTGCCGGAGGAGCTGACCAGCTTCGTCGGCCGCGAGGACGACGTGCGGGTGCTGGCCGACGCGCTGCGGGCGCGGCGCGTCCTGGTCCTGACCGGGGTCGGTGGGGTGGGGAAGAGTCGCTTGGCGCTGCGGGTCGCACGTGAGGTGGCCGACGACTACGCCGATGGCGTGGTGCTGTGCGATCTGGTCAGCGCTGACGCTGACGGCGCGGTCGCCGATGTCGTCGCCTCCGCGCTGGGTGCGCTCCCCGACACGAGCGACGGCCCGGGGGACGGGTTGGTGGAGCTCCTGCGGGCCCAGCAGGTGCTGGTCGTGCTCGACAACTGCGAGCACGTCGACGCCGGTGCGTCCGAGCTCGTCGATCGCCTCGTCCGTCGCTGCCCCGACGTCGACGTGCTCGCGACCAGTCGGCGACCGTTGCGGTCCGCCGTCCAGCAGATCTGGCCCGTGGCGCCGCTCGACGCGGATGCGACGGACGCAGCCGGCGTCGAGCTGTTCCGCGACCGTGCGGCATCGGCCGACCCCACCGTCGAGCTCACCTCCACCGATCACGACATCGTGGTGGAGATCTGTCGTCGGCTCGACGGCCTGCCCCTGGCGATCGAGCTGGCCGCCGCGCACTTGCGGGTCATGAACCCCGCCGACATCCTCGACCGGCTCGGTCATCGCTCGCTCACCAGCCCGACCGCGGCGTCGCCGCGGCACCGCAGCCTCGACGCCGTCCTCGACTGGTCGTACGAGGCGCTCCCCGAGCCGACCCGGCGGCTGCTCGATCGCCTCGCGGTGTTCGCCGGGGGCTTCACGCTCGGTGCCGCCACGACGGTGTGCGCGGGCGACGGGGTGCCGGCTCCGGAGATGGCCGATCGCCTGGCCGACCTGGTGGACCAGTCGCTCCTGTCGGTCGATCGCGCCGACCGCCACGCGCGGTACCGGCTCCTCGAGACCGTGCGCGCCTACGGCGAGGCGCACCTGCGCGCGGCTGGTGAGCTGCACGTGTGGCGCCGCCGCCATGCCCAGCACCTCGTGGCGGTGGCCGAGGAGGCCGCGGTCGGGCTGCGGGGGCCCGACGAGGCCCACTGGGTGCAGGTCGTCGACGCCGAGCTCGCCAACCTGCGCGCCGCGCAGAGCTGGGCGGGCACGACCGGGGAGGTGGGGCTGGCGCTGCGTCTGGCCTCTCGGCTCGACGTCTACGCCTACCACCGGCTCCACGCCGAGGTGCACGGATGGGCGCGGCGGGCGGTGGAGCTTCCCGGGGCGGAGGCGCACCCCGAGCACCCCGCTGCGCTGGTCGCGGCCGCGGCGGGCCGGGTGCAGCGCGGTGAGCTCGAGCGGGCGCGCGACGACGGCGAGACGGCGCTGGCGATGGCCCCGGATGCGCAGGTGGTGCTCCGGGCCCACCAGCTGTTGGCCGAGATCTCGCTCTACCAGGGGCGCCTCGACGAGGCCGACCGACGCGGCTCGGAGCTCGTCGCGCTGGGCCGTGCCGTCGGCGATGCGTACCACGAGTCGCTCGGCCACCTCTACCGGGTGCACGCGGCGGCGTACAGCGGGCGATCGGCAGATGTCGAGGGCCACCTCTCGGCCGGGTGGCGAGCGGTCGGGGTCGCCGGCACGCCGACCCTGCGGGCGGGCTACCGGTACCTCGAGGGGGAGATCCGGGTCGACGACGATCCGCCGGCGGCCCGCGCCGCGCTCCGGCAGGCGATCGAGACGGCCCACCCGGTCCGCAACCGGTTCATCGCCGGCGTGGCCCGCGTCGCGCTCGCCTCGGTCGAGGCTCGACACGGGGAGCCCGACGAGGCCCTGGCCGCCTTCGCGGAGATCGTCGACCACTGGCGCACGTCGGGCGACTGGGTGCACCTGTGGACGACCTTGCGCAGCCTGATCGTCCTGTTCGAGCGCGTCGGGGCGGCCGAGGCGGCGGCGGTCCTGCACGGCGCGGTGCGGTCCGCCGCCACCGGGGCCCGGGTCTACGGGGCGGACGCCGAGCGCCTCGGGGTCGCGGCGACCGCCCTGCGCGGGGCGCTGGGGGAGCGCGCGCTCGCCGCGGCCGAGGCCCGAGGACGGGGGATGAGCGACGATGAGGTGGTGTCGTTCGCACAGGCGCAGATCGACCGGCTGCTCGTCGATCGCGGGTCCGAGCCGCAGCGGTGGTGACCGCCACGGCTCGCCGCTAGCCCGATCGGCTCGCCAGGAACCTGGACACGGCGTCGTTGTAGACGTCGGGCTGGTGGGCCGGCAGGTCGTGGCTGCTCCCCACGATGCGGACCCGTTCGGTGTCGGGCAGGCAGCGCTCGAGCTCGTCCACGACGAGCTCGAACATCCGGAGGCTGTCCGTCCCCGACACGAGCAGGGTCGGTGTCGTCACCCGTC
>DATHSN010000410.1:0-16272 GCA_035464115.1 Acidimicrobiales bacterium | reverse complement strand
CTCGACGAGGGTCGCACCCTCGTCACCGCCACGGTCACCGGCCTGCGCGACGACTCCACGGCCGCCCTGCGGTACGAGATCGTGTGGGAGGACGTCGACGGTGGCCACCGCCTCGCGGAGGGCGAGCTGCTCCGCCAGTGCGCCGAGGGTCGGGGCCACCAGGACTTCAGCCTCGAGCCCTGCCTGTGACGGCTGGCGGCCGGGCGTCGTCGCGTGCGTAACGCCGCGGCCCGGCCGGGGGTCGAAGGCCGCATGACCACCCTCTCCTCTCGTGTCGAGCGCGCCGCCGGCGGCGCCGGTGCGGTCACCTTCGTGCTCGGCGGCGCCGAGCCCCAGCGGGTCCCGTGGGCCGAGCTGCACGACGACGCCCGGGCCATGGCCGCCGCCCTGCAGGCCCGCGGTGTCGCTCCCGGCGACCACGTGGCCCTGCTCGGGCCCACCACCCGTCCGCTGGTCACCGCCATCCAGGCGGTGTGGCTCGCCGGCGCCACCCTCGTGGTGCTGCCGCTGCCCATGCGCATGGCGTCCATCGAGGAGTTCGTCGACGCCACCCGACGCCGCATCTCCCGGGCCGACGTGGCCATGGTCCTCGTCGACCCCGACCTGGCCGCCTTCGTGGCGCCGGCGCCGGGTGACCCGCCCATGGTCCACCTCGACGCGGTGATGCCCGGCACCGGGCGCCCCACCGCCGCCGACCTCGACGCCCCCGACGACGACCCCGAGCGGCTGGCGATCCTGCAGTTCACCAGCGGGTCGACGTCGGACCCCAAGGGCGTGATGCTCCCGCACCGTGCGGTGGTCGCCAACGTCGACGCGCTCAGCGCCGCCGCCCACCTCGACGTCGACACCGACGTGCTGGTGTCGTGGCTGCCGCTGTACCACGACATGGGGCTGGTCGGGCTCTTGTGCACCTCGATGATGTCGGGCGCCGACCTGGTGCTCGGCGCACCCCAGGACTTCACCGCTCACCCGCTGCGGTGGATGGAGTGGATCTCCACCTACCGGGGCACGGCCACCGCCGGCCCCAACTTCTCGTGGGCGCTCGCCGCCCGGGCGCTGCGGCGGTCGGCGCCGCTCGACCTGTCGAGCCTGCGCGTGGCGCTCAACGGCGCCGAGCCGGTCGACCCCGACGCGGTCGAGTCGTTCGTCGAGGCCGCCGTGCCCCACGGCATGCGCCCCGGCGCGGTGTTCCCGGCGTTCGGCATGGCCGAGGTGGCCATCGCCGGCACGTTCCCCGAGCCGCTCGCCGGCCTGCGCACCGACACCGTCGACCGCCGGGTCCTGGAGTCCGAGCGCTTCGCCGCACCGGCCGAGCCGGGCGCGCCCGGCGCCCGGCGCCTCGCCCTGCTCGGGCGGCCCGTCGAGGGCCTCGAGATCCGCGTCGTCGATCCGGCCAGCGGCCATCCGCTGGCCGACCGCGAGGTCGGCGAGCTCGAGATCCGGGGCACGTCGGTCACCGCCGGCTACTACAACGACCCCGAGGCCACCGCCTCGCTGTTCCGCGACGGCTGGCTGCGCACCGGCGACCTCGCCTACCTGCTCGACGGCGAGCTGGTCATGTGCGGGCGCATCAAGGACGTCATCATCGTCGGCGGCCGCAACGTGTTCCCCGAGGACGTCGAGCGGGCCACCGCCACGATCGACGGCGTCCGCCCGGGGAACGTCATCGCCTTCGGCGTCGCTGGTCGGGGCGGCAAGGAGACCATCGTGGTGGTGGCCGAGACCAAGCTGGCCGACACCGAGGCCCTGCGCCACGAGGTCACCGAGCACGTCCGTCAAGCGGTCGGCGTCCCGCCCAAGGACGTCGTGCTCGTCGCCCCGGGCACGCTGCCCAAGACCTCGTCGGGCAAGCTCCAGCGCTCCCTGTGCCGCCAGCGCTACCTCTCCACCGAGCTCCAGCGCGTCTGACGGGCGGCGCGGCGTCGGGCGCCGCCGGGCCCCGTCCCGCCGTTTCTACGATCCGTATACTGCTTCGTATGTCAACACCGGTGCCCACCCGCTTCACCGACGAGGAGCTCGCGCTGATCGACGAGCTCGTGGCCGAGGGCGTCGCGGAGAACCGCTCGGCGGTGATCCGGCGCGGGGTCCACCACCTCGCCGACGCGGTGCGGCGGGCACGCACCGGTGCCGCCATCGCCGAGTCGTACCGTGAGCGCCCGCAGACGCCCGAGGACGACCAGCTCGCCATGGCCAGCGCCATCGCCATGACCGAGGCCGAGCCGTGGTAGCCCAGGGTGAGCTGTGGCTGATGGAGACCCCGAACCAGAAGCGGCGGCCGGTGCTCGTCGTCTCGCGCGACGAGGTCATCCCGGTGCTGAACAACGTCGTGGTCGCGCCGGTGACGAGCAGCCTCCGCGACATCCCGACCTGCATCCCCGTGGGGCCCGATGAGGGGATCGACCACCACAGCGTCGCCACCTTCGACAACCTCGCCGCCGTCCCCAAGTCGGTGCTCACCACGCGCCTCGGTCAGCTCGGCGTGAGCCGGCGACGGGAGATCTGCGCGGCGCTCGACGCCGTGGCCGACTGCTGATCGCGGCCCTGGGACTCCCGGGCGCTGGCTGCGTGCCTAGGACGCCTTGAGGGCGTCGACCACGGGGAGCCAGGTGTCGGGGTCGGACTCGTAGGGGGCGTAGAAGCTCACCCGGTCGACGACGTCGCCGAAGCGGCCGCTCAGGCCGTCGGCCACGCCCGACGGCTCGGTCACCACCGCGAACGTGCGCAGGATGTCGTCGTCGATGAGGGCGCCCATCTCGACCCACTTGCCCTGCTTCGACAGCGCGTTCAGCTCGGTCTGCAGGTCGCCCCAGCCGTGGTGCTCGAGCACGCCACGGTAGGCGGGGGTGGAGCCGTAGAAGGCGATCTGGCGGCGGGTGGCGTCGGCCGACGCGGCCATCGCCTCCTCGGTGCTGCCGGTGACCACGAACGCGGGGAACGAGATCTCGAAGTCGTCGCGGCGGCGGCCGCTCTTGGCCATGCCCCGCTCGAGGGCGGGCACGGTGACCTCGCGCAGGTACGACTCGGTGGTGAACCCGTGGACGAGGAAGCCGTCGCACACCTCGCCGGCCACCTCGGTCATGAGGGGGCCGACCCCGGCGATGAAGATGCGGGCGTCGCCGTGGGGCGCCGGACCCGGGTCGAAGAAGGGGGTCATGAGGGTGTGGGTGTAGAAGTCGCCCCGGAAGTCGAGCTTGTCGCCGGTGTTCCAGGTGTGCCAGATGGCCCGGATGGCCAGCACCATCTCGCGCATGCGCGGCGCCGGGTGCGACCACTCCATCGAGAACCGCTTGGTGATGTGCGGCTTGATCTGTGACCCCAGCCCGAGGATGAACCGACCGCCGGAGTGGGCGTTGAGGTCGTAGGCGATGTTGGCGAGCGTCATGGGGTTGCGGGCGAACGCGACCGCGATGCCCGTGCCCAGCTCGAGGCGCTCGGTGTGCTCGGCTGCGAGCAGCAGCGGGAAGAACGGGTCGTGACTGGTCTCGGCGGACCACACCCCGTCGTAGCCGGCCTCCTCGGCTCGTCGGGCGCTCTCGCCCGCGCCGCTGAGTCCCCCTGCGATGCCCCCGTCGACCTTCATGGCGCCGACGCTAGCCGGCGCCCTCGGGGTCAGCGGCCCTGATCGCGGAGGAACCGCTCGATCTCGCCGGCCAGCTCGTCGCCCGACGGCAGCTCGTCGGGGCCGACCCCGCCCACATCGTCGGCACCGAGCGAGTCGGCGTTGGCCTCGAGCTGGCGGAGCAGCTCGACGTGCTCGGCGCTCTCGGTGACGAGGGCGTCGAGGCGGGCTCGCACGGTGGCGGACTCCTCGGCCAGGTCACCGGCCGGCAGGGCCAGGTTCCCCAGGTCGTTGAGCTTCTCGATGAGCGCCATCGCCGCCGCGGGATAGGCCATGCCCGACGCGTAGTGGGGCACCTGGGCCCAGATGCCGACAGCGGGGAGGCCCACGGCCGCGCATCGCTCCTCGATGGCGCCGTGGACCCCGGCGGGCACGTCGATGGTGCTGCGCAAGAAGCCGACCCGGTCGGCGAGGGCCCGGTCGGTGGCGGTGGACGCCAGGCGCGAGGGTCGGGTGTGGGGGACCGGCGCCGGGTACGCGCCCAGCCCGACGACGAGCCCCACCCCCAGCTCGAGGGCCAGGGCCACGACCGCGTCGGCGAACGCCCGCCACTGGTGGTCGGGCTCGGCGCCCCGCAGGACGAGCACATCGGCTCCCGACGGATCGGACAGCGCCACGATCTCGATCGACGGCCACGAGAGACCGGTGTTGAGGCCCGCCTCGATGTGCATGATCGGGCGGCGGGCCCGGTGGTCGAGCAGCACGTCGGCGTCGAAGGTGACCACCGGGGTGGTCTCACCGGACTCGAGGACGGTGGCGGCCGCCAGCGCGGCGGCGCCGCCGGCGTCGATCCAGCCGTCGAGGGCCAGCACGAGGACGGGCGACTCCAGGTCGGGACGCTCGTGGAACTCGTAGAGGCTCACAGGTGGCTCCGGTCAGATCTCGAGCAGGCGCTTGGCGGTGTCGGCGTAGGACTCGACCTGGGTCTTGAACGGAGCGAACGACTCGGGGTCGCGCTGGCCCATGGCCCCGCCGAGGTAGCGGGCGTAGACCCCTTCGACGATGCAGGCCAGCTTCCAGTAGCCGAACGCCGTGTAGGTCGGCAGCGCCGACAGGTCGCGTGGTGACAACGAGGCGTAGCGATCGGCCACCTCGGCTCGCCGCGGGAAGCCGTCGAGCGCGGTGGCCGACGCCAGGGCGTTGGGGTTCGGGTCGTCGGGATCGGTCCAGTAGACCATCAACAGCCCGAGATCGGCGAGCGGGTCGCCGAGCGTGCAGATCTCCCAGTCGAGCACCGCGACGACGTCGCCGTCGCGGCTGACCATGCAGTTGTCGAGCCGGTAGTCGCCGTGCACGATCGTGGCGCCCTGCTGCTCGGGGGTGTGGGCCACCAGGTGGTCGTGGACCTCGTCGATGGCGGGCAGCTCGCGGGTCTTGGACTTCTCCCACTGGCCGTACCAGCGCTTGAGCTGGCGCTTGAGGTAGTCCTCTTTGCGCCCGAGGTCGCCGAGTCCGACGGCGTCGACGTCGACCGCGTGGATGCGGGCCATCACGTCGACGAGCGACTCGCCGGCGCGGCGGCGCTGGTCGAGCGACAGCTGCTCGGCTTCGGCGGCGCTGCGCAGCACCAGGCCGTCGACGAAGCCCATGACGTAGAACGGCGCCCCGTTGACGTCGGGGTCGGTGCAGAGCCCCACGGCGGGGGCGACGGGCACGTCGGTGGGAGCCAGCGCCGAGATGATGCGGTGCTCGCGCTCCATGTCGTGGGCGGTGGCCAGCACCTGCCCGA
Organism: Acidimicrobiales bacterium; assembly: GCA_035464115.1. Lineage (GTDB taxonomy): Bacteria > Actinomycetota > Acidimicrobiia > Acidimicrobiales > SKKL01 > DATHSN01. The sequence continues at coordinate 10,924 of DATHSN010000410.1, read as the reverse complement.
GCGGCGGGCGACGCAGCACCCACCGGGCGCCGGTGGTGTCGGTGACCGAGTAGGTGAGGTTCGAGTGACCGCCGGCGATGAGGCGGAACTCGAACGGCGGTCGGGCGTCGGGCACGTGCTCCGCGAACCAGGCGGTGACCCGCTCCGCATCGATCCCCGCCACGGTCGTCGAGTCGCTCACCGCAGTCGTCTCCCCCGTGCCCGTTCGCTCCACATCCCCACGGTGGGCGGCCGGGGGCCGGTCGGGACGGTCGCTGCCCCGTGCGCCGTATCCTGCCCGAGTGGGCCCGATGGTGCGAGCCACGCTCGCCGCCGGCCCGTGCCCCCCATACCCCCGGGGGAACATCCCACCCGCTGTCCACGTTGAGGACGACCATGACGATCGACGTCACCGACGCCACCTTCGAGACCGAGGTCCTCGCCCGGTCGCGCACCACCCCGGTCGTGGTCGACCTGTGGGCGCCGTGGTGCGGCCCGTGCAAGACCCTCGGCCCCATCATCGAGCGGGTCGTCGCCGAGACCCAGGGCCAGGTGGTCCTCGCCAAGATCAACGTCGACGAGAACCCCCAGTCGGCCCAGGCCTTCCGGGTGCAGGGCATCCCGGCGGTCTACGCCCTGAAGGACGGCCAGGTGGTCGACGGCTTCGTCGGCGCCCAGGGCGAGCCAGCCGTCCGCCAGTTCGTCGAGGGGCTGCTCGGCCCCCAGGAGCCCGACGAGCTGGCGATGCTGGTGGCCGCCGGCGACGAGGCGTCGCTGCGGGCCGCGCTCGAGATCGACCCGGGTCACGAGCCCGCGGTCGTCGCGTTGGCCGAGCTGCTCGTGGGCCGCGGCGACACCGACGATGCCCTCGCCCTGCTCGAGCGCATCCCCGAGACCCCGGAGACGCGCCGGGTGGCCGCCCTGGCCCGCACCGGCGGCGCCCCCACCGGCGACATCGAGGCCACGCTCGCCGCGCTGCTCGACCGGGTGAAGGACGACGACGAGGCCCGCCAGGAGTTCGTCGACCTGCTCGAGGTGATGGGACCCGACGATCCCCGCACCTCCGCCTGGCGTCGCCAGCTCACCGCCCGGCTGTTCTGAGCCGGCGGCGCGGCACCCGGTCGGCGTCATGGGCATCGAGCGCCGCCCCGGGTGGTGGCTGTGGATCGGTGGGCCGGTGCCCCCCGGCTACGCCGGGATCACCCTCGGACCGTTGGTGATCGTGCGCCGGGGCGCGCTGACGCCGCGGCTGCTGGCCCACGAGCTCGAGCACGTCCGCCAGTGGCGCGAGCACGGGGTGGTCGGCTTCGCAGCCCGCTACGTAGGTGGCTACCTGGGTGCCCGACTGCGGGGCTATCCGCACCGCGGCGCCTACCGGCGCATCCCCCTCGAGGTGCGCGCCGAGTGGCGGGCCCGCCTGGCGACAGGCGGCGTCACCGCCGCTACGCTGCCCCCCGGGTCCCCGCCCGCCCTTCCCCCCTCGACGTCGTCGTCGCCGGGAGGGGCCGCGCGTGGTCGCACCCGTTCCACCCGATCGTTCCCCCGCGGGGGCCGCGCCACGCGGTCCTGACCCGCCCGACACCCACTCGGGCGATCCCCACCCGGGGCTGCCGCCGGCGCGGGTCGATCTCGGCGCGCTCGAGCGGGCACTCGACCTCGCCGACCGCCTCGGCGTCGATCCCCGCCGCGCCATGGTCGGCGTCGCGGTGGCCGTGCTGGCCGTGCTCGTCGCCGTCGGGTGGTGGTCGGGCCGCAGCGCCGGACCCGACCCCGCGGTGGCGTTGCCCTGGGCCAGCACGACCTCCACCGCACCACCGCCCCCGCCACCGGCGGCGCCGGTGCTGGTCCACGCCGCCGGCGCGGTGGCCGCGCCCGGCGTCTACCAGCTGGCCCCCGGCAGCCGGGTCGGCGACCTGCTCGCCGCCGCCGGCGGACCCCGTGCCGACGCCGACCTCGACCGGGTGAACCTGGCCGCTCCCGTCGCGGACGGCGACCGGGTGTGGGTCCCGGCGCAGGGCGACGACGACGCGCCGGTCGTGGTCGGTCCCACCGGACCGCCCCCCGCCGCCTCGGGCGCCGTGGCGGGCCCCGTCGACATCAACACCGCCACCGTCGACGAGCTCGACGCGCTCCCCGGCGTGGGTCCGGCCACCGCCGCGGCCATCGTCGAGCACCGCGAGCGCGTCGGGCGGTTCGCCTCGGTCGACGACCTCATCGCCGTGCGCGGCATCGGCGAGGCCAAGCTCGCCGCCCTGCGCGACCAGGCGGTGGTGTCGTGAGCGCGACGCTGCTCGTGGCCGTGGCGGCGTGGGTCGGCGCGTGGGGCGCGGTCGCCACCCCGCTCCCGGTCGGCGGGGCGATCGCGGCGGTGGGGGCGTGGTGGCGTCGCCCGGTGCTGATCGCGCTGGGCGTGTTGCTCCTCGCCGGCGCCCTGGCGGCGCGCGCCGAGGCAGGCCTCGAGCCAGCGAGCGCGTCCGAGTGGTCGGGATGGGCCACGCTGCGCTCCGATCCCGAGCCGGTGGGTCCGGCGGTGCGGGCCATCGTCGAGGTCGACGGCCGACGGCTCGAGGCGTGGGCCCGGGGCCGACCCGCCGCTGTTCTCGACGACCGGCTCACCGGCGAGGTGGTCGAGCTCGTCGGATCGGTCCGACCGCCGCCGCCCGACGCGCCGTGGCTGGCGCGCCGCCACGTGGTCGGTCGCATCGAGGTCGACCAGGTCGGCGCGCACCGCACCGCCGACCCGATCCACGGTGCGGCCAACGGGTTGCGGCGCACCCTCGCCGCCGGCGCCGAGCCCCTCGGCGACCCCCGCCGGGCCCTGTTCCTCGGCCTGGTGCTCGGCGACGAGCGCGACCACGACCCGGTGGTCGTCGACGACTTCCTCGGCTCGGGTCTCACCCACCTCATGGCCGTGTCGGGCTCCAACGTGGCGTTCGTGATCGTGCTGCTCACCCCCGCCCTGCGGCGATTGCGCCCCGCGCCCCGGTTGGTGGCGGTGCTCGGCGCGCTGGCGCTGTTCGCGCTGGTCACCCGCTTCGAGCCGTCGGTGATGCGGGCCACCGCCATGGCGGCCACCGCGGCGGTGGCCACCGCCGCCGGCCGCGCCGAGTCGGGCCGTCGCACCCTGGCGGTCGCGGTCGCGGTGGTGCTGTTGATCGACCCGTTCCTCGTCCGCTCGGTCGGCTTCCAGCTGTCGGTGCTCGCCACCGCCGGCATCCTCGTGCTCGCGCCCGCCATCGCCCGGCGCCTCCCCGGACCCCGCCTGCTCGCCACCGCGCTGTCGGTCACGGCGGCCGCCCAGCTCGCGGTCGCGCCCCTGCTCGTCGCCGTCTTCGGGGGGCTCCCGGTGGCGTCGCTGCCCGCCAACCTCCTCGCCGCGCCCATCGCCGGACCCGTGATGATCTGGGGCCTCCCGGCCGGGCTCCTCGCCGGCATCGTCGGTCCGCCCGTCGACGGCTGGCTCCACGCGCCCACCGGGCTCCTGGTCGGGTGGATCGGCGCGGTGGCGCGGTGGTCGTCGGCCGTGCCCCTCGGCGAGCTCGGCGCCGCCCACGTCGCGGTGCTCGTCGTCGGGGTCGTGCTGGTCGGTGTCGCTGGCCGCAGGGCGCGAACGGTCGTCCCGGTCGACGCCGGGGTCGCGGCCGACCGGCCCGGCTCGGCCGGTCAGCCCGACGCGGTCGCGCTCGTGGGTGCCGGGTCGGGACGGTCGGCCACCGGCGTGGTCGCCGCCGCGGGCTGGGTGCTGGTGCTCGGCACCCTGGCGGCACCAGGCGTGGCCCTGGCGCGCGCGCCGGCCGCTGGCGCGCTCGACATCGCCGGCGGCGCCGTGCTGCACCGCCATGGCGACGCCGTGGTGCTCGTGGTCGACGGGGCGGTGCGGGCCGACGAGGTGCTGGCCGGGCTGCGACGTCGGGGGGTCGACGCCATCGACGTGGTGGTCTGCCGGTCCGGTGGTGCGCGGGTCGCCGAGCTGGTGGCGCTGGTCGGGCAGCGTCATCCCCTCGGGGTCGTGCTCGCCCCGGTCGGTCATCGGGTGCCGGGCGGCGTGGTCCCACCGGCCGGCGCGCGCCTCGCCGTGGGCGGGCTCGAGGTGCAGGTCGAGCCTCGGGCGGGCGCGCTCCACGTGGAGGTCGGGGTCCGGGGCGACGAGTGGGGCGCCCGCCCGGTCACCCGAGCCGCGTCGGGACGCCGCCTCCCAGCGGGGTCGGCCCTGACGTCGCCGGGCGGCGGCGCTGGCGCGACCCCGGTGTAGGTTCGGCCCGTGCTGCTGCGCCTGGGCGACCACCGCTTCGACATCACGCACCGGGCCGTGGTCATGGGGATCCTCAACCGCACCCCCGACTCGTTCTACGACCGCGGCGAGTACTGGGCGTTCGACGCCTTCCTGGCCAAGGCCGAGCAGCTCGTGGCCGACGGGGCCGACTTCCTCGACGTGGGTGGGGTGAAGGCCGGCCCCGGCGAGGAGGTCTCCGAGGCCGAGGAGCTCGACCGGGTCATCCCCGCGGTCGAGGCGCTCCACGCCCGCTTCGACATCGCGCTGTCGGTCGACACCTGGCGGGCGTCGGTGATCGAGGCGGCCATCGCCGCCGGCGCGGTGGTGGGCAACGACATCTCCGGGTTCGCCGACCCCGACTACCTCCGGGTCTGCGCCGAGGGCGGCGCGTCGGTGGTCGCCACCCACATCCGGCTCGCGCCGCGGGTCGCCGACCCCGACCCGGTCTACGACGACCTCGTGCCCGACGTGGTGGCGTTCCTCGCCGACCGGGCCCGGCGGGCGGTCGATGCGGGGATCCCCGCCGACCGCGTGATGGTCGACGCCGGGCTCGACCTCGGCAAGAGCGAGTCGCAGTCGCTCGAGCTGCTCCGCCGCTCCGACGCGCTGGTGGCGCTCGGCCACCCCGTGTTCCTGTCGGCGTCGAACAAGCGGTTCCTGGCGGTGCTCCTCGACGCCGACGTGCGCGAGGTGGGGGAGGGCACGCTCGCCGCTCACGCCCTCGGCATCATCCTCGGCTGTCGGGTGCTGCGCGCCCACGACGTCAAGGGCACCCGCCGGGTCGCCGACGTGGTGGCCGAGCTGCTCGCCGCCCGCGAGGCATGACCGCTCGACCGCCCGTGCACCTGGTGCGCGGCGACGACGCCGTGCTGGTCGGCGAGGCGGCGCGGCGCATCATCGACGAGCTCGTCGGCGACGACGACCGGTCGCTCGTCGTCGACGACCTCGAGGACGACCGCTACCAGGTCGGCGACGAGCACCTCGTCGCCCCGCTCGTCGACGCCGCCCTCACCCCGCCGTTCCTCACCGCCCGTCGGGTCGTCGTCGGGCGTCACCTGGCCCGCTTCGGCACCGCCGAGTCCGTCGCCCCGCTCATCGCGTACCTCGCCGAACCCCTCGACACCACCGACCTGGTGCTGGTGTGGGACAAGGGCCCCCGCTTCACCGGCCGCAGCGCGCTGCCCAAGGCGCTGCTCGACGCGGTGAAGCGCGCCGGCGGGGTGGTGGTCGCCACCGACGTGCCCGGGGGCAAGGGCCGCGACATGTGGCTCAAGGACCACCTCGCCACCGCCAGCGTCCACCTCGACAACCGGGCCCGCACCGCGCTCGTCGACCAGCTCGGCGAGGACCTCAACCGCCTCGGCGCCATCCTCTCGGTGCTCGAGGGTGCCTACGGCGCCGGCGCCCGCATCGGGCTGGCCGAGCTCGCCCCCTTCCTGGGCGAGGCGGGCGGCGTGCCGCCGTGGGACCTCACCGACGCCATCGACCGGGGCGACATCGGTGGGTCGATCGACATGGTGCAGCGCATGCTCGGCGGCGGCGACCGCCACGCCCTGCAGATCATGGCCACCCTGCACGGCCACGTCGCGGCGCTGCTCGCGCTCGACGGCAGCGGCGTGCGCACCAAGGTCGAGGCCGCCGCCCACCTCGGCATCAAGAGCGAGTTCCGGGCCGGCAAGCTGCTCGCCCAGACCCGGGTCCTCGGCTCCGACCGCATCCGCGACCAGGTGCTGCTGCTCGCCCAGGCCGACCTCGACCTGCGGGGCGCGAGCGAGTGGCCCGACGAGCTCATCCTCGAGGTCCTCGTGGCCCGCCTGGCCCGCACCGCCGCCGCCCGCTGAGGTCGGCCTGCGGTTCAGCGCCTCGACGGAGCGAAGGGTTCGCTCGACAGGTGGGAGTGGACCTGCATGTCGTGCCAGCCGTCGGCGTGGAGGTTCGCGGCGCGCCGCACCCCCTCGGGTGTGAAGCCGGCCCGGCGGGCCACCCGGGCCGAGGCCGGGTTGCGCGTCGAGTGCTCCAGCTCGACGCGGTGCAGGCCCAGCTCGTGCGCCCACCGGGTCGCTGCCACGCACGCCCGGGTGGCCAGACCCCGCCCGCGCGCCGACGGGAGCAGCCAGTACGCCACCTCGCCCCACCCGTTCTCGAGGTGCGTGTAGAGCGACACGCGGCCACCGACGCGATGCTCGGCCCGGTCCACGACGGCCCAGGTGGCGCACCGCTCGTCGCGCCACCCTTGGCCGCACTCATCGATCCACCCGGCAGCCTCGTCGTCGGTCTCGTAGCGCCGGAAGTGCCAGTGCTCGATGTCGGGCGTCGTGAACGCCTCGCGGACCGCGGCGACGTCGCCGGGCTCGAAGGGCCGCAGCAGCACCTCGTCGTCGACGGCGATGCCGGGCTGCTCGACGCCGGCCATCGCTCCGGCGGCCACGACCGGGGGGATCAGCTTGCCCATGACCCGAGTCTCCCAGGCCTTCCCGTGCGGAACCCCCCTCCCGCTCCCCTCATTGCGTCGGTGAGCTACCTGGGCGGTGGTTGAGCTACGCAATTTGGGGGAGGAGGCCGGACGCGCACCGACCCCGCACCAGGGCGGGGTCGGACGGGGTGCGACCGGGCTGCACGCCCGGCGCCGGATCAGGCTGCGACGTCGGCGGAGAGCTTGGCCAGGCGCTTGGTGAGGCGGCTCTTCTTGCGGTTGGCGGCGTTCTTGTGGATGACGCCCTTGGCCGCGGCCTGGTCGATGCGCTTGATGGCGGCACGAAGCAGCGCCTCGGAGGTCTCCGCGCCCTCGGCGGCGGCGGTCTCGGCCTTCTTGACGCGGGTCTTCAGCTCGGCGCGGACCGCCTTGTTGCGCAGGCGGCGCTTCTCGTTCTGCAGGTTGCGCTTCTTCTGGCTGGCGATGTTGGCCACAGCGGGCGTCCTCGATCGATCTGGGTGGCGCGGGCGGAGAGCCCGGCGCTCGGGAACCGTGCGATGATAGCCAGCCCGGCCCGTCGTGTCACACCCCCCGCCCCCGTGGGATCGCTCGGCGCGGTCGCTATCGTCGCAAGGCCCCCATGGATCTGTCGCGCATACGCAACGTCTCGATCATCGCCCACATCGACCACGGCAAGTCGACGCTGGCCGACCGCATCCTCGAGGTGTGCGGCGCCGTCGACCCGCGCGACATGCGCGAGCAGTACCTCGACTCGATGGACCTCGAGCGCGAGCGGGGCATCACCATCAAGCTGCAGAGCGTGCGCCTCGACTACGCCGATCACGTCATCAACGTGATCGACACGCCCGGCCACGTCGACTTCGGCTACGAGGTGTCGCGGTCGCTCGCCGCCTGCGAGGGCGTCATCCTGCTCGTCGACGCGTCGCAGGGCATCGAGGCCCAGACCCTCGCCAACTGCCTGCTGGCGCTCGAGCACGACCTCGAGATCGTCGCCGCGCTCAACAAGATCGACCTGCCCGCCGCCGACCCCGACCGGGTGGCGATGGAGATCGAGAACACGCTGGGCATCGCCGCCGAGGACGTGCTGCGGGTCAGCGCCAAGACCGGCGAGGGCGTGCGCGAGCTGCTCGACGCGGTCATCGAGCGCATCCCTGCCCCTGCGGGCGACCCCGACGCGCCGCTGCAGGGGCTCATCTTCGACTCGCACTTCGACCAGTACCGGGGCGTCGTCAGCTCCATCCGGGTGATGAACGGGCGGCTCACCACCAACGCCCGGCTGCGCTTCATGCAGGCCGGCACCACCCACGAGGCCGCCGAGGTCGGCGTGCGTCGGCCGGTCAACACCGCCGTGCGCGAGCTCGGCCCCGGCGAGGTGGGCTACCTCATCGCCGGCATCAAGCAGGTGGGCGAGGCCCGCTCGGGCGAGACCGTCACCGAGGCGGCCCGACCGGCGCCCATCGCGCTCGACGGCTACCGCGACCCCAAGCCCATGGTGTTCTGCGGTCTCTACCCGATCGACGGCGACGAGTTCTCCGACCTGCGCGACGCGCTCGAGAAGCTCCGCCTCAACGACTCGTCGTTCACCTACCAGCCCGAGACCTCGGGGGCCCTCGGCTTCGGGTTCCGGTGCGGGTTCCTCGGGTTGCTCCACATGGAGATCATCCGGGAGCGCCTCGAGCGCGAGTTCGACCTCAGCCTCATCGCCACCGCCCCCTCGGTGGAGTACCTCGTGGAGCTCCACGGCGGCAAGGTCGTCGAGATCGACAACCCGTCGGAGATGCCGAACCCGGGCGAGACCGAGGGCATCGAGGAGCCGTTCCTCAAGGCCACCATCCTCACCCCGAGCACCTACACGGGCACGCTCATGGAGCTGTGCCAGAGCCGGCGGGGCGAGATGAAGTCGATGGACTACCTGTCGCCCGAGCGCGTCGAGCTCGTCTACGAGCTCCCGCTGGCCGAGGTGGTCATGGACTTCTTCGACCAGCTCAAGAGCCGCACCCAGGGCTACGCCAGCCTCGACTACGAGCCCATCGGCTACCGGCGCACCAGCCTGGTGAAGGTCGACATCCTCCTCCAGGGCGATCCGGTCGACGCGTTCAGCGCCATCGTGCACCGCGACACGGCCTACGAGTACGGCCGCAAGATGTGCGAGAAGCTCAAGGAGCTGATCCCGCGCCAGCAGTACGACGTGCCGATCCAGGCCGCCATCGGCGGCAAGATCATCGCCCGCCAGACGGTGAAGGCGTTCCGCAAGGACGTCACCGCCAAGCTCTACGGCGGCGACGTCACCCGCAAGAACAAGCTCCTCCAGAAGCAGAAGGAGGGCAAGAAGCGCATGAAGGCCATCGGGCGCGTCGAGATCCCCCAAGAGGCCTTCATCTCCGCGCTCACCCTCGACGACTGACGGCGATCCGGAGCGGTCCCGTAAGCAGCTCGGGGGCGGGGGGTCAGGACGGGTGACGACGGGCGGGACCAGCCGCCCGCCCCACCTCGGAGGTCCGCCATGCCCGCCACCCGCCACCCGCTCCGCTCGCTGCTCGGGCTCACCGCCGCCAGCTCGATCGCCCTCATGACGCTCACCGGCTCGCCGGCGCAGGGCGCCCCGGGCATCGGCTCCGACGATCTGGCCCCGGGCCTCGGCGCCGGCGGCGACCAGCTCGAGCTCTCGGTCGAGGGCCACGACACCGAGGAGGGCGACCCCGGCGACGAGGTGACCCTGCCGTTCATCGTCACCGCCAGCATCGCTCCCGCCACCGACGTCACCTTCCGGTTCACCACCGGTGTCGTCGGCTTCGGGGCCGAGCCGGGCGTCGACTTCGAGCCCGTCGACGCCGAGGTCACGCTCCCGGCCGGCGAGACGCACGTCGTCGTGCTCGTCCCGGTCATCCCCGACGACGTCGTCGACGACAACGACGGCCTGGTGATCGCGTGGATCAGCGACCCGAGTCGCGGAACGATCACCCAGGGCACCGCGGTGGCCGCGATCATCGACGACGACGCGCCGGCTGGCTCCGGGTCCGCCGTGAGCGCGTCGGACGACCTCGCTCCTGGCATCGGCGGGTCGGGTGGCGACGGCGAGCCCGGTGGCGGATCGGACCCGACCGAGCCCGCCGACACCGATCCCGTGGCCGAGCCGGCCGAGACCGAGCCGGATGCCGAGCCGGCCGATGCCGCCCCCGCAGCCGATCCGGGCGCCGCCGCCCCCCAGGACGAGCGGATCGACGCTGGCCGCACCATCGACGACCGGGTCGGTCGCGACGGCGAGCTGGCCCTGGGTGAGGTCGCGCCGGCGGGCGCATCGTTGCCGGCCACGGCGATGGCCGCCATCGGCGCCGCCGTGCTGGCCGTCGCCGTCGCCCTCGGCGCCGTGGGCACCCACCTCGGCCGGTCGCTCCGGCGCCGGTAGGGCACCCGGGTCGCCAGGTCGGGCCGCCATCCGCGATCCTGGCCTCTGATCGACAGAGGGGGAGCCGTGCACGAGCTGATCATCCGCGGGGGGACGGTCGTCGACGGGACCGGGGCCGAGCCCCGCACCGCCGACGTGGCCATCGACGACGGCGTGGTCACCGCCGTCGGGCGGGTCGACGAGCGGGGCCACCGCGAGATCGACGCCGACGGGTTGGCGGTGTTGCCGGGGTGGGTCGACGTCCACACCCACTACGACGGCCAGGCCACGTGGGACCCCCTCCTCACCCCCACCGCGTGGCACGGCGTCACCACCGCGGTGTTCGGCAACTGCTCGGTGGGGTTCGCCCCGGTGCGCCCCGGCACCGAGCCGTTCCTCATCAACCTCATGGAGGGCGTCGAGGACATCCCCGGCACGGTGCTCGCCGAGGGCGTCGACTTCCGCTGGGAGAGCTTCGGCGAGTACCTCGACGCCCTCGAGTCGATGCCCCGGGCGCTCGACATCGGCGCCCAGGTGCCCCACGCCGCGCTGCGGTTCTACGTGATGGGCGAGCGGGGCGCCGACCACGCCGAGGTGCCCACCGCCGACGAGATCGGCGAGATGGGGCGGCTCACCGTCGAGGCCCTGCGGGCCGGGGCGCTCGGGTTCTCCACCAGCCGCACCAAGAAGCACCGCGCCGCCGACGGACGGTTCACCCCGAGCCTCACGTCGGGCGCCGACGAGCTGCTCGGCATCGCCGAGGCCCTCGGCGCCGCCGGCCTCGGCGTGCTGCAGGCCAACTCCGACTTCGGCGAGCCGGTCGAGCTCGAGCTGCTGCGCCGCATGGGTGAGG
>DATHSN010000409.1:0-4297 GCA_035464115.1 Acidimicrobiales bacterium | reverse complement strand
TGGATGCGGCACGCCCGCCGGGCACCGTGCCGCTGGGGCGTGCCGCGGTGAACCCGGAACGTGAGTCCGAGTCGAGAGAGCTGCCGCTCGTCACGTCGATGCGCCAGGTGGTCCGCGCCGAGATCGGCGCGGTGCACCACGACCTCGAGACATCGCTCGCCCGTCGGCGTCGCGAGGAGGTGCTGGCTCTCGTTGCCGTCTCGGCGCTCACCGTGGCGGTCTCGACTGCCGTTCTCGTGCTCGCAGCTCCGACGTTGGGCCGATCGTCGTGAGCCCGCGGTGTCCGCCCGCAGAGCTGGCGTCCGCGCCCGAGATGCGTCCCGTGCGGCGGCGAGAACCCCGGGCGGTCAGCCGAGCGAGCGGGGGAGCAGCGCGCCGGGGAGGCGGGTGCGGGCCAGCGCGGCGGGATCGTCGCCAGCGACGAGGGCCCGCAACCGCACCCGGAACCGCAGGGGGCCCGGGGGCACCAGGTAGCGGTCGAGGGTGCCGGGCCCGCAGGAGGCGTTGCCGAGGCCCGACTGGGCGAGGTCGAGGTGCAGCTGCACGTCGGGCGACGGGGCCACCTCGTGGGGGTGGCGGGCGGCGGCCACGTCGTGGGCCCGGTAGCGCGACGCGTTCACCGACAGGAGTGGGTCGCCGATGGCGAGCAGGCCGGCGCCCGACGCGTCGGTGACCGCGCACCACCGCACGTCGACCGCGTTGCCGCTCTCCTGGGGGGTGGCGTAGGGGTACCACGACGCTCCCACCGCGCTGCGATGGCGCGCCACCGGGGCGCCCCACTTGCGGTCGGCATAGGACTCGTGGGGGCCGCGGCCGAACCACTCCACGCGGTCCAGCGTTGGATCGAGCCCGAGGAGCAGGCCGAAGCGGGGGAGCGGCGGCAGGGCACCGGGGTCGGCGCCGCGGAGGCGGGTCTCGACGACGATCTCGCCCGAGCCGACGACCGACCATCGCTGGGTCCACGACAGCGACGCGCCCTGCTCGGCCACGAGCCGGCCGGCCAGGTCGACGACGGCCACGCCGTCGGCCTCCGCCTCGCGGGCGGTCATCGCGTCGATCACCGGGGTGGCCCGGTCGTAGCCGGCGGCCGTCCACCGCTCGAGGTGGCGCTCGTCGCCCCATCCGTTGCGGTCGTTCTCGGTGGGGGCCCGCCAGATCGACAGTTCGACCGGGCCGGTGAGCAGCTCGCGGCCGTCGGTGCCGAGCTCGACGAGCCCGCCGGCGGAGCGCACGAACGACAGGCGCAGCGGGCCGGCGGCGAGGAGCGCCTCGTCGTCGCCGTCGCCGCGCAGCAGGCCGGCGCCGTCGCCGGACGGCACCACCGGGCGGACCGACGGCTCCGACCCCGCCACCGCGAGCGGGAGCTGGGCCCAGGCGACCTCGTGGCCGGCGTCGGCCCACGACGTGGCCGCGGCCAGGCGGAACCTCAGCCGCAACCAGTGCTCGGCCCCCTCGACGCGGGCGGTGTCGGGCACGGGGAGCGACACCTCGGCCGACGCGCCCGGCGCCACCGCAGGCAGCTCGAGCGCGCCCCGCGCCGTCTCGACGCCGTCGACCTCGAGGATCCACTCAGCGGCGAGGTCGGACAGCGCGGTGAAGGTGCGCCGGTTGGTGATCCGGGCCCGACCCGCGGCGGGATCGACCCACTCGACGCGCACCGGCTCGAACACCTTCTTCACCTCGGCCATCGCCGGGTGCGGCGTGCGGTCCGGCGCCACCAGCCCGTTCATGCAGAACGGCCCGTCGTTGGGCTCGTCGCCCATGTCGCCGCCGTAGGCCCAGAACTCGACGCCGGCGTCGGTGCGTCGGCGCAGCCCCTGGTCGACCCAGTCCCAGATGAAGCCCCCCTGCAGCCGGGGCCAGCGGTCGACGGCCTCCCAGTACTCGGCCAGGTTCCCGGTGGAGTTGCCCATCGAGTGCGCGTACTCGCACATGATGATCGGCCGGTGGTCGGGCTCCTGGGCGAGGGCCTCGATGGTGGCGACCGACGGGTACATGGGGGCGATGATGTCGACGGTGGGTCGGCGGTCGGCCGGGTGGTAGTGGACGGGACGGGTGGGGTCGTGGCGGCGGACCCAGCCGGCGAGCACGTCGTGGTTGCGCCCGTAGCCGCACTCGTTGCCGAGCGACCAGCCGATGACGCAGGCGTGGTTCTTGTCGCGCTCCACCATGCGCACCACCCGCTCGAGCATGGCGTGCTCCCACGCCGGGTCGTCGGCCAGCGCGTCCCACAGGCCATGGGTCTCGAGGTTGGCCTCGTCGAGCACGTAGAGCCCGTGCTCGTCGCACAGGTCGTACCAGCGGGGGTCGTTCGGGTAGTGCGAGGTGCGCACCGCGTTGATGTTGTGGGCCTTCATCAGGCGGATGTCGGCCAGCATCGAGTCGACGGTGACGGCCCGACCGCGGTCGGGGTCGAACTCGTGGCGGTTGACCCCCTGCACCCGGATGGCCCGCCCGTTCACCCGGAGCTGACCGCCCTCGATGCGCACCGTGCGCAGGCCGATGCGCGCCGAGCGGTGCTCGAGCACCCGCCCGCCCGGATCGAGGTGGCGGAGCTTCAGCCCGTACAGGGCGGGGTCCTCGGCCGACCACGGCCGGGGGGCGGGCACCTCGAGGGCCACGTCGATGACCGCCGCGTCGGCCGAGGCGCCGGTCGCGTCGGGGTCGACCGCCACCGCCGCCACCGCCGACGGGACGATGGTGCCCCGCGGGTCGGTGAGCACCGCCTCGATGCGGTGGCCCTCGAGCGACCCCCCGCCGGCGTGGCGCAGCACCACGCGCAGGTCGACCGGGCCCCGGGCGTGGTCGGGGGTGAGCGCGGTGCGGATCCGCAGGTCGGCGACGTGGGCCAGCGGCGTCGACCACAGGTGGACCGATCGCTGCAGCCCCGACATCCACCACATGTCCTGGTCCTCGAGCCACGTGCCGTCGGACCAGCGCAGCACCCGGACCACCACGGTGTTGGTGCCGGGTCGGACCAGGGCCGACACGTCGAGCTCGAGGGGGAGCCGCGAGTCCTGCCCGTAGCCGGCGGGCTCTCCGTTCACCCAGACCTCGCCGGCGCTGTCGATCGACTCGAAGGTGAGGATCACCCGCCGCTGGTCCCAGCCGGCGGGCAGCTCGAAGGTGCGCCAGTAGGTGCCGGTGGGGTTGTCGTCGGGCACGCCGGGACAGAGCGCGGTGGGGAACGGGTACTGCACGTTGGTGTAGATGGGCGGATCGTGGTCGACCTGGAGCTGCCAGCAGCCGGGCACCTCGATCTCGTCCCACCGCGACGTGTCGAGCCCCTCCGCCGGATCGGGCGCCGCGCCGGGGCGCGGGGCCCAGTGGAAGCGCCAGCGGCCGTCGAGGCTCAGGCGCTCGTCGGGGCCCGCGAGGGGCGCGTGCGCGTCGAGGCGGTTCCGCCCGGTGACGGCGGGGTCCTCCCAGGGCGGCGCCGACGCCACGGCGCCGTCAGGCCTTGCCGTAGTCGACGGACCACCAGCGCTCGGGGCGCATGCGGATGACCACGCTGGCCTCGTCGACCTCGGGACCCTCGCCCACGTAGGAGTCGCCCATGGCCTCGCCCAGGTAGCGGCGGGCCATCGGCCGCAGGTGGGCCTCGCGCTGGCAGGCCTCGGTGCTCACCACGGGGCCCGACACGCTCACGTAGCGGTACGGCGGCTGCTCGGTCTGGGCGCACAGCGAGAAGCGCTCGGCGCGAGCGATGAGGCGGCCCTTGAGCGACTCACGGCCGGTGATCACCTCGACCTCGCCACCCGGGGCGTAGGCGTACCAGATGGGCACGGTGAGCGGTGGCCCGTCGGTGGCCTCGACCGAGAGCACCCCCACGTGGAGGCCGGCGAGGAACGACTCGCGCTCGTCGGTGGTCATGGTGGTGCTCATCGGATCCCCCGCGGTCGTCGGACTCGGCGCAGGATAGGACCGCGCGGGCGGGGGCCGTGCGACCTCACGAGCCGGCGGACCACCCGGCGCGGATCCGTCGGGCCAGGTCCGCGAGCAGCGCGTCGACGTCGACCTCCACCGTCGGGTCGTGGGCGTCGACGCCCACCAGCGCCAGGGTGTCGAGCGAGCGCGGCTCGAGGGCCACCACCAGCTCCACCCGGTGCCCGCCCAGGTCGAGCAGGGCGTGCAGATCGCCGTTGGTGCGGTCGCGGTAGGTGACCTCGCCGATCGACTCCAGCGCATCGAGCAGCCGGAGGAACGCCTCGCCCGGCGGTGCGCCGATGGCGAGCACCCCGTCGGCGTGGGCCTCCGCGGTGGGCGGCGGGTCGTCGGGGGGCACACGGGTCGGCGT
>DATHSN010000408.1:0-6356 GCA_035464115.1 Acidimicrobiales bacterium | reverse complement strand
GCCACGCGGTCGGCGACGAGCTCCTCACCCAGATCGGTGGGCGGCTCGCGTCGGGGCTCTCCCACGGCGGCGGGGAGATGGTCGGCCGCTTCGGCGGCGACGAGTTCCTGGCCCTGATCCGCGATCGCGACCCCGCCGCGGTCGAGCGACGGGTGTCGGCGCTGCTCGCCGACCTGGCCCGACCGGCCACCGTCGGCACCGCCCGGGTGGTGGTCGGCGCCTCCGCCGGGCTGGTGATCGCCGGCAGCGGCTCCACGGGCGGTGACGCCATCCGCGACGCCGACATCGCCCTGTACCGGGCCAAGGAACGTCAACGGGGATCGCTGGAGGTGTTCCGCGGTGACCTCCGCGACCGGGCGGTGGCCGCATCGGAGATCGAACAGGATCTGCAGCGCGCCCTCGCCGACGGTCGGATCCACCTCGTCTACCAACCCCAGCGCTCGCTCGCCGACGATCGCCACGCCCAGGTCGAGGCGCTGCTGCGCGTCGACACGCCGACCGGGGCCGTGGGGGCGGCGCCGTTCATCCGCATCGCCGAGGAGACCGCCCTCATCATCCCCATCGGGCGCGACGTGCTCGGCCAGGCGGTCGCCGCGGCCCGCACCGCGGCGACCCTCGGCGACGACGTCGTGGTGTGGGTGAACCTCTCGGTGCGCCAGCTGTTCGACGTGGGCCTGCTCGACGACGTGGGCGCAGCGCTCGACGTCGCCGAGATCGCGCCCCACCAGATCGGCTTCGAGATCACCGAGTCGATCCTCATCGACGATGCGGCAGTCCCGCCGGTGCTCGACCGTCTCTCGGCCCGCGGTCACCGCCTGGCCATCGACGACTTCGGCGCCGGCTACTCCTCGCTCGGGTACCTGCACCGGCTGCCGTTCGACGTCCTCAAGCTCGACCGGGGCATCGTCGCGGGGTGCGACCGCGACGGGCCCAACGCCGAGATCGTCGCAGCCGTCACCGCGCTCGCCCACCGACTCGGGCTCGACGTGGTCGCCGAGGGGGTCGAGACGGCCGCCGAGCTCGAGGCCGTCGCCCGGTTGGGGTGCGACCACGCTCAGGGGTTCGCCGTCGCCCGACCGGGCGACATCGACTCCTGGCTCACCCTCGCCCGCTGAGGGTGGTCACCGGACGTGGCCGGCGGCCCAGGGCGGCGCGGCGGCGAGGAGCTGGTCGAAGGCAGTGGCGTCGATCGGCGCCGAGTAGAGGAAGCCCTGGAGCAGGTCGCACCCGAGCTGGTGGAGCATCCGGGCGTGCTCGGCGGTCTCCACGCCCTCGGCGACCGTCGTGAGGCCGAGGGTGCGACCGAGCTCGATGGTCGAGGTGACCAGCGCGTCGATGCGCGTCGAGGTGCCGAGGTCGGCGACGAACACCCGGTCGATCTTCAAGGTGTTGGCCGGGAGGTGGGCCAGGTGGCCGAGCGACGCCCACCCCGATCCGTAGTCGTCGACGGCGACCCGGACACCGGCGCGGTTCAGCTCGGCGAGGGCGCGGGTGGCGCGGTGGTCGAGCTGGGCGGTCTCGACCAGCTCGAGCTCGATCTGGTCGGGCCTCAGCCGTCGCTCGGCGAGGTCGGCCCTGAAGTCGGCGACGAAGCTCGGATCGACCAGCTCGGCGACGGACACGTTGAGGCAGACGCGGTCGAGGTGCGTGCCGACCCAGCGCGTGGCGTCGGTGAGGGCCCGGCGGCGGAGGGTCCGGCCGAGATCGACCAGCAGCCCCGACTCCTCGGCGGCGGGCAACAGCACCGCCGGGGCGATGACCGCCCCGGTCGCGTCGCGGCCGCGCACGAGCGCCTCGGCGGCGACGATCCGCCCGGTCGACGGGTCGATCTGGGGTTGCCAGAAGGGCTCGACGCGGCCGTCGGCGATGGCGGCGGCGACGTCGAACGGAGCGGCCGACCCGGCGGGACGCCGGTGGTGCGAGGTCGGCGCCGGAGACGGTCCGACGAGCGACAGGCCGATCGCGAGCCGGCGGCCGATCCGGTCGAAGCGGGCGACGTGGACCTCGTCGAAGGGATCGCCGAACCGGGAGTAGACGTTGAGCACGCCGACGACGACGCCGCGCCACACCAGCGGCACCGCGAGGGACGCGGTGAAGCCCTCGGACGCGGCCCGTTGCCGCCAGGGGCCGTAGCCGGGGTGCCCGGGCTGCATGGAGACGGGTCGACGCTGCCGGATGGCGCTGCCGGTCGGACCGTTGGCGAGAGGCCCCTCGTCCCACCGGACGTCGAGCCCGTCGACGTAGTCGCGATCGCCGGCGCCGGCGACGGCGCGGACGGACCCGTCGTCGAGGGGCACGCCGAACCACGCCACCTCGACCTCCATGGTGTCGACGAGGCGTTCGCAGACCCGCGTGGCGATGGCGGTGGCGTCGATCCCCTCGCTGATCCACCCCAGGATCGCCTCGCCGACCAACGCCTCGGCCGCGTCGCGGTGGACCTGGGTCACGTCGCGGATCCGTCCGTCGAGCGCAACGGGCGCGCCGTGACGATCCCGCACGATGCTCACGTCCTGGTGGGTGTGCAGCACCCGGCCGTCGCCGAGCAGCCAGCGCACCGACGCCGACAGGTGGTCGGCCTCGGCCCGAGCGATGTCGCCCAGCACGCCGCGGTCGTCGGGGTGCACCAACAGCATCCCGAGCTCCGGGCGGGCGTAGTGGTCCTCGGGCGACAGGCCGACCAGGTCGGTGATCCCGTCGGAGATGTACTCGAACGCGGGCTCGGGTCTGAGCCGGACGCGGTAGGCGACGTCGCCCGCCGCCTCGATGAGCGAGCGCAGGCGGGCGGCCTCACGCTGACGGCGGCGATCGTGGGCGGTCACCAGCGCTACGAGCAGCGCGGAGGTGACGGCGACGAACGCCACCCCCTTGGCGACCTCGATGAGGGCGCTCGACTCGTGCTGCGCGGCCAGCACGGACGACGCAGCCACCCAGCCGGCTCCCACCGCTGCGTAGACAGCGACCATCCGCCCCGGGCGGTCGACGACGGCATCCAACGACCTCACCTGACCATGGTCGGCCGCACCGGCACGCCGCGCTCCACATGTGACAACAGCCATATCCCGCGCCTGGCATCCGGTCTCCCGAGGCGCCCGTCACACCCCCTGTTCCGGGGGGTCGTCCGTGCCGATGCACCCTCACGATCGGTACCCGTCTGCTGGAGGTCACCGGGTGCAGACGAGGGCATCGGGAGCGTTCTGGACACGGCTGATCGCGTCGACGGCGATGACCGGGCTGCTCGCCGCGACCGCGCTGGCCGTGGTCGAGCTGCGCCAGGTGTCGGAGCTCGGCGCTCGCGAGGAGGCGGTCGACGAGGCCCTCGACCGGGTGGAGGCGGCGCTGATCGGGTCCGGTGCCGACCACGACCCCGACGCGGCCGGACCGGCGGCGGGCGAGCTGGCGGACGAGCTCACCGAGGCTGCGACCGGCCTCGCTCCCCACGTCGACCTGGTGGGCGACGACGTGGTGGCGATGGTGCTGGGCACCGCCGCCGCGGGGCGCGCCGACGCCGGGACCGACGACCGGCCCTTCCTCGAGGCGGTGCTCGACGCCTGGCTCGCGATCTCTTGGGCCGAGGAGGCGCTCGACACCGGCCTGCAGGCCGATCTGCAGCGCGCCATGCGGGTCGCCAACGCCGCCGTGGCGGTGGCCCTCGTCGGTTGGGTGACCGCTGCGGTCGTGTGGGCGCGACGACGGGCCCGTCGCAAGCGGCTCAGGTTGGAGGCGTTCTACGAAGGGATCCTCGACGAGCTCCCCGACCGCGTGCACCTGTACCGGGCGGACGACCTGCGACTGGAGTTCTGCAACCGGGCGTGGGCCGCGTCGCACGGACGGTCACCGCACGACCTCGTCGGTGAGCGCCTCGACGAGCTGTTGCGCGACGAGGAGATGGCCGGGCTGCGGGCGCAGCTACCCGGGCTGCGCGAGGGTGTGTCGACCCGTGGCTCGATCGCGCGGAGCGAGGCTCCGGACGGCTCCACGGTGGTGACGAGCTGGGACGACAGGCCGGTCGAGCTCGGCGACGGCACGCCGCTCGTGCTGTCGGTGGGGCGCGACGTGACCGCGCTCGTGGCCGCGGAGGCCGAGGCCCGGTTCGTGGCCGAGAACGCCGCCGACGTGTTGATGCGCGTCGGTCTCGACCGGCGGATCCGGTTCGTGACCTCGTCGGTGGCCACGCTCCTGGAGCTCGCGCCCGCCGACGTGATCGGGGCACCCCTCACGACGCTGATCGCAGCGTCGCACCACGCCCTGCTCGACGACGCCATCGACGCCGCGGTGCGCACCGGAGGCGTGGAGCGTCGCGAGGTCGAGGCGCTGGCCGCCGCGGCCACGGCCAGGGTGTGGTGCGAGTTGGAGGTCGGCGCCGTCGTCGCCGGCTATGGCCGTGACATCGAGCTGCACGTCGCGCTGCGCGACGTGTCCGAGCAGCGACGGCTCACCGCCGAGCTGCGGTCGGGGCGGGCCACCCTCGCCGCCATCGTCGACGCGGTGCCCTCCGGGGTCGTCGCCATCGACCGCGACGGGGCCATCCTGGCCGTGAACCGTGCCGCCACCGACCTCGCTCGGCTCCGGCCGGGCCCCGGCGCCTCCCTCGGCGATCTCGACGGGTCGACCCTGCAGCTGCTCGGACGCGACGGCTCGCCGCTCGACGCGGGCGATCTGCCACTCACGCAGGCCCTGCTCAGCGGCGAGCAGGTGACGATGGAGGGCCTGATCCGGCACCGCGACACCGGCGACGAGGTTCCGGTGGTCGCCACCAGCCAGGCGTGGCGAGACGACCGCGGCGACATCGCCGGCGCCGTCGCGGTGGTCCCCGACGGGACCGAGGGGCGGGCCGCCGAGCGCCAGCTGCGCGCCATCCTCGACGCCATCCGTCACGGTGTGATGCTGCACGACCAGACCGGTCGGGTGGTCGCTGCGAACACCGCCGCAGCCGACCTGTTGGGGGTGCCCGATGCCGCCACCCTGGTCGGGCTCGCCACCGACACGGCGCTCAGCGACATGGTGAGCGTCGACGGATCCCCTGTGGGGTCCGGGTTCACCCCGGTCAGCGACGTCGTGACCCACCAGCGCCCGGTCGATGCCGTCGAGGTCGGCGTCGGGCCCGAGCCCGACCGGCGCTGGCTGAGGGTCAGCGCGGAACCCGTCGCCACCGACCTCGGCCACGGCGCGGTCGTGTCGCTCACCGACGTCACCGCCGAGCACCACGCGCGCGCGGAGCTGGCCGAGTCCGAGGGACGCCACCGGGCCGTCGTCGAGAACCTCCACGAGGGCCTGGTCGTCCAGACCACCAACGGCGAGATCGTGAGCGCCAACGCGGCCGCGGAGCACATCCTCGGCTTGACGAGCGACCAGCTCGCCGGGCGCACCTCGATCGATCCGCGCTGGCGGACGCTCGACGGCGACGGCCGGCCGTTGCCGGGCGACGCCCACCCGGCGATGGTGACGCTCCGCACCGGCATGCCGGTCGACGGGTTCATCATGGGCGTGCACCGTCCCGACGCCGAGCTGCGGTGGATCGAGGTCACCGCCCGCCCCATCCCCCTGCCCTCCGGGCCGGGCGTGTTCACCGTGTTCCACGACCTCACCGACACCCTCGCCGCGCAAGCGGCGCTCGTGGAGAGCGAGGAGCGGTTCCGCTCGCTGGCCGACGCCGCACCGGTGCCGGTGTTCACCACGGACGCGAGCGGCGGCATCGACTACGCGAACACCGCGCTGCGGGAGCTGATGCGGGTCCCACTGCGGAGACTGGTGGGCCTCGGCTGGCTCGACTTCCTGCTCGACGACGAGCGCGACGAGCTCGTCGCCACGGTGTTCCACGCCGCCCAGCAAGCCGTCGAGGTGCGACGGGAGCACCACGTGGTCCCCGTCGACGGCGAGCGCCGGTTCGTGGTCACGACGCTGCGCCCCATCGACGGGGGTCGACGCCTCATCGGCACCATCGTCGACCTGACCGAGCGACGTGCGCTCGAGGCGCGGCTGGCCCACGACGCGACGCATGACCCCCTCACGGGCCTGGTGAACCGCGCCCTGTTCCTCGACCGGCTGGCCTCGTCGTTGCACCGATCCGGTCGCACCGGGGCCCTGCCCAGCGTGATGTTCGTCGACCTGGACCGCTTCAAGCCGGTCAACGACGCCTACGGACATGCCGCCGGCGACCACGTGCTGGCCACGATCGCGCAGCGCCTCGCCGGCGACGTGCGCGACGGCGACACCGTCGCTCGGCTCGGCGGCGACGAGTTCGTCGTGCTCGCCGAGCCGCCGAACAGCCGTCACGAGGCCGATGTGCTCGCGCTCCGCCTGCTCGATCGGATCATGACCCCGATCACGCTCCCCGATGGCATCGTCGTCGCCGTCGG
>DATHSN010000407.1:0-3830 GCA_035464115.1 Acidimicrobiales bacterium | reverse complement strand
CGTCGAGCAGGCGGTGCCCTTCCCGGCGAGCCTCCCCACCCCGGGCAGCCTCGGCGCCCGCCTGGCCAGCCCGAGCCGGCTGTCGTTCACCATCCCGCGTGCCGCCGTCGCCAGCGGCATCCCCTACACCGCCGAGGGCCTCCTCGACTGGCGGGCGTGGACCATCCGGGTGCCCGTCGGCGCCCGCCAGGCCGATGGCGAGCGCCCTCCGCTCCTGCCGGGGTCCAACCCGAACATCCTCAACCAGCCGTACCGCCCCCAGGCCCCCGGCCCCGGCGACACCTCGATCGAGGCCCCGTGGTGGCTCCAGATCTCCCCGAACCCCCGCGCCGGGTTCGTGGCCGCCACCCGCCCGGTCGAGCACCTCGGCCGCACCGAGCTGTGGCACACCCGCCTCGCCGTGCGCGACGCCACCCTCGTCGACGGCCAGCAGGCCCTCGGCCCGCTCAGCGAGGCACCGTCGCCCGACCGGGCGATCCGGGTGGTCTGGTCGCCCGACCCCGACCTGCCGTCGCTCGTCGGCAACGTCGGCGGCGCGAACACCGGCTCACCCCCCGAGCCGTTCCTCTCCGCCATGACCCAGCGCGACCGGGTGTCGCTCATCCGGCTCACCACCGACTCGCTGCTGGCGGGCGGGGACCGCACCCCGGTGCCGGTCGACACCCTCCACCTGTCGGCCCTGGGCGCCACCCTCGACCTCGGGGCCACGTTCCCCGACCCGGCGCCCAACGCCAACATCGGCCTGAAGCAGTGGCGCCACCGGGCCACGTTCGGTCGCGACCAGTACGTGCGCGTCGTGAACCGCGGCTACCTGCTGCCCTTCGGCCACCCGTGCGTCGAGATCACGATCACCGAGCGCCGGTTCGTGGGGAGCGGCCCGAGCCGCTCGGCGCCCCTCGAGCGGCGCACGTTCCTCGTCGTCACCCAACCGGTCGTCGACTACGACGGCCGCGACGGCGAGCTCATGCCCACCGAGGGCCGCCAGGTGCCGTTCCGTCGCGTCCGGATGCGCACCATCGTCTCCCCGCCCTTCAACAAGGACCCGCTGCCGGGGTCCGGCACCACCACCACCAACTGCTACTTCCCGGTCGACGCCGTCACCGGGCGCGACGTGGAGTTCCTCGCCACCGCCGTCGACCCCGACGGGCGCAGCGTCGACGTGCGGATGCCGATGGCGTTCGTGTTCGGCCCGCTCGCCGACCAGATCGGGGCGATGGCCACGATCCGGGCCGCCTGGAACGCGTACGACCACCCCGAGCGCCGCTGGGCCCGCGTCGACGGCCAGAAGGTGGCCTACGCCCCCTCGCTCCCGCAGCGGCGGGGCGCCACCAGCGTGACCACCCGCCGGGTCCGCTTCGACCTCACCGACCAAGCCGACCCCACGCTGGACCCGGTGCCGGGCCGTCGCCGCTCGTTCCCGGCGATGGAGGTGGCCGAGGTGCAGCTCGAGGAGGTCGAGGCCCTGTCGGCCAACTCCCTCGACGGCACCCGGATCCGCTTCGATGGGGTGTACGTGGCGAGCGGGTTCGCGGCCCCGGTCAACGCCGGCGGGCTCTGGGCCGAGCTGGTCGACCCGCAGCCGCTGCGCTTCAGCCGCCCGCCCGCCCAGGCCACCACGCCGGGCGCCGGCACCGACCGCGCCGGCGGCGTGATCACGCCGGACCTGCAGATCCGTGGCCTGTCGCGGTCCATCGGCGTGTCGGGCGGCAACCCCGCGGACTTGCGGGGCGGGCAGTTCTCGCCCGCCAGCTTCTTCGCCGGCGCCGCGCCCCGCCTCCTCGGGGGGATCAGCCTCCTCGACGTGATCGTCCCGGTGGCGATCCCGGCGGGCGAGGTCGGGCCCGACAGCGCGCTCGCCATCTCGTCGCGGCGCACCGCCGACGCCGTCGAGGCCCTGATCCGCTGGCGCCCGGATCTGAAGTCCGACCCCCTCGGGGTGTTCGAGCCCGGCCGGCTCCGCCTCGACGCCACGGTCGTCACCCCCCTCGACCCGACCGACGGCGCGCCCACCTCGCGCGTCGACGGCGAGCTGACCGACTTCGCCCTCAACGTCCCGACGAAGTCCGCCATGCTCATCCGCATCGAGCTGTCCCGGCTGTCGTTCACGTCGCGGAACGGCCAGACGCCGTCGGTCGACGCCCAGGTGCGCAACGTGTCGTTCGGCGGCGAGCTCGCCTGGATCGAAGGGCTCCGCAAGTACCTCAGCTTCGGCGGTGCCGGCGGTCCGGAGATCAGCGTGCTCCCCGATCGCATCGAGGCGGTGGTGGGGGTGACGCTGCCCAACATCACCCTGGGCGTGTTCGCGCTGCGCAACATCCGGTTCCTGGCCGGGCTCGACCTGCCGCTCACCGGCGAGCCGGCCCGGGTGCGCTTCGGCCTGTCGACCCGCGACGACCCGTTCCGCCTCACCGTGTTCTGCATCGGCGGCGGAGGCTGGGTCGGACTCGCCTTCGGCGCCGACGGGCTCGAGCGCCTCGAGCTGGGCTTCGAGGGCGGCGCCGAGATCGCCATCGACCTCGGTGTCGCCTCGGGCTCGGTGTCGATCATGTTCAGCATCGCACTGCTCCTGGTGCAGGGCGATGGCGGCGAGCAGGCCGAGCTGATCGGCATGTTCCGCCTCCAGGGCTCGGTGTCGGCCGGGCCGGTGTCGGCCAGCCTCACCCTCGGCCTCCAGCTCGGCTACCGGACCCGGTCCAAGTCGGGCGGCGGGACGCTGAAGGAGATGTACGGCAAGGGCACGATCGAGCTCGACCTGTCGGTCCCGCTGGTGCCGACGCCGCCGATCAGCATCACCTACGAGCGCAGCTTCCGCTCCGACCTCGCCGACCCCACCTTCGAAGACCAGCTGACCACCGACGACTGGGGCGCGTACTGCGGCGCCTTCGCGGGAGCCTGACATGCCGACCCACACCATGCGCTTCACCGCCCTGCCCGCGGGCCTCGACAGCGAGGGCCACGCCCGGGTGTCGGCGCACGCCGCCTTCAAGCTCGACCCCGGTGCCACCCCCGGCACCCTCGCCGACTTCCCGGTCGCGCTCGGCTGGCCCGACGTGGCGATCGACTGGCAGGTCACCTTCCGGCGGGGCGCCGCCACCCTCACGGTGGACGCGGCGGCCGTCGAGCAGCGCGAGCGGGACAAGTGGGATGCCATCTTCCGCCCCACGCAGGCGGTCCGGTCGTTCGCCGAGCCGGTCGATCGCGCCGCGCGCCCGATCCGCAGCTACCGCAACGCCCGGCTGGCGCAGCGGTGGCGCGACACGTACGCGTCCCTCGCCGAGTCGCTCGACCCCGGCGGTGACCGCCCGGCCGTGGGGGCCGACCCCGCCGCCGGGCCGCTCGCCGGCTTCGAGTCGGCCGGCCTGTGGAGCGACGCTCGCCGCAAGGAGTTCAACGACGAGATCCTGCTGGCCGGCCTCGACGCCGAGATCGCAGCCAAGCGCTACGTGCCCGCCGACCTGGGCGGCTCACCCGCCGAGCAGCAGCGGCGCGACATCCTCGAGTTCCGCCGCTTCTTCCGCCGCCAGATCGACGACCCGGCGGCGCCGGTGCCGCCCCCCGACCTCGACTTCCACGAGCTGACCACGGCCTGCGCCGCGCACCCCGGCCTCCTCCGGCCCCTCGGGCTGGTGTTCGACCTCACGGTCGTCGAGTCGTGGCCCGGGATCCGCGCCGCGCACGGCGGCTACCCCGAGATGGTGACGGTCGTCGGTCGCCCGGGCCTGCCGGTCCTCGCCGGTGACGGCGATGGCGGGAACGGCGAGACGACACCGATCGACGAGACGGCATCGACGCAGCCGTCCAGCGACGCGTTCGTCGTCCCGCTCGCGACG
>DATHSN010000406.1:0-7519 GCA_035464115.1 Acidimicrobiales bacterium | reverse complement strand
CACCCGAGCCCGCCGAGGTGGGCGCGCACGGCGCGGCGGGCGAGGGCGACCGGCGCGGCGGCGAGGTCGCCGGCGTGGCACGGGTCGATGGCGGTGGCGGCCGCGTCGAGGGCGGCGGCGTCGTCACGCAACAGCGCGGCCTGGCGGACCAGCACGGGCACCGGGTCGCGACCGGACAGCTCGGCCAGGAACGGCACCAGCTCGTGGCGGACCCGGTTGCGGAGGTGGGCCGGGTCGTGGTTCGAGGGGTCGTGCACCACCTCGAGGCCGAGCGCGGCGCACAGTGCGGCGGTGTCGGCGCGCCGCAGCGCCAGCAACGGCCGGCGGTCGGGACGCATGGCGGCCAGCCCGTCGATGCCGGCGCCGCGCATGAGGTGCAACAGCACGGTCTCGGCCTGGTCGTCGGCGGTGTGGCCGGTGAGCACGTCGGGCGGGAGCACGGCGTAGCGAGCGGCGCGGGCGCGCGCCTCGAGGTTGGGCCCCGGGGCGACGGCGACGGTGACCGCCCGGGCCGCGGCGCCGACGCGCCCGGCGGCGGCGACGACGACGGCGGCCTCGGCCGCCGATCCGTCCCGCAGGCCGTGGTCGACGTGGACCGCGGTGACGTCGCACCCCGCCGCCGCGGCCAACACCAGCAGGGCCAGGCTGTCGGCGCCCCCCGACACCGCGCAGGTGACGGCGGTGCCCGGCGGCGGGAAGGCGCACCGGGCCAGGAGCGGCCCCACCGCCGGGTGGGCGGCCAGGTCGGAGGGGAGGTCGGCGGCCAGCGCGCCGGGGGGCTGGTCGGTGCCGGGTGCGGGGACCACGGCAGCGCCTCGCGGGGTCAGACGACGATGGCGTCGACCGGGCGGACCCGGGCGATCCACAGGTCGGGGTCGCGGATCTCGGCGAGCGACGGCAGCAGATCGGCGTGCTCCCACGCCCGATCGAGCAGCTGCGGGCCGCCCGCGGCCTCGACCGTGGCGATGAACCGCTCACCAGCTGCGTACTGGTTGAGCTTGGCGTCGAAGCCGAGCAGGCGCTGGACCAGCTTCTGCAGGCCGCTGGCCGACTGGCGCCGGGCTCGCAGCACCCGGCCGAAGCGGTCGGCGCTGGGGACGTGGCCCTCGCCGGCGCGGTCCATGGTGACGTCGCCGTGGCCCTCGAGCAGGCTCATCAGCCCGGCCACCTGGTCGAGCACGGCTCGCTGCTCGGGTCCGGCGAAGAGCACCGCGAGGCCACCGTCGTCGAGCGGGCGGCGCCCGGCCCGCAGGTCGTCGGCGGCCCGCTTGAGGGCCTCGAGGAAGCGGGCGGGATCGGGGTCGACGGCGTCGACGGTGCGCTGCACCAGGCCGAGGAAGTGGGGTCGCATCCACTCGATGCCGGTGAACTGGGCGCGGTGGGTGACCTCGTGCAGGGCCAGCCAGAGGCGGAACTCGCGGGGCGGGAAGGCGTAGCGCTTCTCGAGCGCCAGCACGTTGGGGCCGACGTAGTAGACGATGTCCTGGTCGAGGGGGTTCTCGTCTTCGATGACCAACAGGTCGTACTGGCCGAGCACCCGGGTGGACATCCACCCGAGGAGGGCGCCGACCTCGGCCCCGGCCGCGGCGCGGGCGACGGGCGCCAACGGGCCCGAGCCGACGGTGTCGCCGAGCTTGTCGGTGAGGGGGCGCAGCAGCCGCTGGAACGACGCGATGTTGGCGTTCACCCACCCCTGGCGGTCGGTGACGCGCGCCCGAGCCGGCCCGGCCGCCGACACCAGCCCGGTGGCCTCGGCGACCAGCTCCTCGGCCTGGGCGGTGAGCTCGGCGAAGTCGGGTTCGAGCGAGTCGGCGTGGTACGACTCGGCGAAGGGCTCCCGTCCGGCGACCCGCGCCGCCACCCGGGCGGCGAGATGCCAGTCGACGGGGGCCGCCACGCTCAGCGCCTCGGGTACCGCGGTCGCGACACCTTGATGAAGTAGCCCGCGATCGTGGCGACCACGAGCAACAGCGCGGGGATCACGACGAACACGCCGATCCAGTAGTGCCAGACGACGGCCAGCAAGGTCATGGCGCCCATCCTAGGGGGCGACCCGACGACCCCTCACCTCGGGCCCGGGTGCTCAGGCCGAGGAGGCGCCGCTGGCCGGGGGCTCGGCGTCGAGGGCCTGCAACGACGCGGCGATGCGGGCCTTGAGCTGGTCGGGCACCTCGTCGTGGCAGCGGCGGGCGACGACGGTGCGCAGCTCGGCCTCGAACTCGAACGCCTCGAGGCAGGGGCTGCACTCCTCGAGATGGGTGTGGATCACGGCGCGGCGCTGCTCGGTGAGCTCACCATCGATGAACTCGAAGAGCTGGTTGAGGGCCTCGCTGCAATCGTGTGCCATACCGTGCGATTCGGTCGGGCGGCTCGCGGGCCGCGATTCAGTCGGAGCGGTCGGCGGCGGGTGCGACGCCGACCTCGGCGCGAGCATCGGGACCAGCGAGGCCCCGAGCGGCGGCGAACTCGTACAACCGCTTCTCCAGGTTCTTTCTTCCACGGTGCAGCCGGCTCATGACGGTGCCGATCGGGATGTCGAGGATCTCGGCGATCTCCTTGTAGGAGAACCCCTCGACGTCGGCGAGGATCACGGCCAGCCGGTACTGCTCGGGGAGGTCCTCGACCGCCTCCTTCACCTCGGTCTCGGTGAAGAAGTCCATCAGCTCGTCCTCGGCGCTGCGCCCCGCCGCGACCGCTTCGAGCCCGCCGAGGCGCCGGTAGAGGTAGAGGTCCTCCACCTCGTCGAGCTCTCGCTCGTCGGGGCGGCGCTTCTTGGCCCGGTAGGTGTTGATGTAGGTGTTGGTGAGGATGCGGTAGAGCCAGGCCCGCAGGTTGGTCCCCTGCTGGAAGCCCCCGAAGCCCCGGTAGGCCTTCAGGTAGGTCTCCTGCACCAGGTCCTCGGCGTCGGAGGGGTTGCGGGTCATCCGGAGCGCGGCGGAGTACAGCGAGCCCATGTGCTCCATCGCCTGCTCGGCGAACGCGGCTTGATCCGCCATCGGGGCAACCCTACCGGTACACGGTGACGGTCGGATCGGCGGGGCCGCGCCGCGGACCCGCCTCGGAGTGATTGACGCTTGACATATATACGTGAGACGTCAGATGCTGCGGCGATGGACAAGCTGACCCTCGACGACCTCACCGGCCTGCTCGATCGCGACGGCGTGCTCGCCGCCGTCGACGGGATCGACCACGAGGCGCCCCTCGCCCTGGCCCTCGTCGACATCGACGGCTTCAAGGAGGTCAACGACACGTCGGGGCACGCCGCCGGCGACGAGGTCCTCCGGCGGGTGGCGGCGACGCTGCGCGGGAGCCTGCCGGACGACGCCATCGTCGCCCGCTTCGGCGGCGACGAGCTGGTGGTCGCCTTCCCCGACCGCAGCGCCGAGGGCGCGCTGATCCTGCTCGAGGAGGTGCGGGCCCACCTGGCCGCCCACCCGATGCCGCCGCTCGAGCGGCCGGTGACCGTGTCGATCGGCGTCGCGGCCCGTCCACCGCACGGCTCGACCTTCGGCGAGCTGCTGCGGGCCGCCGACCAGGCGATGTACCGGGCCAAGGCGGAGGGACGGAACCGGGTCGCCATCCACGTCGACGAGAAGATGGTGATGAAGTCGAACTACTACGACCGCGCCGCGCTGGCTCGCCTGGCCAAGCTGTCGGCCAACACCGGCCGGACCGAGGCCAGCCTCCTGCGCGAGGCCCTCGACGACCTGTTCGTCAAGCACGCCACCGAGCTGTGACGACGTGACCGACGTCGGTCCCGCACGCGAGGTGCACGCGACCGGTGCGCGAGCCCGGTGGGCAGCTCTCGACCCGGCCTGGCGGCGGGCGTTCGAGCTCGCGTGGGAGGCGCTGGGCGCGGGCTCGATCGGCGTCGGGGCGGTCGTCACCGATGTCGGCGGCGAGATGGTGGCCCAGGGTCGCAACCGGGTGGGCGAGGTGGCCGCTCCGCCCGGGCAGGTGGCGGGCTCCTCGCTCGCCCACGCCGAGGTGAACGCCGTCGCGCAGCTGCCGTTCCGGGCGCGGCGCGACCTCGTCCTCACCACCACGCTCCAGCCATGCCTGCAGTGCGCGGCGGCGATCCGGTTCGCCCCGATCGCCCGGGTCCGCATCGCGGGCGCCGATCCGCTCTGGGACGGCTGCGACGACTTCCGCTCGCTCGGCCCGTGGCCGGCGCGCCGTCCGCCCGTCCCCAGCGAAGGCCCCCTCCGTGACGAGATGGGCGTGTTCGCCACGCTGCTCGCCCGCCTCAGCCCCTGGTTCGCGCCCCACATCGCCGACGCGCTCCGCGATCACGGCGAGGGGCCGATCCACGACCTGGCCGCCGCCCGACAGGCCGACGGCGACGTCGCCCGGCTGCGGGAGCGTCCGGTGCAGGACGCGCTCGTCGCGTGGTGGCCCGACCTGGTCGAGATCGCCGCCCGCCGCTCGGGCCGCAACCTGCCGAACCTGCCCTCCTGAGCGTCGATGATCGACGCCCCGGAGGGCACCTTCGGGCTGCGACGACGCTCGTGACCGAGACGTGCGGTCGCGTGTCGGGACCTGCTCTCGTGAGCGTCGATCGCCGACGCTCAGAAGGGCACCTACGGGGTGCGGGGGTGACCGTCCCTGGAGCACCCGTGGGGGCCCGGCCGAAACGGCGGGACCGCCCCGCAGCCCGTAGGTGCCCGCCCCGACCGGGGCGGGCCGACGGCCTGACAACGTTTCAGCCGCGCCCCTGCGGGTACCTCCCCGGGCAGTCGTCCCTCGCCCCCACCGGAGGATTCGCCATGGCCCGTGGGACCCTCGACGGAAACCAGTGGGAGCTCACCTACGACGCCTACGACCCCGACAGGGAACCGCTGCGCGAGGCGCTGTGCGTGGTCGGCAACGGCTACCTGGCCACCCGCGGCGCGGCTCCGGAAGCCGACGCCGGCGGACCGCACTACCCGGGCACCTACCTCGCCGGGCTCTACGACCGCCTCACCAGCGAGGTCGCCGGTCGCGAGATCGAGAACGAGGACCTGGTCAACATCACCAACTGGTTGCCGTTGACCTTCCGCATCGACGACGGTGACTGGTTCTGCGTCGACGACGTCGCCATCGTCGAGTACCGCCAGACGCTCGACCTGCGACGGGGTGTGCTGGTGCGCCGGATCGTGTTCCGCGACGACGAGGACCGGGAGACCTCGCTCACCCAGCGGCGCTTCGCCCACATGAGCCGCCACCACCTCCTCGGGCTCGACACCGTGATCCGTCCCGAGAACTGGTCGGGGCACCTCACCGTGCGATCGGGGCTCGACCCGTCGGTCCGCAACCAGGGTGTCGAGCGCTATCGCACGCTCGCCGACGACCACCTCGATGTGCTCGACACCGCCGCGGTCGACGACGACGTGCTGCTGACCCGCACCCGCACGGTCCAGTCGCGGATCGAGGTGGTGGTGGGGGCACGCCACCGGCTCTGGGTCGACGACGAGCTGCGTCCGCTCGGGGCCCGGGTCGATGACAGCGGCGACCGCATCGCCCACGAGATCGACCTCGACGTCGACGCGGGCTGCGTCGTGCGCTTCGAGAAGGTCGCCGCCGTCTACACGAGCCGGGACCACGCCATCTCCGAGCCCGGTCTGGCCGCCGAGGAGCACCTGCGCCACGCGGCCGACATCGCCGAGCTGCTCGAGGAGCACGTGCGGGCCTGGGACGAGCTGTGGCGACGGTTCTGGATCCGCCTCGATGCGCAACCACGCGCATCGCTCGTGCTCAACGTCCACATCTTCCACCTGCTCCAGACCGTGTCGCCCAACACCGCCGACCTCGACACCGGCGCACCGGCGCGGGGCCTGCACGGCGAGGCCTACCGGGGTCACATCTTCTGGGACGAGCTGTTCGTCTTCCCCCTCCTCGTCTACCGCGTGCCCGAGATCGCCCGCGAGCTGCTGCGCTACCGCTACCGGCGGCTCCACGCCGCGCAACGGGCCGCGGCCGAGGCCGGCCACGCCGGGGCCATGTTCCCCTGGCAGAGCGGGAGCGACGGCCGTGAGGAGAGCCAGGTCGTCCACCTGAACCCGAAGTCGGGCGAGTGGGTGCCCGACAACACCCACCGCCAGCGCCACATCGGCATCGCCATCGCCTTCAACATCTGGCAGTACGTCCAGGTGACCGACGACCTCGAGTTCCTCGCCCGGTTCGGCGCCGAGATGTTCGTCGAGATCGCCCGCTTCTTCGCGAGCATCGCCACCTACGACCGGGTCGCCGACCGCTTCGACATCCACGGGGTGATGGGGCCCGACGAGTTCCACACCGCCGACCCGAACTGGGACGGGCCCGGGCTGCGCAACAACGCCTACACCAACGTGATGGCGGCGTGGGTGCTCACCCGGGCGCTCGAGGTGCTCGATCCGCTCCCCGAGCTGCACCGGGAACGGGTCGTCGACCGGCTCGGGATCACCCGGGCCGAGCTCGAGCGCTGGGACGAGATCAGCCGCAAGCTGAAGGTGCCGTTCCACGGCGACGGGATCATCAGCCAGTTCGAGGGCTACGAGGACCTCGACGAGCTCGACTGGGACCACTACCGCGAGCGCTACGGCGACATCCAGCGCCTCGACCGGATCCTCGGTGCCGAGGGCGACAGCCCCAACCGCTACAAGGCCTCCAAGCAGGCCGACGTGCTGATGCTCTTCTACCTGCTCAGCTTCGAGGAGCTCCAGGAGGTGTTCGCCCGGCTCGGGCACCACATCGACGCCAAGATGCTGAAGCGCAACGTCGACGAGTACCTGTGCCGCACCTCGCACGGATCGACGCTGAGCCGCATCGTGCACTCGTGGGTGATGGCCCGCACCGATCGACGCCAGTCCTGGGAGCTGTTCGAGCAGGCGCTCGAGAGCGACGTCGCCGACATCCAGGGCGGGACCACCTCGGAGGGGATCCACCTGGGGGCCATGGCGGGGACCATCGACCTGCTCGAGCGCGGCTTCACCGGGATGGCCGCCCGCAAGGGCCGGCTCGAGTTCAAGCCGAGCCTCCCCGAGGAGCTCGGGGGCATGGAGTTCCAGATCTACGTCCGCAGTCGCTGGATCACCGTGGAGGTCGTCGACAGCGAGCTGCGACTCACCGCCGAGCAGACCGATCGGGGCCCGATCACCGTGGTGTTCCGCGGCGAGGAGCGAGAGCTCGGCTCGGGCCAGACGCTGGTGTTCGACCGTCTGGGCGACGGCATGTTGGTGAGCGAGAACCCGTCGGGCGACGAACGACCCTGAGCAGGTCGTCGTCAGTCCCGCCGGGGCCGGAGCCGCTTGTGGGCCTCGTTCACGAGGATGGCCGTGGAGGCCACGCCGATGGCGACCAGCCACGAGGTGAGGCTCATCGGCGTCAGGTCGAGCAGCTCCTGGGTGGGACCGAAGTAGATGGCGCCCACGTGCAGCGCGAGCGAGACGACGACGCCGGCGAGCAGCACCTTGTTGGCGAGAGGGCTCTTGGAGAAGACCGACTGGTCCTCGCTGCGGCAGTTGAACACGTGCACCTTCTGGAACAGCACCAAGGTCGTGAG
>DATHSN010000405.1:0-16482 GCA_035464115.1 Acidimicrobiales bacterium | reverse complement strand
GGCGGGCGCCGCCACCCTCGACGCCGCGGTGCGCGCCCTGGTCGAGCAGGTCGGGGCCGACGAGACGGCGCGTCGCGCCCGCGCCGAGCGCCAGGCCACGTGCGACGACCTCGCCCGGCGTCGGGCCCGCGCCGACGAGCGCCTCGCGGCGGCCACCACCGCCCACCGCGCCGTCCTCGACGCGGTCGGCGCCGCCGGCGACGCCGAGCTGGCGGGGGCCCTCGAGGCGCACCGCCGTCGCATCACCATCGACGCCGAGATCCGCGCCGTCGACGCCGAGATCGACGCCGCCATCGGGCGGGGCCCGGCCACCGACGCGCTCCGCGCCGAGCTGGTCGCGGGCGACCCGGCGGCCTGGGAGGCCGCGGTCGAGCGTCGACGCGCCGAGCTCGACGCGGCCCGAGCCGACCACGAGGACGCCATCCGACGCCACCACGGCGCCCACGAGGACCTGCTGCGGGTGGAGTCGTCGGCCCAGGTGCCCGAGGCCGCCCAGCGCGTCGAGGTGGCCCGCGCCGCGCTGGCCGAGCTCGTCGACCAGTGGCAGACGCTCACCGCGGCCCGCGCCCTGGTGGCCGACACCCTCGCCCGCTACGAGCGCGAGCGTCAGCCGGCCGTCGTGGCCCGCGCCCAGCAGATCTTCGCCCGCGTGACCGACGGTCGCTACCCCCGCCTGGTGCTGCACGACCGCGAGATCCAGGCGCTCGACCGCACGGGCGCCAGCCTGCGCACCGACGACCTCAGCCGGGGCACGGCCGAGCTGCTCTACCTGTGCGTGCGGTTCGGCCTGGCCGCCGAGTTCGCGTCGCACACCCCGCTGCCGCTGGTCATGGACGACGTGCTCGTGAACCTCGACCCCGAGCGCACCCGGGCCCTCGCCGGAGCGCTGGCCGATCTCGCCGACGACCACCAGCTGCTGCTGTTCACCTCGCAGCCCGCCACGGTCGAGGTGCTGCGCGCCGCGCGGCCCGACCTGCGGGTCGTCGAGCTCCCGCGCTACGGCGGTCGCGCCGGGACCTGACCACGGTCGGTTCCCACGGCCGACCTGGTCGCCACGCTCGGTGGCACCACTGTCTCGATCGATCGGATGTGGTCGAGAGCCTGCGTCCGATTTCCTCAGCGTGACGCACGCGCAGCCGAAGTTTCGACGGGCTGGACGGCGCGAGATGAGGGGCGAGGGCGAGGATGGGTGCGTTCGACGACGGCATGGAGGAGATCCGCGACGAGTTCCTCCTCGAGTCGCGCGAGGGGCTCGACGCCCTCGACGCCGACCTGCTGGCCCTCGAGCGCGACCCGGGCGACACCGAGGCGCTGACGCGCGTCTTCCGCACGGTCCACACCATCAAGGGCTCGTCGGGCTTCCTCGGTCTCGACGTGCTGGAGACGACGGCCCACGTGGGCGAGAGCCTCCTCGTGCGGCTCCGCGACGGCGAGCTGGCGGTGACCACCGAGGTCGCGACCGCGCTGCTCGGGCTGGTCGACGCCATCCGCTCGATCCTCGACGCCGTCCAGGGCAGCGGCGACGAGGGCCCCGACACCCACGGCGCCCTGCGCAGCGAGCTCGAACGGCTGCGCGACGGCGTCCCGCCCGAACCGGCCGTCGCCCCGGCGAGCACCACCCCCGCCCCCGCCCCGGACGGACCCGCACCCCGCGAGCCGGGACCGGCGACGCGCGCGCCCGCGACGAAGGGACGGCGGCGTCGGCCCGCGCCCATCCCCACCAACCGGCCCCGGTTGCTGCTGGGGCAGATCCTCGTGGAGCAGGAGGTGCTCTCGGCCGACCAGCTCGACCACGCCCTCGGCGTGGCCCACGCCACCGGCCGGCAGCTCGGCGAGGTCCTGCTCGACCTGGGGATGCTCACCTTCCCCGAGGTGGCCGACGCGCTGGTGCTGCAGAGCCGCATGGTCGACGCCCCCGAGGCCACCGCGACCCCGGCCGCGCCGAGCGCGCCGACCCCCGCCCCGACCGCCCCGGGGCCGAGCACGCCGCTGGCGGCGGCGGCCGACAGCACCGTCCGCGTCGACGTCCGGCTCCTCGACCGGATCGTGACGCTCGTCGGTGGCCTGGTGCTGGCCCGCAACCAGATCGTCCAGTCGATCCCCGACCAGGCCGACCGCGACGCCATCCGGCGGGCGCAGACCCTGTCGCACCTCACCTCCGATCTCCAGGAGCAGGTCCTGCGGACCCGCATGCAACCGGTGGGGACCGCGTGGAAGCAGCTGCCGCGGGTCGTGCGAGACCTGGCCACCACGCTCGGCAAGGACATCCGGGTGGAGATGGAGGGCGAGTCGATCGAGGTCGACCGCGCCCTGGTCGAGGCGATCAAGGACCCCCTCGTCCACCTGGTCCGCAACGCCGTCGACCACGGTGTCGAGCTCCCCGATGCCCGCGAGGCCGCCGGCAAGCCCCGCCAGGGCGTCATGCGCCTGCGCGCCCGCCAGGAGGGCGGCCAGGTGATCATCGAGGTCGCCGACGACGGCGCCGGGATCGCTGTCGACCGCGTGCGCCGCCGGGCGCGCGAGCGCGAGCTGCTCCCCGCCGAGACGCTCGACGCCATGAGCGACCACGAGCTGGCCAACCTCGTGTTCCTGCCCGGGTTCTCGACCGCGGAGCAGGTGACCAACATCTCGGGCCGCGGCGTGGGCATGGACGTGGTGAAGTCCAGCGTCGAGGCGGTGCGCGGCACCCTCGAGGTCCGGTCGATCCCGGGCTCGGGCACGACGTTCCGCATGGCGATCCCGCTGACCCTCGCCATCCTGCCGGCGCTGATGGTGCTGGTCGGCGACCGACGGTTCGCCCTGCCGCAGACCGACGTGCGCGAGCTGGTGCGGCTCTCGGGCGATCGCCTCCAAGCGTCGATCGAGCGGGTCCACGACGCTCCGGTGCTGCGGCTGCGGCGCCGGCTCCTGCCGCTGGTCGACCTCGGCGAGGCGCTCGGTCTCCCCCCGCACCGCCGTGTGGCCCCCACGGTCGTGGTGGTCCGCAGCGGCGACCGGGTCTTCGGGATCGTCGTCGACCGGGTCGCCGCCGCCGAGGAGATCGTGGTGCACCCGCTGGGCGAGGAGGTCGACCACGCCCACGTGTTCGGCGGCGGGACCATCACCGGTGACGGTCGGGCCACGCTGATCCTCGATGTCGGCGGGCTGGCGCGCGACGCCGGCATCGCCTCGACCGACGTCGACGACGCCGAGGTGGAGGCCGACGAGGTGGTCGACCACGACTGTCGCCGCTACCTCACCGCGCTCGTCGGGTCGGCGCGCGCCGCCCTCGACATGGACGCCATCGAGCGCCTCGAGAAGGTCCGCCGCGACGACGTGGAGCAGGTCGGCGCGCACGAGGTGGTGCGCTACCGCGGGCGGCTCCTCCCGCTCGTGCGGCTGCACCGCGTGCTCGGCGTCGAGCCGCTGGCCCACGTGGTCGACCGTCCCTTCCACCGGGTCGTCGTCACGAGCGAGGCCGCGCACCACAGCATCGGCCTCGTCGTCGACGAGGTCCGCGACGTGGTCGCCGCCCCGCTCGCCGCCCACGACGGCATCGGCGGCCGCGACCGCCCCGGTGTCGTCGGCTCGGTGTCGCTCGGCGACCGGGTGGCCGAGGTGGTCGACGTCGCCGCGCTCGTCGCCGCGGTGGCGCCGACGCTCCCCGACGACGCACCGGTCGGGTCCACCGAGTCGATCACCACCCCCGTCCCCGTCGGCACCGCCGGCGCCTGATCCCGCTCCCCCCATCCCGCCCCGGAGGCCCCCGATGCCCGAGACCACCCGCCGCGAGCCCCGCATGACCATCGACCGGGGCGTCCTGCTCCTCATCCTCGCCCCCGTGGTGCCGTTCGTGTTGATCGG
The DNA here is from genome assembly GCA_035464115.1 of Acidimicrobiales bacterium. Lineage (GTDB taxonomy): Bacteria > Actinomycetota > Acidimicrobiia > Acidimicrobiales > SKKL01 > DATHSN01. The sequence goes on along the minus strand of DATHSN010000405.1, from coordinate 12,639 downwards.
GCTGCTCACCCTCAGCGGGCTGCGCGACGTCAACCGCTCGGCCGGCGAGCTGTGGGGCCACGTCGAGTCGGCCAACGAGCTCAAGGCCATCTCCGACGACTACGCCATCTTCGTGATCGACGCGGTGAACAAGGGCGCCGCGGGGCTCTTCACCGCCGAGGAGAGCGCGACGGCGATCAGCGAGGTGCGGGAGCGGATCGACGAGAGCTGGACCGCCATCCGCGACGACGCCGCCCTCGCCGAGGGGACCGCGGGCCTGGTCGACGAGATCGACGAGCTGATGGCCACCGCCGACGCCGTGTTGAACGAGATGCAGGGCGAGCTGGCGGCCGCCGACGACCCGGTGGCCGTGCTCGGCGCCTGGGACGGTCCGCTCTACGCGGTCATCGACCCCGTCACCGAGGCGATCACCGAGCTGTTCGGGGTGGAAGCCGGCCAGGCCCGGTCCTCCTTCGAGAGCGCGGATGCCGCGGCGTCGAGCACCCAGACGCGGATGATCCTCCTCTCGGCGCTGTTCCTGATCGGCTTCGTCGGGTTCGGGGCGTGGACCTACGTGATGGTCCGGCGCCTGCTGCGCACGGCCGCCGACGCGGCCACCGAGCAGGAGCGCCTGCTCGGCGAGACCCAGCGGATCCAGCAGATGGTGGAGTCGGCGCCCATCAACATCTTCTACGCCGACCGCGACGGGGTGGTGCGCTACGCCAACCGGGCGGCGACCCGCACGCTCCGCCAGCTCGAGCATCACCTCGGCTCGGGCGCCGACGACATCGTCGGCCGTCCGCTCGAGGCCTTCCACCCGGCCGCCGCGCAGGGCCCGGGCACTCGCCAGGCCGAGGTGGGGCCCGAGACCCTGTCGGTCGAGGTGTCGGCGATCGTCGGCGACACCGGTGACCGCCAGGGCACCATGGTGAACTGGGCGGTGGTCACCGACCAGCTCGCCCGCGAGCGCCGGGAGCGGGCCATGACCGACGGCCTGCAGCGGGTGTTCGCGGCCGTGCGCGACCAGGCCGACACGCTCACGCTGTCGTCCGGACGGCTGTCGGCGATCGCCGACGAGCTGGCGGCCGGCGCCGAGGAGACGGCCGCCCAGACCGGGGTGGTGTCGGCCGCGAGCGAGGAGCAGACCTCCATCAGCGACACGGTGGCGCACGCGGTCAACGAGATGCGGGCGTCGATCGTCGACATCGCCCGTGGCGCCCAGGACGCGAGCAGCACCGCGGCGAGCGCGGTGGTGGTGGCCGAGGAGACCCGCAGCACCATCGAGCAGCTCGGCGCCTCGACCGCCGAGATCGGCGCCGTGGTGGAGATGATCGCCGCCATCGCCGAGGACACCAACGTGCTCGCCCTCAACGCCACCATCGAGGCGGCCCGCGCCGGCGAGGCCGGGAAGGGCTTCGCGGTGGTGGCCAACGAGGTGAAGGAGCTGGCCGCGGAGACGGCGAAGGCCACCGAGGACATCACCGCCCGGGTCGGGCGCATCCAGGCCGACACCGCCGCCGCGGTCGACGCCATCGTCAAGGTGGCCGCCGTGGTCGACGAGATCAAGGCCACCCAGGACACCATCGCCGCCGCGGTCGAGGAGCAGACGGCCACCACCGACGAGATCGGCCGCAGCGTCCTCGGGGTCGCCGAGTCCTCGGCGGAGATCACCCAGAACATCTCCGGCATCGCCACCGCCGCCACCCAGACGGCCGGCAACGCCGCCCAGACCCAGCTGGCGGCGAGCGAGCTGGCGTCGCTCGCCGAGGAGCTCCAGCGGGTGGTCGCCGGTGGGGGCGTGGCGGTCGATCACGCGGACGTGGTCGCGTCGCCGATCGCGCCGCCGGCGTCGCTCGACGAGGCCCTGAGCACGTCGTGGGACGACGTGATGCCCCTGGGGAGGTGAGGCGCCGCCCGCCGCCGTGAGGCCGCGGATCGTCGCAGGGGTCCCGGTAACGTCGACCGGGTGCCGCCAGAACCCGAGCCCTCGGCCGAGGGCGTCGCCCCGCCGGTGACCGGCGCGCCCGGCGGCCCACCCGGGCACGGGGTGGCGCCGGCGCCGCCCGCCCAGGGCCTGCGTCACGCCGTGCGGGCGTTCCGCCACCGCGACTTCGCCATCTTCTGGATCGGGGCCCTGGTCTCCAACAGCGGGTCGTGGCTGCAGAACCTGGCCGTGCCCTTCGTGATCTTCCAGGTCACCGGGAGCGCGTTCTGGGTGGGCCTGGCCACCTTCAGCCAGTTCATCCCGGTGATGCTGCTCGGGCCGATCGGCGGGTCGATCGCCGATGGCCGCGATCGCCGCCGGGTGCTGCTCGTCACCCAGTCGCTGATGGCCCTCGCCGCCCTGCTGCTCTGGGTGGTGTGGGTGGCGGGGGTGCGCGACCCGTGGACGCTGCTCGGCCTGGTGGCGCTGTCCGGGGTGCTCGCCGGGTTCAACATCCCGAGCTGGCAGGCGTTCGTGAACGACCTGGTGCCCCGCGACGACCTGCTCTCGGCGGTCACCCTGAACTCGCTGCAGTTCAACGCGGCGCGCGCCATCGGCCCGGGTGTGGCCGGCGTCCTGCTCGCCACGCTCGGCCCGGCGTGGGCGTTCCTGCTCAACGCGCTCTCGTTCGGCTTCGTCATCGGGGCCCTCGCGCTGGTGCGGACCCGCCCGTCCGTCGCCGACGGAGGTCGCAGCGACGAGGGCGTGATGCGTCGCTTCCGCCTGGCCATGCGCTACTCCCGCGCCCAGACCGGCATCGCGGTGGGGATCAGCGTCGTCGCGCTGGTCGGGGCGCTCGGCAACCCGGTCTTCCAGTTCACGGTGGTGTTCGCCGAGGACGTGTTCGAGGTCGGCCCCGTGGGCCTCGGGATGTTGAACGTGGCCCTCGGGGTCGGTGCGGTGCTGGTCGCCCCGTTGGTGAGCGGTTGGGACGCGGTGCTGTCGAAGGGCGTCATCACCCGGTGGGCCCTGCTCGCCTACGGCGGCGCCATCGCGGTGTTCGCCCTCGCGCCCACCTACCTGGTCGGCCTGCTCGCCCTCGTGGTCGTGGGCGCCGGCTTCCTCGCGGTCGTGTCGGCCACCAACACCTCCACCCAGTACATCGTCGCCGACCACATGCGGGGCCGGGTCATGGCCCTGCGGGTCATGGTCTTCACCGGGTCGTTCCCCCTCGGCGCCCTGATCCAGGGGTGGCTGGCCGACCAGATCGGTCCCCGGGTCACCCTCACCGGCGCCGCGGTGCTCCTGGTGGCGCTGTCGCTCGTGCTGGGCGCCCGCCGTGACCTGCTGGTGCGGCTCGACGACCCCCACGACGACGCCCCGCCACCGGCCCGCGAGCTCTGACCCGCCGACCCGGTCAGAGCGCCTCGAGCACCACCACGGCCGCCATGCCCACGACGAGGGTGAGCGCCACGTTGCGCGACCGCCAGGCGACCAGGGCCGCGACGAGGCCGGCGACGGCGCGGGGCCCCACCGGGTCGAGCACGCCGTCGGGGCGCAGCAGCGCCGGGACCACCAGGGCCGCCAGCGCCGCCGGTGGGATCTGGCGCAGGATGCGGTGGACCCACGGGGGCAGCGTCGCCAGCCGGTGCGCGGTCACGAGGAACGAGGCCCGGAGCGCGAACGTGCCGACCCCCGCCGCCGCGATGGCGGCCCAGACCCGGGTCACGGCCGCTCCCGCGTCGCGCGCTCGTCGACGGCCTCGGCTGCGGTCCCCGCGGCGATGCCACCGGCGGCACCGATGATGAGCGACAGCGGCCCGGCACCGAGCTCGGCCGCGGCCACCGCACCGAGTCCGCCGACGGTGGCCGCCACGATGGCCGGTCGGGTCGTCAGCACGGGGACGAGCAGCACGAGGAACACCAGCGGGATGGCGAAGTCGACCGGCACGTCATCGGGCACCGCGCCGCCGGCGAGCGCCCCGATCAGCGTGCAGACCTGCCACACCGCCCACAGCAGGAACCCCGCGCCGAGGTAGAAGCCGCTGCGCCGGACGGGGTCGTCACCGGGCGTGGCCCACCGGGCGACGGACACGGCGTAGGCCTGGTCGGTGAGCACGTAGGCGCTGGTCACCCGCCGTCGCATGGGCTCGGCCGCCAGGTAGGGGGCGAGCGACGCCGAGTAGAGCAGCATCCGCAGGTTGATCGTCCACGCGGTGAGCGCGGCGATCCACCACGACCCGCCATCGGCGAGCACGTCGGTCACCGCCAGCTGCGACGCACCGGCGAACACCAGCGTGGACAGTCCGACGGCCGCGCCCGTGCCGAGCCCCTCGGCGACCGGGGTGGCGCCGGCCACGAGCCCGAACGGCACGACCGCGATCAGCATGGGCGCCACCGACGCGGCGCCGGCGCGCAGGTCGGCGGCGCGGATCGGGACGGTCACGCTCTGCATGATGGCCGCTCGCCGCGACCACGCCGTCCCGAGCCCCCGGGCGTCCGGGGTGGTTCGGCCGCGGACACCGCGACCGAACCACCCCGGAGCTCAGGCGACGGGGGCCGGTGGGGCGACCGATGGCGGGGGCGGCGGGGGCGGCGGCGGGGCCGGGGCCTCGTCGCGGTCGCCGGCGCCGCGGCGCCGCCAGGCCCAGATGCCCACCGGCACCGCCGCCAGCACCAGGAACGGCAGGGCCGCGCCCAGCACCACGATGGCGACCGCCACGACGGTGGTCAGGGCCCCCCACCCGGCGCCGACGGCGTCGAGGAAGCCGGGCAACGAGTCGTCGGCGAGCACCTCGAGCTCGAGCCAGGTCGTCTCCACCGCCACCGGCGCGGCGATGCGGGCCGCCCCCTCGTCGGCGGGCACGGCCGACACCTGCGGGTTCGGCCGCTCGTCGACGGCCGCGGTGGCGGCCGCCCACAGGACCACGGCGTCGCCGGGCTCGATCACCTCGGGCGCGTCGGGGTCGACCAGCGTGAAGTCGTCGGCGCCGAGGCCCATCCCCGGGTCGCGCACGGTGAGCTCGGTGAGGGCCACGGTCCCGGAGTTCAGGACCGTCACGCACACCACCAGCTCGTCGCCCTCGGAGACGGTGAGGCTGGTGTCGCCCGGGCAGCGGTCGCCGGTGGTGGTCTCGGCCGCCGCGGTGACCGTCACGTCGAGCGCCGGCTCGGGGAACGCCTCGGAGAGCACGACGACGATGGTGGCCAGGTCGACCTGGTCGCGGATCGTGCGCAGCTGGCCCCGGAGCTGCTCGAGGGTGGTCTCGCGCTCGAGCAGCTGGCCCTCGAGCGCGGCCACGGCCTGCAGGTCGGTGGCGCCGGCGAGCAGGTCGCGCAGTCGGGCGACGCTCACCTCGGCGGTGGTGATCCGGCTCTCGAGGTCGACCACCCGCTCGGTGACGTCGTCGGCGGTCACCTGCTGGGCCACCACCTCGCCCACGCCCTCGAGGCGGGTGAGCGCCTCGGCGAACGACTGCGGCGGCACCTTGAACGTGAGGGTGGCCCGGGGGATCGGGTCGGTGGTGGCGTCCTGGCCGAACAGCACGCCGCCGAGCCCGGCGATCGCCTGCTGGGCGGCGCGGGTGGCCTCGCCGACGTCGTCGACGCGCAGCTCGACGGTGGCCGTGTAGATGATGTCGCGCCCCAGATCGACCTGGGCCGGCACGACCGGCACCGCGCCCGCGGCCCCGTCGCCCGCCGGCGCGGCCTCGGCGCTGTCCGTGGCGTCCTCGTCGCCGCCCTCATCGGCCGCGCCCTCGCTGGGCTGGGTCGCGCCGTCGTCGGCGTCGTCGCGTACTTCGGCGAACGCGTCGCTCGCCGAGTCGTCGTTGCCCCCGCTGCACGCGGCGAGCACCAGCGCACCGAGCGCCAGCCCCGCCCACACCCGCATCCACGTCCTGCGTCGTCGCTGAGCCACGGTCGCCCTCCCGTCGTCGTCGTTGGGTGTGACGTCGGCCATGCCGGCCCGGTTCCCGGCGACCCGGCGCGGCGTGTCGGCACCGGCCATCATGACCCCGTGCGCGAACGAGAGCTGAAGCTCGACCTGCCGGTGCAGACCGAGCGGCCGACCCCCGCAGAGCTGGCGGCCGCGGTGCCGGGCTGCCGCGCCGTCGAGCTGACCGAGGTCGTGCAGCTCGCCCGCTACCTCGACTCACCCGACCTGCGGTTGCTGCGGGCCGGCGCCACGCTGCGCCACCGCGACGACGAGGGGTGGATGGTGAAGCTCCCCTCCCGCGGCGCCGGCGGTGCCGGGCTCGACCGCGAGGAGGTCCGCTTCGAGGGCCCCGACCACGCCGTGCCCGATGCGGCGCGCGAGCTGGTGGCGCCCCTGCTGCGGGCCGCGGAGCTCGAGGAGGTGGCCCGGCTGCGCACGGTGCGACGCCGGGCCCGGATCATCGGCGACGGCGGTCGGCTCCTCGTGGAGCTCACCCTCGACTCGGTGGAGGCCACCCGTCCGGCGGGGGCCGACGAGCCCGAGGTCTCGATGGCGTCCGACACCGACGAGGGCGCCGACGACCCCGCTGGTGCCGACGAGGCGCAGGGTCACGACGACCCCGACGCCGATGCGGGCGTCGACCTCCCTGACGGGCACCGTCTCGCCGGGCACTTCGCCGAGGCCGAGCTCGAGGTCGGCGCCCTCGACCTCGACGACCTCGACGACCTGGTCGCGCTGCTGCGCCAGCGGGGTGCGGGCGACCCGGTCGGCGTCCCCAAGCTGGTGCGGGCCCTCGGCGACCCCGGCCCGCCCGACGTGGTGGTGGCCGACCTCGACGCCGACGCCACGGTCCGCGAGGCGGTCACCGCCGCCATCGCCCGCTCGGTCGCTCAGCTCCTCCGCGAGCTGCCCTGGGTGCTGCTCGACGTGGGCCCCGAGCCCGTCCACCAGGCCCGCGTCGCCACCCGGCGCCTGCGCTCGGACCTGCGCACCTTCCGACGGGTGCTCGACGCCGACTGGGCCGCCGCCCGCCGCCAGGAGCTCTCCCGCTTGGCCGACGCCCTGGGCGCGGTGCGCGACGCCGACGTCCTCGGGATGCGCCTGCGCGACCACGCGACCGTGATCGACGACCGCCACCGCGCCGCGCTCGACGTGGTCCTCGCCCGCCTCGACGCCGAGCGGTCCCGCGCCTGGGGCGATCTGCGCCCGGTCATCGTCGACCGTGCCACCACCGATCTGCTCGACCACCTCGTCGAGGCGGCGCGCGCCCCGCACGTGGCCCCCGACGTCGCCGACCGACCCGCCACCGAGGTGCTGCCCTCGCTCGTCTCGCGGCCGTGGCGCCACCTGGTGGCGGCCGTCGACGGCCTCGACGCCGACCCACCCGACGACGCCCTCCACGACATCCGCATCCGGGCCAAGCGGTGCCGCTACGCCGCCGAGGCGATCGACCCGGCCCTGGGCGGGGCGGCGTCGCGCTTCGCCGACGCCGCCGCCACCCTGCAGGACCGGCTGGGCGTGTGGCACGACGCCGTCGTGGCCGCCGAGTGGCTCGAGGCGACGGCGGCCGAGGTCGACCCGCCGGTGGCGTTCGTCGCCGGGCTCCTCGCGCGCGGCGAGCTCGACGACGCCGGGCGGCTCCGCGAGCGGTGGGCACCGGCCTACGCCCGCCTGGCCGCGCCCAAGCGCCGTCGCTGGATGCCCGACCCGGACTGACCCCGGTCCATACTCGGAGCATGGCCCGACCGGCGGAGGACCGATGACCCTCCTCGCCGCGCTGCCCGTGCTCATGGTGCTCGTGCTGATGCTGGGCCTGCGGTGGCCGGCGGCCCGGGCGGGCGTCGTCGCCGCCGTCGCCACCGTGGTGCTCGCGGTGACGGCGTTCGACTTCGGCCGCGACGCCGGCGACCCGTTCGGGGTGACCGAGGGGCTCATCGGGGTGGTGGCCGAGGCCGGCTTCATCGCCCTCACGATCATCGCCATCATCGGGCCGGCGCTCGGCATCCACCACCTCCAGTCGGCCACCGGCGCGACGCCGATGCTCGACTCGGCGCTGCGCCGCCTCACCCCCGACCCCCGCGCCGCGGCGCTGCTCATCGCCTGGTTCTTCGCGCTGTTCATGGAGGGCGCCGCCGGGTTCGGCACGTCGGTCGCCCTCGCCGCCCCGTTCCTCGTCGCGGCCGGCTTCGCGCCGGTCACGGCGGTGGTGGCGGCGATGCTCGGTCACGTCGTGGGCGTGTCGTTCGGGGCCATCGGGACGCCCGTCGCCGCGCAGGCGGCCATCAGCGGCCTGTCCGGCAGCGAGCTCGCCGGCCCGACCGCCATCTACCACGCCGCCATCGGCTGGGTGCTCGCCCTGGTCGTCGTCCGCCTGGTGAGCGGCCCCGACGGCCCCGTCCCCTGGCGCCTCGGCCTGGCGGCCGGCGTCGCCTTCCTCGTGCCCTACGCGGTGGTCGCCCAGCTGGTCGGCCCCGAGCTGCCGACCCTCGCCGGCGCCGTGCTCGGCACCGCCGGCTTCGTCGTCGTCGCCAACCGGTGGAGCCCGGCGACGCCCGACGAGCCCGCACCGGAGCGGGCCGGCGACGAGGGGCGACGGGTCGCTGTCGCCGCTGCTCCCTACCTCGTCCTCATCGTCGCGGTGCTCCTCACCCGCCTGGTCGGGCCGGTCGAGGACGCGCTGCGCGGCGTCGTGGTCGACTGGGAGCTCTTCGGCGCGTTCTCCGGCTCGGTCGAGCCGCTCTACCACCCGGGCCTCCTGCTGACCGTGGCGTTCCTGCTGGGCGCCGTGGTGCAGCGCGCCTCCACCGGCCAGGTCGCCGGCGCGATCGCCGACGCCACCCGTCAGCTCGTCGCGGTCACGGTGGCGCTGGTCTCGATGGTCACGATCGCCCGGCTGATGTCGCAGGCCGGCATGACCGCCGACCTGGCCGACGCCGCCGCCCAGGCGGGGAGCGCCTGGCCCCTCATCTCGCCGGTGGTCGGCGCGCTCGGCACGTTCGTCACCGGCTCGGCGACGGCGTCGAACGTGCTGTTCACCGAGCTGCAGGTCGACACCGCCACGGCGCGCGAGCTGGCGGTGCCCACGATGCTCGGCGCCCAGGGGTTCGGCGCCGCGGCCGGCAACGCCATCGCTCCGCACAACATCGTCGCCGCGGCCGCCACCGTCGGCCTCGGCGGTCGCGAGTCGGAGATCCTGCGGCGGACCCTCCCGGTGACGCTGGCCTACCTGGCCCTCGGCGGCGCGGTCGCCTTCGTGCTCACCCGCTGACCCCTCGCCCGGTCAGGCCCGCTCACCGTGGCGACCGGCGCCGGCGGCGAACCGGGCCGCGCCGGCCGCCGTCTCACCCGATCGGATCGTGCCGAGACCCAGCTCGGTCTCGTGCGCCAGCGCCGCGGCGGTGTCGAGCGACCACTGGTCGACGGCCGACCGGCGATCGCTGCGCAGGCACCCCTGGGGCAGGTCCGCCAGGTCGTGGCCGAGGCGGACCGCGGCCGCCAGCGCCCCGCCCGGCTCGACGACGCGGTCGGCCAGCCCCATGGCCAGCGCCTCCTCGGCGCCCACGCTCCGGCCGGTGAGGATCAGGTCCATGGCCCGCCCGTGGCCGACGAGGCGGGGCAGCCGCACCGTGCCGCCGTCGACCAGCGGCACGCCCCAGCGGCGGCAGTAGACACCGAAGGTGGCGTCGCGGGCCGCCACCCGCAGGTCGCACCAGATCGCCAGCTCGAGCCCGCCGGCGACGGCGAAGCCCTCCACCGCGGCGATCACCGGCTTCGACAGCTCCATGCGGGTGGGTCCCATCGGCCCGTCGCGCGCCACATCGGCGTCGACCCGGTTGCCGCGCCCCTCGGCCACGCCCTTCAGGTCGGCGCCGGCGCAGAAGGTCCCACCGGCGCCGGTGAGGACGGCCACGGCGGCGGCGTCGTCGGCGTCGAAGGCCCGGAACGCGTCGGCGAGGGCGGCAGCGGTGGGCCCGTCGACCGCGTTGCGGACCTCGGGCCGGTCGATCGTGACGACGACCACCGGACCGTCGTGCTCCACCCGGACGGTGGCGGCCGTGGTGGCCATCAGCCCTGAGGAGCGACGACCACGTTGTCGCAGGGCTCGTCGGCCATGACCGCCGCCACGTTCGCCAGGGTGGTCGTGGCGATGGCGTCGAGGGCCTCGGTGGTGAGGAACGCCTGGTGGGCGGTGATCAACACGTTGGGGAACGTGAGCAGGCGGGCGAACGCGTCGTCGTCGATGATCTCCTGGCTGCGATCCTCGAAGAACAGGCTGCTCTCCTCCTCGTAGACGTCGAGCGCCAGCGACCCGATGGTCTCGTTCTTGAGCCCCTCGATCACCGCCGCGGTGTCGATCAGCGCACCCCGACCGGTGTTGACGAGCATCACGCCCGGCTTCATCCGGGCGATCCGGTCGGCGTTGATCAGGTGGTGGGTCTCCTCGGTGAGCGGCGCGTTCAAGGTGATCAGGTCGCTCTGGGCGAGCGCGGTGTCGAGGTCGACGTACTCCACGCCGAGGCTCAACAGGTGGTCGTCCTGGTACGGGTCGACGGCGAGCACCCGGCAGCGCAGGTGCCACAGCAGGCGAGCGACGATCATCCCGATCCTGCCGGTGCCGATCACGCCCGCCGTCTTGCCGGCGAGGTCGAAGCCGACCAGCCCCTCGAGCGCGAAGTTGCCGTCGCGCACCCGGTTGTAGGCGCGGTGGATGCGCCGGTTGAGCGTGAGGATCAGCGCCAGGGTGTGCTCGGCCACCGCGTTGGGTGAGTAGGCCGGCACCCGCACCACGGTGATGCCGTGCTCGGCGGCGGCGTCGAGGTCGACGTTGTTGAACCCGGCGCAGCGCAGCGCCACGCAGCGGGTCCCCCCGTCGGCGAGCGCCTCGAGGACCGGTGCCGACAGGTCGTCGTTGACGAACGCGCACACCGCCGGGCTCCCGGCGGCGAGGCCGACGGTCTGGGGGTCGAGGCGCACGTCGAGGAACGTCAGGTCGTGGCCGTGTTCGGCGTTGGCCGCCTCGAAGGCACGTCGGTCGTAGGCCTTGGCGGAGAACATGCGCAGCTCGGTCATGGCCCCATCCTGGCCGATGCCCCTGATCCCTGCCGTTCCGCCGATCCTGCGCCGATCGGTCACGTCGGCCGCCCCGCCGCCGATGGGGACGGTGGCCCGCTCGGGCCGCACCGCACCGACGGGAGAGGAGCCGCATGGACCGATGGGAACGACGCCTCGCGGCCGCGGCGCGCACCGGCGTCGGTGCCGACGGCGGCGACGGGCCCGACCTCCACGTCCCCGGCCTGGTCCCCGAGCTCGAAGGCCAGATCCACCCCGACGAGGTCGCGCTCCTGCGCGAGCTGGTGCACATCGCCTCCGAGCGCCCGGAGTTCCGCGCCGAGCTCCCGGTGCTCGTCCACGCCGCCGACGGCGTCGTGTCGCGTCGCATCGAGGTGGTCAACGAGCTGATGGGTCCGGTGGTCCGCCCCGCCCGGGTGGTGATCCCGGTCGTGCCGGTCGTGTCCACCGGTGAGGTCCGCACCAGCAGCCGCTCCGAGGTGCTCGAGCACCTGGGCGACGAGCTGGCGGCGTCGGGCAAGGAGGGCGTGGGCGTCCTGCTCCTCGACATCGACCGGTTCAAGATGCACAACGACGCGCTGGGCGACGTCCTCGGCGACGAGCTCCTCGCCCGGCTCACCGATTGCGTCGCCCGCACCGCCGACGAGGCCTGGGTGCGCTACCTGGGGGGCGACGAGATCGTGGCGGTGGTGTCGCCCGCGCCCGACCCGGCCGAGCTGGTCACCCTGGCCGAGCGGGTCCGGGCCGCGGTCGCCGAGCCCGTCGAGCTGGGGGACCGGATGGTGGCGGTCACCGCCACCGTCGGGGTCGCCCACGGCGTCGACGGGCGCGCCGCCGCCGGGCTGCTCCGCGACGCCGACACCGCGCTGTTCTCCGGCAAGGACCGTGGCCGAGACCGGGTCGAGGTCTTCGGCCGACGGCTCGAGGCCCGGGTGGCCCGTCGTCTCGCCGGCGCCCAGTGGCTGCGGCGGATGCTCGACGAGCACGCGGTCGAGCTGCACTACCAACCGGTCGTCTCGCTCGAGACGGGCATGGTCGTGGGCGTCGAGGCGCTCCTGCGGGTCCACGCCGCGGCCGACGACCGCACCGTCAGCCCGGCGGCGCTCGTCGACGCGGCCGAGGACATCGGGCTGATCGCGCCCCTCGGGCACCTGGTGGTCGAGCAGACCGTCGCCCAGCTCGCCGAGTGGGAGTCGCTCATGGCGCCCGGTCGCCGCTTCTCGGCGTCGGTCAACGTGTCGCCGCTGCAGCTCGCCGCCCCCGGGTTCGCCGAGGGGGTCATCGCCTCGCTGGAGAAGGCCGGGGTGGCCGCGCACCGGCTCAGCCTCGAGATCACCGGCAGCACGCTGATCGTCCCCGATCCGGCGGTCGACGCGGCGCTGAGCGACCTCGCCGACCTGGGCGTGGCGCTCGGCATCGACGAGCTCGGCGCCGACCGGTCGTCGCTCGGCGCGCTGCGACGCTTCCCCCTGCAGTTCATGAAGATCGACCGCAGCCTCGTCAACGGGGTCGACGGTGACGAGCGCGACGAGGCCATCGTGGCCAGCGCGGTGGGCCTCGCCCACCAGCTCGGGCTGCGGGCCATCGCGGTCGGGGTCGAGCGTGCCGACCAGTGCGCCGTGCTGCGCCGCCTCGGCTGCGACGCCGCCCAGGGCTACCTGTTCGCCCCGCCCCTCCCGCCCGAGGAGCTCGTCGGCCGCCTCTGAGCGAACCGTCGCGCCATCGGCGCG
>DATHSN010000404.1:0-5632 GCA_035464115.1 Acidimicrobiales bacterium | reverse complement strand
AGGTCGAGGGTGTCCTCGACCCACTTGGTGGAGTGGGTGTTGGCGGCGAAGTCGGGGTGGCGCAGGATCGCCAGGTCGGCATCCTTCACCGTCGCGATGCCCTCGACCTCGAACTCCTCGAGCGCACGGATCATGCGGGCGATGGCGACCTCTCGGGTGCGGCCCCAGACGCAGAGCTTGCCCAGCAGGTTGTCGTAGTACTGGCTGATCTCGTCGCCCGACTCGTAGCCGCCGTCCCAGCGCACGCCGAAGCCCTGCGGGACCACGATCTTGTCGATGCGGCCCGGCGACGGGCGGAAGGCGCCCTCGGCGGGGTCCTCGGCGTTGATCCGGCACTCGATGGCGTGGCCCCGCAGGACGATGTCGTCCTGGGAGAAGCTGAGCGGGAGCCCCGACGCCACCCGGATCTGCTCGCGCACCAGGTCGTAGCCCGACACCAGCTCGGTGACCGGGTGCTCGACCTGCAGCCGGGTGTTCATCTCGAGGTAGTAGAACTCGCCGTCCTGGTAGAGGAACTCGACGGTGCCGGCGTTGACGTAGTCGCACGCCTTGGCCACCTTCACCGCGGCGGCGCCCATCGCCTGGCGGATCTCGTCGGGGAAGTCCGGCGCCGGCGCCTCCTCGATGAGCTTCTGGTGACGACGCTGGGCCGAGCAGTCGCGCTCGCCGATCCACACGCAGTTGCCGTGGGTGTCGGCGATCACCTGCATCTCGATGTGGCGGGGCCAGGTGAGGTAGCGCTCCATGTAGATCTCGTCGCGCCCGAAGTAGGCCTTGGCCTCGCGCTGGGCCGACTCGATGGCGGCCTCGACCTCGTCGGGCCCGCGCACCACCTTCATGCCGCGCCCGCCACCGCCGTAGGCGGCCTTGATGGCCACCGGCCAGCCGTGCTCGGCGCCGAAGGCCCGCACCTGCTCGGGATCGGTGATGAGGTCGGTGGTGCCGGGGACGCCCTCGACCCCGGCCCGCTCGGCGGCCAGGCGGGCGCTGATCTTGTCGCCCATCACCTCGATGGCCGCCGGCGGCGGACCGATCCACGCCACCCGCTCGTTGGCGATGATCGACCGGGCGAAGTCGGCGTTCTCGGAGAAGAACCCGTAGCCCGGGTGGACGCCGTCGGCCCCGCTGCGCTCGATGGCGTCGAGGATGGCCGGCACGTTGAGGTAGCTCTCGGCGGCGGTCTGGCCCCCGAGGGCGTAGGCCTCGTCGGCCAGGCGCACGTGCAGCGCGTCCCGGTCGAGCTCGGAGTAGACGGCGACGGTGCCGATGCCGAGCTCCTTGCAGGCGCGGATGACTCGGACGGCGATCTCGCCGCGGTTGGCGATCAGGATCTTGGTGAGCACGCCATATGGTTACAGGCATGGCGGGTGACCGTGCCACCGCTCTGCTCGAGGGAAGCCGATTTTTCGATGTCCGGTGGGTCGAGAGCACCGGCTCGACCAACGCCGATCTGCTGGCGCTGGCGGCCGCCGGCGGCCCCGACGGGGTCGTGCTCGTCACCGATCACCAGTCGGCGGGGCGGGGTCGGCTCGGCCGCACGTGGGAGGCGCCGCCCGGATCGTCGCTCCTCGTGTCGGTGCTCGTGCGCCCCGAGCTGGGGCCCGATCACCTGCATCTCCTCACCACGGCGGCGGCGGTCGCCGCGTCCGACGCCTGCGACGCGGTGGCCGGCGTCCGGCCCCGGCTCAAGTGGCCGAACGACCTGGTGGTCGCCGCCCCCGACGGTGTCGACCGCAAGCTCGCCGGCATCCTCGCCGAGGCGAGCGCCAGCGGTGGCGACGTGGTCGCGGTGGTGATCGGCATGGGCCTCAACGTGGCCTGGCCGACGCCGCTGCCGCCGGAGCTGGCCGCCACCGCCACCGCGCTCAACCTCGAGACCGACACTCCGGTCGACCGCGAGGACCTGCTCGTCGCCTGGCTCCTCGGCCTCGAGGCCCTGCTCGCCCCGCTCGACTCACCGGCCGGGCGCGACGCGCTGCTGCTGCGCTACCGGCACCTGTCGGCCACGCTCGGCCGCGAGGTGCGCGTCGAGCTGGCGTCGGGCGCGGTGCGGGGCACCGCGGTCGACGTGTCGCCCGGCGGCCACCTGCTCGTCGACATCGCCGGCGACCTCGTCGAGGTCACCGCCGGCGACGTCGTGCACCTCCGCCCGCTCGACTGATCGACGGCTCCCGCCCGCCGGTCCCGCCCCCAACCGTGACCCGATCTGCGCGCCATGCGCGCATCTGGCGCGACGGTTCGGGCCGGGGTCGGGCCGGAGGGCGCCTACGGGTCGAGGGTGCGGGCCTCGAGGGCGCTGAAGGCGGCGGCGGCAGCCGCGGTGAGCTGGCCGGGTGCCGCCGGCAACAGCCGACCGTCGACGGCGCGGATCGGTTGGACGTCGCGGGTCGACGAGGCCAGGAACGCCTCGTCGGCCTCGGCCAGCGCCGCCAGGGGGAGGTCGTCCTCGACGGCGTCGGTGACCTCGAGGAGCAGCTCGCGCGTGATCCCCGCCAGCGGGCCGGCCGACAGCGGCGGGGTGACGAGGCGCCCGCCGATGCCCACGAACACGTTGGACCCGGTGCCCTCGCACAGGTTCCCGACCGTGTTGGCGAAGATCGCCTCGGACCCCCCGGCCGCCCGGGCGCGGTCGAGGGCGAGGACGTTCTCGGCGTAGCTGGTCGACTTGACCCCGGCCAGCGCGCCCCGCTCGTTGCGGGGCCACGGCACGGTGACGACGTCGGTGGCCGCCTCCCAGGTGCCGGCCGGTCCGGTCACCATGACCAGGGTCGGCCCGGCGTCGCCCCGCATCGACCCGAGCGGGCCAGGGCCGCCGGTGAGCGTGATGCGCAGCCGGCCGACGTCGGGCTGGTTGGCGGCGACCACCGCATCGGCCCCGGCCCGCAGCACGGCGTCGTCGACCGGGAGGCCGAGGCCGAGCACCGCGGCCGACCGCCGCAGCCGGCGCAGGTGGCGGGTGAGGGCGAACGGCACGCCCGCCACCACCTTCAGGGTCTCGAACACGCCGTCGCCCACGAGCAACCCGTGGTCGACGGGGGAGATGCGGGCGTCGGCCTCGTCGACGAGCGCCCCGTCGATCCACACGATGGTCACGCCCGCCGATCCTACGGCGAGCGCCGGGCGCCCCCGGGCGGGCGGGGCGCGGTTGGTACCATCGACGGGTGCGGACCCCCCGGCGCAAGCGTGGGCACAGGACCTGGCCCCAACGCCTCCTGCTCACCCTGAACGCGTCGTTGGTCGTCGTCGCCCTCGCCGTGGCCGCCAGCCTCGGCTACGCCTACGAGCGCTTCGGCTCGCTGCCGCGCGTCGAGCTCGGGTCGGTGCTCACCGACGCCGCCGACTCGCCCGGCGAGGCGGTCAACATCTTGATGGTCGGCTACGACAGCTCCGAGGGCCTCGACCCCGACGACCCCCGCAACATCGGCCGCAACCCGGCCAGCCAGCTCGCCGACACCATCATGATCCTGCGGATCGACCCGGCCACCACCCAGGCCGCGCTCATCTCGATCCCGCGCGACCTGTGGGTGCCGATCGCCGACAAGGGGTACTCGGCCAAGATCAACACCTCCTACGCGGTCGGCGGCCCCCCCACGCTCATCGCCACCATCGAGCAGTACCTCGGCATCCCCATCAACAACTTCGTCGCGGTCGACTTCGACGGCTTCCGCCAGGTCGTCGCCGCCATCGGCGGGGTCGAGGTCTACTTCCCGACGCCCGCCCGCGACCGCAACAGCGGGCTCGACATCCCCGTCGCGGGGTGCCAGGTGCTCGACCCCGACATGGCGCTCGCCTACGCCCGCAGCCGGCAGTACCAGTTCTACGAGGACGGCCGCTGGCAGATCGACCCCTTCGCCGACTTCACCCGCATGCGCCGCCAGCAGGACTTCCTGCGCCGGGCGCTGTCGCGCGCCATCGACCGGGGGGTGCGCAACCCGGCCACGGCCAACGCGCTGCTCAACTCGGTCGACGACGCGGTGCTGCTCGACGACCGCATCACCACCGGCGACATCCTCGACATCGCCAACCGGTTCCGCACCTTCAACCCCGAGAGCCTCGCCACCTACACGCTGCAGGACCTCGTCGTGGGCGACACCATCAACGGCCAGTCGGCGCTGCGCCTGCGCGAGGCCGACGCCCAGCCGGTGCTCGACCTGTTCCGGGGCATCCAGACCGGGCTCGATCCCACCCCGGCGTCGGTGCGGGTCCGGGTGCTCAACGGGTCGGGTTCGTCGAGCCAGGCCAGCGACGTGGCCGGCGACCTGCGCCTCGCCGGGTTCACCGTCACCGGCACCGACAACGCCCGGTCGCTGGGGCTGGCCCGCACCACCGTGCGCCACGCCCCGGGCCAGCGGGCGGCGGCGTCGCTCGTGGCCCGCCACCTCGTCGTCGAGCCGCTCCTCGAGGAGGACCCCGACCTCATCGTGGCCCCCGTCGAGCTGGTCACCGGCGACGACTACGCCGGGCTGCTCGCCGAGCCCCGCCCCGCCGGCCCGTCCACCGCCGAGCCCACCACGCCCACGTCGGGGCCGACCACGAGCGCCGTCGACACCCCCGATCCCGACGCCGACGGCGCCACCGACCCGCCCCCGGAGTGCTGAGCCGGCGCCATGCGCCGCGCACGGACCGCCGCCCCCACCCCGTCACGTCTCATCGACCCTCGAACCGGGAACCCCACGTCACCATGAGCAGCTCCATCGCCATCATCGGAACCGGCTACGTCGGCCTCACCACCGGCGCGTGCTTCGCCTCGCTCGGCCACACGGTGATCTGCGCCGACATCGACGAGGCCAAGGTCGCCCGCCTCCGCAAGGGCGAGATCCCCATCCTCGAGGACGGCCTCGACCGCCTGGTGCTCGAAGGGGTCAACTCGGGTCGGCTCTCGTTCGTGGTCGGCGCCGCCACCGCCGCCGCCCAGTGCGACTTCTCGTACCTGTGCGTGCCCACCCCCCAGGGCGACGACGGCTCCGCCGACCTGTCCTACATCGAGGCGGCCGCCCGCGAGATCGGCCCGGTGCTGCCCAACGAGGCGGTCGTGGTCAACAAGTCGACGGTGCCGGTCGGATCGACCCGAGTGGTCGAGCGGGCCCTCGAGCGCCCCGACGTGTCTGTCGTGTCGAACCCCGAGTTCCTGCGCGAAGGGTCGGCCGTGGCCGACTTCATGAAGCCCGACCGGGTCATCATCGGCGCCGACAACCAGTCGGCTGCCATCAGGGTCGCGTCGCTCTACGTCGGCATCCCCGCCCCGATCATGGTCACCGACCCCGCGTCGGCCGAGACCATCAAGTACGCCGCCAACGCGTTCCTCGCCACCAAGCTCAGCTTCGTCAACGCGGTGGCCGCCATCTGCGAGGGCGTCGGCGCCGACGTCAACGACGTCATGCTCGGCATCGGCTACGACCGTCGCATCGGCCAGGACTTCCTCCAGCCCGGCCCGGGTTGGGGCGGTTCCTGTTTTCCGAAAGACACGCGCGCCTTGAACCACATCGCCGAGGGGGCGGGGTACGACTTCCGCCTACTCAAGGGCGTGCTCGAGGTGAACGACGAGCAGTTCGAGCGGGTCGCCGACAAGATCGAGCGCATGGTCGGTGGCTCGGTCGCCGGCCGCACCGTGGCGGTGTGGGGCCTCACCTTC
>DATHSN010000403.1:0-1940 GCA_035464115.1 Acidimicrobiales bacterium | reverse complement strand
GAGGTGGTGGTCGGCCGGGCCGACGACGGCACCCGTTGGATCACCACCATCGGCCCCGACGACGCCCCCGCGGTGGGCTCCCTCGATCCCGCCCCCCTGCCGGCCGAGTCGGCGGCCGACCCCGGCGAGCTCACCGTGCGGGCCGGGCGCCCCGCCGTCGACTGGTGCGCGGCGGTGGCCGCCGGTCGCGACCAGATCCGTGCCGGCGAGCTGGTCAAGGTGGTGCTGGCGCGCGAGGTGGTCGTCACCAGCGAGCGCCCGATCTCGCGCCACACCGTGCTCGCCCGGCTGCGCGCCGCCTATCCGACGTGCTTCATCACCTCGGTCGACCACATGATCGGGGCATCGCCCGAGCTGCTGGTGTCGCGCCGGGGCGACATCGTGAGATCGCACCCGATGGCCGGCACCGCCCGCCGGGGCGCCGATCCCGCGGCCGACGCCCGCCTCGCCGCCGGTCTGCTCGCCTCGGGCAAGGACCGCGTCGAGCACCAGATCACCATCGACATGGTCCACGACACGCTGCTGCCGTGGTGCTCGTACCTCGACGCCGAGGCCGAGCCGTCGGTGGTGGCCATGGCCAACGTGCAGCACCTGGCCACGCTGCTCGAGGGTCGCCTGTCGCAACCGCCGGCGTCGGTGCTCGAGATGGCCACCGCGCTGCACCCCACCCCGGCGGTGTGCGGGCAGCCCCGCGACCGGGCGCTCGCCCTCATCGCCGAGCTCGAGGGGGCCGACCGCGGTCGCTACGCCGGGCCAGTGGGCTGGGTCGACGCGGCCGGCAACGGCGAGTGGGCGGTCGGGGTCCGTTCCGCCGAGCTCGACGGAACTCGGGCCCGGGTGTTCGCCGGCGTCGGCGTGGTGGCCGACTCCGACCCCGAGGCCGAGCTGGCCGAGACCCGCGCCAAGCTCCAGGCCCTCCTCGGCGCCCTGCTCCGGCCGTAGCCCTCGAGTCCCGTCGCACCGAGCCGTGGCGCCGGCGCCCACTGCGTGCGCACGATGGGCCCATGGCCGCACGGCCCCCGTCACCTCTCGACGCGATGCCCCTGGTCATGTTTGGGCGATTCGCCTGATTTCTCGCCCATTCGTGGCGGCGAAGAGCCCTCAGTGTCACACCCCCTCCGTATGATCTGAACATGTGTTCGACTGATGTGGGGCGGGCAATCGAGCTGTTGAGAGCGGGAGCCGAGGCCCTCCAGGAGCTCGATCTCGGGGCGTTGGAAGCCAGCGAGCTGTTGGCGGCGGTGCGTGAGACCGAGGTGGTGCGCCGTCAGTTCGATCACGGCACCGACCGCCTGGCTGGTGAGGTGCACCGCAGCGGCGCCCACCGCGTCGACGGTCACGCCAACGCGAAGTGCGCGCTGGTGCACCTCGGGCGGTTGCCGGGGCCCGAGGCCGCGCAGCGGATCTCGCGGGCGCGGGCGTTGCGGTTGCTGCCCTGTGTCGCCGACGCGTATCGGCGGGGCGCGGTGCCGACGGCGTCGGTGTTGGCGATCGCGCGGGTGGCGGCCAACACGAGGGTGCGCCCGTTCCTGGAGGGTGCCGATGCGCTGTTCGCCGATCAGGCCGTCACCCAGACCCACGGTCGTCTGGTGTCGTTCATGGCCGAGTGGGAGCGCATGGCTGACGCGGATGGTGCTGCGCAGCGCAGCGAGGTCACCCACGCGCGTCGTCGCGTCAACTTCGTGCAGGACCCCATCGAGCAGTCGTTCGCGTTGAACGGCTGCTTGGCGGCGTTGCAGGGGGCGTCGTTCGCAGAGATCTTCGACCGGTTCGTCGACGCCGAGTACCGAGTCGACTTGGCGGCGGCGCGCGAGCGGCTGGGGCGCGACGAGGTGGCGCCCGATGAGCTCGACCGCACCCCCGCCCAACGGCGTGCCGACGCGCTGGTCGCGATGGCGCACCGGGCTGCGACCGCGCCGCCGGAGGGGCGGCGTCCGGAG
>DATHSN010000402.1:0-20751 GCA_035464115.1 Acidimicrobiales bacterium | reverse complement strand
GCCGGCTGCGGTGCGGGCGCGGCTGCGGGTGCAGCCGCGGCGGCCGGCCGCTCGCCACCGCCCCCCGACTCGATGACCTTCTGCACGTCGGAGCGGGTGATGCGCCCGCCCGCGCCGGTGCCCTCGATCTGCTCGGGGTCGAGGTGGTGCTCGGCGATGAGGCGCCGCACCACCGGCGACAACAGCTTGCCGCCGCCGCCCCCTCCTCCACCACCGCCGGCGGCCGGGGGGGCCGGTGCGGGCGCCGGCTCGCGCTCGGCGGGCGCCGCCGCCGGCTCCTGGCGCTGCTCGGGATCGGGCGGCGCAGCCGCCGCAGCCTCCTCGGCCTCCGCCTCGGGCTCGGGCTCGGCCGCCGCCTCCTCGCCGCCGGCCTCCTCGCCACCCGACTCGGCGGCGGGCTCCGCCGCACCCCCGTCCCCGCCCTCGACCGGCGCGTCGGACAGCACCGCGAGCACCGCGCCGACGTCGACCGTCTCGCCCTCGGGCACCCGGATCTCGGCCAGGTAGCCGCTCACCGGCGACGGGACCTCGGAGTCGACCTTGTCGGTCGACACCTCGAACAGGACCTCGTCCTCGGCGACCTGGTCGCCGACCTGCTTGAACCACTTGGTGATCGTTCCCTCGGTGACCGTCTCACCGAGCTGGGGCATCGTCACATCGGCCATGGGGGGTACGGGTCCTTCCCGGTCGCTCTCGTAGGTCCTCAGCCGTGCAGCGATCGCCCGGTGAGGGCCATCACCGACTCGCCGAACAGCTCGCTCATGGTGGGGTGGGGCTGGATGAAGTGGGCGACCTCGTCGGCCGTCGCCTCCCAGTTGACCGAGAGGTAGGCCTGGCCGAGCTGCTCGGTGACCCACGGCCCGACCATGTGCACGCCGAGGAGGCGGCCACCGGTGCCGTCGGGGAGCTTCTCGGCGATGATCTTCACCAAGCCGTCGGTCTCGCCCACGATCATCGCCCGTCCGTTGCCCGAGTAGCGGTGCTTCGACACCTTCACGTCGTAGCCCGCCTCCTTGGCGGTGGCCTCGGAGTGGCCGACGAACGCGACCTCGGGGTGGCAGTAGATGCACCACGGCACCCGGCCGTAGTCGACCGGCACGGGGTCCTCGCCGAGGATGTCCTGGATGGCGACGATGCCCTCGGCGAAGCCGACGTGGGCGAGCTGGGGGGTGGCGACCAGGTCGCCGATGGCCCACACGCCGTCGACCGAGGTGCGGCAGCGGTCGTCGATCTCGACGAAGCCGCGCTCGCTCACCGCCACGCCCGCGTCGTCGAGGCCGAGCAGATCGGCGAAGGGGCGCCGCCCGATCGACACGACCACCATGTCGACGTCGATCGTCTCGCCGTCGCCGAACGCCACCGTGGTGCCGCCGCCGTCGCGGGGCGTGTGGCCCGACACCTGCACGCCGGTGCGCACCTCGATGCCCCGCTTGGCGAACGAGCGCTGCACCACCTTCATGACGTCGGTGTCGAGGCCGGGGAGGATCTGGGGCAGCGCCTCGAGGATGGTGACCTTGGTGCCGAGGTCGCTCATCATCGACGCGAACTCACAGCCGATGGCGCCGCCGCCGATGACCACCGCCGAGCCCGGCAGCTCGCGCAGCGACAGCAGCTCGTCGGAGGTGACGACGACCGAGCCGTCGACGTCGAAGCCGGGCAGCGTGCGCGGCACCGACCCGGTGGCGAGGATGACCGAGTCGCCGGTGATGGTGACGTCGCCCGACTCGCCGCCCGAGATCGACACCGAGCGGTCGGACCCCATGCGGCCCACACCGTCGTACACCGTGACCTTGCGCCCCTTGAGCAACCCGGTGAGGCCCGAGGTGAGTTGCTCGATGACCGCCTGCTTGCGGTCCTGGGTGACGCCGAAGTCGAGGCCGGGGGCATCGGTGAGAACGCCGAACTCCTTGGCGCCCGCCACCGTGCGGTGCACCGTGGCGGTCTCCAGCAGCTCCTTGGCGGGGATGCAGCCCACGTGCAGACAGGTGCCGCCCACCCGGTTCTTCTCGATCAGCGCGATGTTCAGCCCGACGCCGGCGCCGTAGAGCGCCGCCGCGTAGCCACCGGGGCCGCCGCCGATGATGACGACGTCGAAGTGCTCGGCCAAGGGGGGATCCACCTCTCCAACGGGTTCGACTCCCGAGCCTACCGTCGTCGGCCGCCGGCGCTCCGGGGCCGCGCCCGGCCCCCGCTGCGCCCCTGCACCTACTGCTGTTGCTGCTGCTGGAGCTGCCAGTGGTGGGCCACCGACTGGACCCGCCGCATCTCCACCGCGGCGTCGACCGCGTTGCGGCCGGGGCCGCGCACCACGCCCCGAAGGGGGGGCACGTCGTCGTAGTCGCGCCCGTGGCCGATCTTCACGTGGCGCAAGCCGACCTCGCGCTGGTTGGTCGGGTCGAGCGCCAGCCACCCGAACCCGGGCACCGCGGCCTCGAACCAGGCGTGGGTGGCGACCTCGACCGCCTCGGCGTCGGGGTCGTCACCGGTGCTGTCGTCGCTCGCGAAGAAGTAGCCCGACACGTAGCGGGCCGGCACCCCGACGCTGCGACAGAACGCCACCGCCAGGTGGGCGATGTCCTGGCAGACCCCGTGGCCGGCGGCGAACACGTCCTCGACGTGGGCGCCGATCTCGGTGACACCGGGCGTGTACGTCAGCGACGATCCGGCCAGGCGGTGCAGGCCGAGCACCAGGCTCACCACGTCGGAGCCGAGGTACTCGCGCTGGCGGGCCGCGGCGGCCGCCACCCGGTCGCCCCAGTCGACGTGGGCGCTCGGCTGCAGGTAGTCCCAGTGCAGGTCGCAGAACTCGTCGTCGAGCAGCGTGTCGAGCCGCGGCGCGGTGGTGACGAGGGCCCCCTGGCGGGTCTCGACCGCCGCCTCGGCCAGCACCTCGAGCGCCAGGTGCGGGCCGCGGACCCCGAACGCGTCGACCCGGGTGCCGAAGTAGTCGACCGACGACGACACCCGCGCCGACGGCTGGGTGGACACCCGGTAGGCGATGAGCTGCTGGCGCTCGTCGGACGCCGGGCAGGCCCGCAGCTCGTTCTGGGACTCGCGCACGAGCCCGTCGTAGGTCATGACCGTGCGGTAGCGGATGTCGAAGCGCATCAGGTGCCGCCCCTCACCAGCGGCAGGATCGGGCTCGGCGGGGTGAACTCGTGGGAGTTGCGGAAGTACTCGACCGCCACCGCCTCGCACACCCAGCGCACGTCGCCCTCGAGCCGGTCGAGGTGCGCCGACAGCTCTCCCTCGAGCATCTCCTGGAGGTCGCAGAACTCGAGCTCGGAGCGGATCCGCCCGAGCAGGCGCTGGGGCCGGGTCATCCGCCCGAACTCGGTGCCGAGCACGTCGAGCTCGGCTTCGGCGGCCCGCAGGCAGAACAGCACCGATCGCGGGAACACCGGCGAGAGCAGGAGGAAGTCGACCACGTCGCCGGGGTGGGTCGAGCCGCGGTGCGCCTTGCGGAACGCCTCGGCCGCCGACGCCGACTTCAGCGCCGCCAGCCACTCGTGGAACGACACCTCGGTGAGCCCCCGGTAGCGCACCGACAGCAACCGGCACGTCATCTGGGCCCGCTCCAGGCGCCGACCGATGGTGAGGAACCGCCAGCCGTCGTCGCGGGTCATGGTGTCGGCCACCACCCCCGCCACCGTCTGGCAGCGCTGCTTGACCGCCTCGTAGAGGTCGTAGGGCTGGGTGGCCAGGTCGCCGGCGAGGTCGCGGGACCGCAGCATGAGGTGGAACGCGTTGAGCGTCTGCCACAGCTCGCTCGGGATCAGCTCGCGCACCGACCGGGCGTTCTCACGGGCCGACTCGATGGCTGACGCGATGCCGTCGGGGTTCCCCCGGTCGAGCACGAGGAACCGGTTGACCGCCTCGGGCCCGAGCGGCTCGCCCCGGGCCTCGAACGCGGCGGTGAGCCGCAGCACGTCGAGCAGGTCGAGCCACGCCCGGTCGGACTCCCACGCCGCGCTCTCGAGCAGGCCGTGGTAGGTGACGTCGAGCATGCGGGTCGTGTACTCGGCCCGCTCCACGTAGCGACCGATCCAGAACAGGCTCTCGGCGTGGCGCGAGAGCATCATGGCGCCACCTCCCTCACGGGGCCACCTCCGACTCGGCGCCGTGCGCGGCGGGCTCGCCCGGTTCGGGAGCGAGCACCCACGTGTCCTTGGAGCCGCCGCCCTGCGAGGAGTTCACCACCAGCGACCCCCGGCGCAGCGCCACCCGGGTGAGCCCGCCGGGGATGACCTCGACCTTCTCGCCCGAGATCACGAACGGGCGCAGGTCGACGTGGCGGCCCTCGACGTGGTCGTCGACGAGCGTGGGGTGCCGCGACAGCGACACCACCTCTTGGGCGATGTAGCCGCGGGGGTCGGCGGTGACCCGCTCGCGGAACGTCGCCACCTCCTCCTCGGTGGCCGCCGGACCGATGAGCATGCCGTAGCCCCCGGACTCGGCCACCGGCTTGACCACCAGCTCGTGGAGCCGGTCGAGCACCGCGGCGCGCTGCTCGGCGTCCCACAGCAGGTAGGTGTCGACGTTGGGCAGGATCGGCTCCTCGCCCAGGTAGTACCGGATCATCTCGGGGACGAACGCGTAGACGGCCTTGTCGTCGGCCACCCCGTTGCCCACCGCGTTGGCGATGGTGACGTTGCCGGCGCGGGCCGCGGCCACCAACCCGGGCACGCCGAGCGCGGAGTCGGGGCGGAACGGCACGGGGTCGAGGAACGCGTCGTCGATGCGGCGGTAGATGACGTCGACGCGGCGCAGCCCGTGGGTGGTGCGCACGTAGACGACGTGGTCGTCGACGACCAGGTCGCGGCCCTCGACCAGCTCGACGCCCATCTGGCGGGCGAGGAACGCGTGCTCGAAGTAGGCCGAGTTGTAGACCCCCGGGGTGAGGACCACCACCCCGACGTCGTCGCCCGCCGCGGGCGGCGCCACCCGCTCGAGGGCGCCGAGCAGCATCGAGCCGTAGTGGTCGACCGAGCGGACCCGGTGGTCGGCGAAGGCGAGCGACAGCACCCGGGTCATGGCGGCGCGGTTCTCGAGCACGTAGGAGATGCCGCTCGGGTTGCGCAGGTTGTCCTCGAGCACCCGGTAGGTGCCGTCGATGTCGCGGACCAGGTCGATGCCCGCCACCACGCAACGCGACCCGTGGGGCATGCCGAGACCGAACGCCTGGCGCTCGAAGCCCGACGACGACATCACCAGCCACCGGGGCACCACCTGGTCGCGCACGATGGCCTGCTCGCCGACGTAGAGGTCGTCGAGGAACCGGTTGAGCGCCGTCACCCGCTGGACGAGGCCGCGCTCGACCTCCTCCCACTCCGCCGCGGGGATGATCCGCGGGATGAGGTCCATGGGGAACGTCCGCTCGATGCCGTCGCCCTCGCCGTAGACGGTGAAGGTGATGCCCTGGGCCCGGAACGCGGCGTCGCGCAGGCGCTCGCGGCGGGCCAGCTCGTCGGCGCCGAAGGGCCCGAGGCGGGCGATGAGCGACCGGTAGTGGGGCCGCACCGAGCCGTCGGCGGCGAAGGCCTCGTCGAAGAAGCCCTCGTGCTCGTACCCGGCGAAGAGGCCCCCGGTCATGGGTCGCCACGCTAGCCACCGGGTGTGAACGGGGCGTTTCGGCTGAACGGACCCTGACCCGGGGCCGTCCGCGGGGTGACGGATCAGGTGGCGATGAGGATCTGCACGGCGAAGGCGACCAGGATGGCCATGCCGCACAGCAGCGCCGACAAGATGAGGGCCCGGGTGCTCACCCCCGCGAGGCTAGAGGGGCACCGCGCGACCCCCACAACCAGGCCGCAGCGGGATAGGTTTCTCGCCGTGCGCCGCCGCCCCGTCCTCCTGCTCGCCGTGGTGGCGCTCACCGCGGCGGCGTGCGGTGGCGGTTCGGGCGACGCCAGCGCCACCGACACCACCGCAGCGGGCTCGGACACCGCGGCGCCGATCACCGCCGCCCCCGACACGACGGCCACCGCGCCGGCGCCGACCACGGGCGGCGACCCGGCCCCGCCGCCGGCCGACCTGCCGACCCAGCTCGACTTCACCGCGGCCACCGTCGCAGGCGGCCAGGTCACCGGCGCCGACTTCGCCGGCCAGGACCTCGTCGTGTGGTTCTGGGCGCCCTGGTGAAGCTCCTGTCGAGCAGAAGCTCCCGCGGTCGCGGGAGCAGCGGCTGACTACGGCGACCGGGTCGCCTTCCTCGGTGTCTCCGGGCGCGACGAGGTGGGACCCATGGTCGACTTCGGCGACACCTTCGGCGTGGGCTCGTTCCCGCACGCGGTCGACGCCGACGGCGCCATCTGGAGCGGCTTCGGCGTGTTCACCCAGCCCTCGTGGGCGTTCGTGTCGGCCGACGGCTCGGTCGAGGTGCTCCTCGGCGCCCTCGGCGAGGCCGGCTTGCGCGACCGCATCGAGGACTTGCTCGCCGGCTGACCGCGGCGGCGCCCGTCGGCCTCACACGGCGGCCCGCTCCGGGGTCGACGACACCACCGACTCGAACTCGAGCACCGTGGAGTGGGTGCCGAGCGGCTGCTCGCGGCTCTCGGCGTGGCCCCGCTGGAACGCCTCCGACCGGGTCCAGTCGAGGAACGCCGCCTCGCTCTCCCACCGGGTCACCACGAAGTAGCGCCGCTCGGCGTCGCCGGTCGGGCGCAGGAGCTCGAAGCCGAGGAAGCCGGGGGCGTCGTCGACCGCCGCCGCCCTCCGGGCGAAGCGGGCCTCGAGCTCGGCGCCGAGCCCGTCGGGGACCTCGATGGCGTTGATGCGGATGACGGTCACGGGTGCTCCTCCTGGGGACGGTGGTGACGCACGCGCCAGCGGCGACGCCCCCGTGAAGGTGACACACGTTCAGCTGTTAGGCAACCCTCATCCCTGGGAGGGCGTCAGCTGCGGCGGCGCCGGCGGACGGCACCGACCAGCTCGGCGGCGACCAGGGTCACCACCGCGGTGCCGAGCAGCACCAGCCACAGGGGGAAGCTCACCTCCCAGAACAGCAGCGTGACGTCGGTGCTGTCGGTGTTCTGGAAGATGACCACCGCCAGCAGCACCGCCAGCGCGGCTGCGCCGATGAGCCGGCCGTTGAGCCCTCGGGTCTCCACCGTCGAGTCGTCACCACGCGCCATCACGGACCTCCTCGGGTCGTCGTCAGGAACGCTAGCCACAACAGAGCGCGCGAACCGGCCGAGCGCCCGCCACACTGAACGTCGTCCGCACCACCGACCCAGGAGCACCCATGGACGTCGTCGTCTCGGGATCGACCGGCATGATCGGCACCGCGCTGGCGGGCGCGCTCGCCGAGCGGGGCCACACGATGATCCCGCTGGTCCGTCGTCCCGTCACCGACGGTGAGCGCGCCGTGCGGTGGGATCCGGCGGCGAGCGAGATCGACGCCGCCGCGCTCGAGGGCGTCGACGCCGTCGTGCACCTCGCCGGTGAGAGCATCGCCAGCTCGCGCTGGACCGACGAGCAGAAGGCGAAGATCCTCCAGAGCCGCACCCACGGCACGTCGCTGCTCGCCGAGGCCATCGCCGGGCTCGACCGCAAGCCGTCGGTCATGGTCTCGTCGTCGGGCGTCGGCTACTACGGCGACCGCGGCGAGGAGGTCCTCACCGAGACGAGCGGCCCCGGCGACGACTTCATCGCCGACGTGTGCGTGCGCTGGGAGGCCTCCACCGGCATGGCCGCCGAGTCGGGCGTGCGGGTCGCGCTCATCCGCACCGGCATCGTGCTCGATGCCCGCGAGGGAGCCCTGGCCAAGCAGCTGCTGCCGTTCAAGCTCGGCATCGGCGGCCGCCTCGGGTCGGGCCAGCAGTGGATGAGCTGGATCACCCTCGCCGACCACGTCGCCGCCATCTGCCACCTGCTCGAGAACGACGTCTCCGGCCCGGTGAACCTCGTCGCCCCCAACCCGGTCCGCAACGCCGACTTCGCCGACACCCTCGGACGGGTGCTCAAGCGCCCCACCCTGTTGCCCATCCCCACGTTCGCCCCGGCCCTCCTCTACGGCAAGGAGCTCGTCGAGACGCTGCTGCTCGTCAGCCAGCGCGCCCAGCCCACCGTGCTGGAGTCGACCGGGTTCGAGTTCCGCCACCCCCACCTCGAGCCGGCCATGCGCGCCGTGCTCTCCCGATAGGAGCCCCCATGGCCGACCGCAAGGTCTCGGTGTCCCGAGTCATCCCCGCCGAGCCGGCGGCGATCTTCGCCGTCGTCGCCGACGCCAGCCGCCACGCCAGCATCGACGGCTCCGGCTCGGTGCAGTCCGCCCGCGGCGGCGAGGCGGTGCCGCTCACCCTCGGCACCAAGTTCGGCATGGACATGAAGATCGGCGTGCCCTACAAGATCACCAACGAGGTGGTCGAGTTCGAGCAGGACCGCCTCATCGCCTGGCGCCACTTCAACGGGCACCGCTGGCGCTACGAGCTCGAGCCGGTCGAGGGCGGCACCAAGGTCACCGAGACCTTCGACTGGTCGACCGCCCGCATCCCCAAGATGATCGAGCTGGCTGGCTACCCGAAGAAGCACCCGCCCGCCATGGAGCGCACCCTCGAGCGGCTCGAGGCCGTCGTCACCGGCGATGCTGTCACCGAGGATGCTGGCACCGGGGCCGCCGACAGCGACCCCGGTGCGCCCGACACCTCGGAGGGCTCGGAGAACCCCGAGAGCTGAGCCCTACTTCGGCTGGAAGCGGATGCCGCCGTCGACCCGGATGGTCTCGGCGTTCATGTAGTCGTTGGTGAGCAGCTCGACCGCCATCGACGCGAACTCCTCGGAGGTGCCGAGGCGCTTCGGGAACAGCACGTCGCGCTTGAGCTTCTCCTTGAACTCGTCGGACTGCGGGCCGGTGCCGTAGATCGGCGTGTCGATGAGGCCCGGGGCGATGCAGTTCACCCGCACGCCGATGGCCGCGAGGTCGCGGGCCACGGGAAGGGTCATGCCGACCACGCCGCCCTTCGACGCCGAGTACGACGCCTGGCCGATCTGGCCGTCGAACGCGGCGACCGACGCCACCGACACGATGGCGCCCCGCTGGCCGTCGGCGTCGACGGGCTCGTTCTGGCTCATGGCCGTGGCGGCCAGGCGGATGCAGTTGAAGGTGCCGATGAGGTTCACCTGGATGACCTTGGTGAACACGTCGAGGTCGTGGGCCGACTCGTAGGTGCCGTCGCGGCCCACGGTGCGGGTGGCCCAGCCGATGCCGGCGGCGGTGACGAGCGCCCGCAGCGGGCCCATCTCCTTGGCGGCCTCGATGGCGGCGATCACCTGCTCGGGGTTGGCGACGTCGGCCTTGGCGAAGATGCCGCCGACGTCGGAGGCGACGGCCTGGCCCTTCTCCTCGTTCATGTCGACGACGACGCAGCGGGCGCCGCGCTCGGCGAGGAGGCGTACCGTCGACTCACCGAGGCCCGAGGCGCCACCGGTGACGATCGCTGAGGTTCCGTTCAGATCCATGAGGTCGGAGCGTACGCGCGGCGGCCCGAGGGCCACGAACTGGCGGGGCCGCCGCACCCGGCGGTGGCTCAGCGGGCGGCGGCGTGGCTGAACTTGCGGGCCGCCAGGACCGCGAACACCACGGTGATGCCGACCGCCCACGCGAGCGCCACCCACGGGTCCGAGCCGGCAGGACGCCCGTTGTAGAGGGCCCGGGTGGCGTCGGTGGCCACCGTGAACGGGTTGACCTCGGCGAACCAGCGGAGCCATCCGGGCATGTTCGACGGGTCGACGAACGCGGACGACACGAACGTGAGCGGGAACATCCAGATGAACCCCGCCGAGTTGGCGGCCTCCGCCGATCCGACCGACAAGCCGATCAGTGCCTGGATCCAGCTGAACGCATAGCTGAACGCGAGCAGCAACAAGGTGGCCAGGACCGCCTCGGCGGCGCTGCCCTCGATGCGGAACCCGACGAGGAACGCCACGATGAACATGACCGTGAAGGTGAACAGGTTGCGCACCAGGTCGGACACGGTGCGGCCCACCAGCACCGCGGGCTGCCACATGGGGAGCGACCTCAGGCGGTCGATGATCCCCTTGCTCAGGTCCTCGGCCAGGCCGATGCCGGTGAACGCCGAACCGAACAGCACCGTCTGGGCGAAGATCCCCGGGATCAGGTACTGGGTGTAGTCGTCGTAGCCCGGCACCTGGATCGATCCGCCGAACACGTAGACGAACAGCAGCACGAACATGACGGGCTGCACCGCCATGAAGACCAAGAGCTCCGGGTCGCGGGGCACGGCTCGCAGGTGGCGCACCGCCTCGGTCCAGCTGTCGCGCCACGCCCAGCCCGGTCCGGTCGGGACCTCGTGGCGCGGCGTGCTCGTCCCGCCCACGGCCGTCGAGGCCGGCGAGGCGGAGGCGGTCGCAGGTGTGGTCGGATCCGATGTCACGCGACCTCTCCCCCGTCGTGGTGGTGCTCGGCCCGGTGGCCGGTGAGCTCGAGGAACACGTCGTCGAGGGTGGGGCGTCGCACGGTGACGTCGCGCACGTCGATGCCGGCGGCATCGAGGGCGCGCACCACGACGGGCACGATGCCGTCGGCCGAGGCGACCGGCACCGAGACGGTGCGGGCGGCGGCGTCGGCGGTCTCGCGTCCGATGGCGTGGGCTGCGAGCACCCCGGCCACTCGGGCGATGTCGTGGGCCTCGGCGACCTGGACCTCGACCCGGTCGCCGCCGCTGCGCGCCTTGAGCTCGGCGGCGGTGCCCCGGGCGATGACCGCGCCCTGGTCGATGACGACGATGGAGTCGGCCAGGCGATCGGCCTCCTCGAGGTACTGGGTGGTGAGCAGGGTCGTCGTCCCGCCCCGCACGAGCTCCTCGATGACCTCCCACATGCCCAGCCGGCTCCGGGGGTCGAGCCCGGTGGTGGGCTCGTCGAGGAAGAGGACCGACGGGTCGCCGATGAGGCTCATGGCGATGTCGAGCCGGCGCCGCATGCCACCCGAGTAGCCCTTCACCGGCCGGTCGGCGGCCTCGGTCAGGTCGAACTGCTCCAGCAGCTCGCGCCCTCGACGACGGGCCGACCGGGTCTCGAGGTGGAAGAGCCGACCGATCAGCTCCAGGTTCTCGGCCCCGGTCAAGCGCTCGTCGACGGCGGCGTACTGGCCGGTGAGCCCGATGCGCGAGCGCGCCAGGCGCGGCTCGGCCACGACGTCGATCCCGTCGATGAGGGCCCGTCCGGCGTCGGGCCGGAGCAAGGTGGTGAGGATCCGCACCACGGTCGTCTTGCCCGCCCCGTTGGGGCCGAGCAGCCCGAGCACGGTCGCCCGATCGACCTGGAGGTCGACGCCCCGCAGCGCCTCGGTGGATCCGAACCGCTTGGTGAGACCTTCAGCGAGGACCGCCGCCATGCCCACGAAGGTACGCCCGACGTGGGCTCGGCGCCGGTCTCGTCGTGGCGTCAGCGCAGGCGGAGCGACTGCTCCCAGTCGACCGCCACCCGGTCGCCGTCGGCGGGGTCGACCTTCACCACCAGCTCGGCGCCGGGCTGCACGGTGCCGGACGAGGCGGCGGTGAGGTACTCGCCGGTGCGCACCAGGTAGGGCGGGCTGCCGGGCACCGTCACCTCGAGCTCGAGGTAGACGAGCTGGCGGAACTCGTTGGCCCGCCCGCCGTCGGCCAGGAACTGCACGACGGCGGTGCCGTCGACGCCGTCACGCAGCACGTCCTTCTTGTGCTTGGTGGCTCGGTGGGCGAGCGTCGACCGGTCGGCCGGGCGGGCGACCACCTCTCTGCGGGCCTGCACCGCGGCGAGCGCGTCGGCGCGCGCCTCGGGCGTGCGGTGCCGCAGCCGGAACCTCAGCCCGATGAGCACGAGCGTCCCGTCGACCACCAGCAGCGGCAGGCCCACCCACCACAGCCACGCCGGCGTGTCGGGGACGAGAGCGGCGACCGCCACCAGCACGGCGCCCACGAGGGCCCCGCCGACGATCACCAGCCGGAACCGTCGTGCTCCCTCGGCGCTCTGGCTCTCCATGCGCCGAGACGCTACGCCCCGACCGCTCCGCTCGCTCGGGAGAGCCTGCGCCATCGGATCGCCGGGCTCATCGCCGGCCAGCGTCGATCCGTGCGAGCACGTCCTCGTCGGTGATCACTCGGCCGACGGGCCCGCCCCAGCCACCGCCGCCGGGGGTGAGCAGCCGGAGAACGTCGCCGGCCCGCAGCCGCACGGTGCACTTGTCGGGCAGGCGGACCGCGGCGCCCTCCACGCCTCCCGGCAGCAGCCAGTTCTCGCCGTGGGCGCCGGGGTCGCCGCCGGCCAGGCCCCACGGGCGCGACACCCGACGCTCGGTGATGAGCGACACGGTGGCGTCGACGAGCACCTCGAGGTCGCGCTCGAGCCCGTCGCCGCCGGCGAACGCGCCGCCACCGCCCGACCCCCGGCGCAGCCGGTAGCGCCGCACCCGCAACGGGAACGCCCGCTCGAGCGCCTCCACCGGCGTGTTCTTGGTGTTGGTCATGGCGGTGTGCACCCCGCTCATGCCCGCCCGGCCGGGGCGGCCACCCTGCCCGCCGGCCATGGTCTCGTAGTAGACCCAGCCGTCGCCACCGATGAGCACGTTGTTCATCGTCCCCTGCGACGCTGCGCCCACCCGGTCGGGGACCGCGGCGGCGAGGGCGCCGAGGCACACGTCGGCCACCCGCTGGCTGACCTCGACGTTGCCCGCGCCCACCGCGGCGGGCGGCTGGGCGGCGACCACCGTCCCCGACGGGGCCACGACCCGCACTGGTCGCAGCGCACCGCCGTTGGCGGGGATGGTGGGATCGACGACGGTGCGCAGCGCCCACGCCACGGCGCTGACGGTGACCGCCTCGACGGCGTTGACGTTGCCCCGGCGCTGCGGGCCCGAGCCGGTGAAGTCGAACGTGACCTCGTCGCCGGCGACGGTGACGGTGACCACGACCGGGGTGGGCACCTGCTGGTCGTCGGCGGGACCGAACGAGTCGAGCTGGTCGGCGAAGCTCCACGATCCGTCGGGCAGCGCGGCGAGCGCGGCGCTCATCCGCCGCTCGCCGTAGTCGACCACCTCGTGCAGCGGCGCGTCGGCGTGGGCGGCGAGGCGGGCCACGCCGAGCACGTTGGCGCCGACCTGGGCGTCGAGGTCGCCGGCCCGCTCGTCGGGGGTGCGCGACGAGGCGAGGACCAGGGCCCGCACCTCCGGTGTGTAGCGCACCGGCGGGATCCGCAGGCCCTCTTGTTGGATCTCGGTGGCCTCCGCGGGGATCGAGCCCGGGGCGGCACCGCCCAGGTCGGCGTGGTGGGCCCGGTTGGCCGCCCACCCGATGAGCCGGCCGTCGACGACGCAGGGGGCGACCAGGGTGATGTCGTTGAGGTGGGTGCCACCGGCGAACGGGTCGTTCACGATCACCTGCTCGCCGGGGCGGACGTCGCCGCCGAGCGCGTCGATGGCGGCGCGCACCGACGCGGGCATCGATCCGAGGTGGACCGGGATGTGCTCGGCCTGCACCAACAGCTCGCCGTCGGCGGTGAACAGCGCCGCCGAGCAGTCGGCCCGCTCGGTGATGTTGGGGCTGAACGCCGAGCGCTGCAGCACCGCCCCCATCTCCTCGGCCGCGCCGGTGAGCCGGGAGATGAGGACCTGCAGCGCCGCTGGGTCGAGGCTCACGACCGTGCCTCCACCCGCCGGCAGAGCAGCGCGCCGGCCGGGCCGGGCTCGGCGACCCACCCCGGCGGCACCCAGATGGTGCAGTCGGGCTCGGCGAGCACCACCGGACCGACGCCACCCTCCCGTGCGAGCACCGGCAGGTCGGTGGGCCCGAGCGGTGGGGCCACCCGCGCCCGGGCCCGCAGCGCCACCACCTCGACGGGGTGACCCGGACGCCGGTAGCCGTTGCGCCGCTCGTGCTCGGCCTCGAACCCGTCGACAGCGGCGACGGTGACCTCGTGGCTCTGCCCGGCGTAGCGGGCGTCGACCGCGGTCGACACCGTGACGCCAGGTCGTCGACCCCCCACCGCCCGGGCCGCCTCGTCGGCCAGCGCGGCGAGGGCGGCGTCGAGCCCGGTGAGATCGCCCGGGTCGGGCCACGACCGCACGACGTCGTGCTGGCGGGCCGAGCCGAGGAGCCCCACCGCCGAGAGCACCCCGGCGCGAGCGGGGACGACCACCGCGGGCATGCCCAGCGCGTCGGCCAGCGAGCAGGCGTGCAGCGGTCCCGCCCCGCCGAACGCCACCAGGGCGAGACCCCGTGGGTCGACGCCGCGCTCGACCGACACCCGCCGCAGGGCCCGCTCCATGTTGGCGTCGACCACGGCCAGCACGCCCTCGGCGCTCACCCCGGCCCGGTCGAGGGCCCGCTCGGCCGCGGCTCGGTCGAGCCGGCCGATGCCGGGCAGCTCGGCGTCGGCGGGGAGCCGACCCGCCACCAGGTTGGCGTCGGTGACCGTGGGCTGCTCACCGCCGAGCCCGTAGCAGGCGGGGCCGGGCACCGCCCCCGCGCTCTCGGGGCCGACCACCAGCGCGCCCCCGGCATCGATGCGGGCGATCGACCCGCCGCCGGCACCGATGGTGTGCACGTCGAGCGACGGGAGGCGGATCGGGTAGCCGCCGACCTCCCGCTCGCCGGCCGGCTCGGGCCGGCCCCCGAGCACCAGGCACACGTCGGTGCTGGTGCCACCCATGTCGAAGGTGACCGCGTCCGGCCAGCCCACCGCAGCGGCGACGGCGGCGGCGGCGCCGACCCCGGCCGCCGGCCCCGACAGCAGCAGCGACGCCGGCAGCTCGGCCCCCTCCTCCACCGGCACCAGCCCACCGGCCGAGGTCATGACCAGCACCTCGGCGGCCGAGTCGGCGAGGCCCCGCAGGTAGCGCCGGCACAGGGGGCGCAGCGACGCGCTCACCACGGTGGTGACCAACCGCTCGTACTCGCGCATCTCGGGCGACACCTCGTGCGAGCAGGTCACGTCGAGGCCCCGCCCCACCAGCTCGTCGCGCACCGCCCGCTCGTGCGTCGGGTCGAGGTCGGCGTGCACCAGGACCACCGCCACCGCCTCGACGCCGTCGGGCACCTCGGGCACCGGCCCCAACGCCTCGATCTCGGCGCCGTCGGGCCCGAGGCGACCACCGACCTCGAGGCGCAGGGCCCGGGGCACGAGCGGCGGCGGCCGGTCGACGAACGGGTCGTAGAGCGAGGGCCGATCCTGGCGGGCGATCTCGATCACGTCGGCGAAGCCGGCCGTGGTCACCAACGCCACGGGCGCGCCCCGGCCCTCGAGCAGCGCGTTGGTGGCGACCGTGGTCCCGTGAGCGAGGGTGTCGGGCGCCGGCCCGAGGGCGGCGACCCCGGTGCGCACCGCCGCGCCCGGGTCGTCGGGGGTCGACGGCACCTTGACGAGGCGGCCGTCGGCGGCCACCACGTCGGTGAAGGTCCCCCCGGTGTCGGCCCCGACGCGCATCGCCGCCGAACCTACCGGGTCCCACCAGTCCTCAGGCCGGTGCCGAACCTGCCGATGACAACAGAACAGGCCGAACGACCTACCGACACGCGCGGAACCCGATTGGTACCGTGAGAAGCGCAGATCCTCCGGGATCGGCGAGGGGAAACGGATGGCGGACATCACCGACAGAGACGTGCCACGACGTCGTTGGTGGAGTCGCCGCGGTCGGCCGGGAGACGACTCGGTCGAGATCGCAGGCGACTCCGACCACGCCTGGTGGGCCGAGCGCGAGGGCATCGACGAGGTGCCCCACGGGCGACGCCGCCGCCGAGCGGCCGACGCCGCCCCCGATGCCGCGCCCGGGACCGGGCCCGGGGCCACGAACCGGAGCGCGGTCCCGGGGGCGGACCTGCCGCCGTTCGAGACCGTGGGGGTCGACCCGTCGTACTGGAGCCCCGAGTCGCTGTTCGCGTCGTCGTCCGAGGCCGAGGACCCCTTCGGCAGCGAGGACGCCGACCGCTGGACCCGGACCCGGCGCGAGCCGGTCCGCGCCGCGGTCGCCGACGATCCCTGGGAGATCCTCGGGCTCGACACGAGCGTCCCCTGGAGCGCGGTGGTGCACCGCCACCGCGACCTCGCCAAGCGCTTCCACCCCGACCGCCACGGCACCAGCGGCCGCGCCGAGCGGGCCGAGACCGAGACCCGCATGGCCGAGATCAACGCCGCCTTCGACGAGCTCCGCCGCATCTACCGCGCCACCTCGGGCTGAGCGCTCCGGCTCGCCGCCGCGACGCCGGATCAGGTGGGGGGCACCAGCTCGGTGGGGTCGAGGATCCACACCTCGTCGCCGAGGTGGTCCTCGAGGCTGCGGGCCAGCCGGCGCAGCGCGGCGTCGCGCCCGTCCCACACGAGGATGGCCGACGCCACGTTGCGGGCGAGCCACGCGTCGCGCCGGGCCAGCGCGGCGCCCGCCTTCTGCTTGGTGTCGGGGATCTTCCCCTCGAGCACCACCTCGGCCGCCGCGGCCCGCCGCAGCTCGGCGAAGCGGGCCCGTGACGCCGCTGGCCACGGCGCGTCGGCGTCGGGATAGGGCAGCACCGCCACCAGCGGCGCGCCGATCTCCACCGCCGCCTCGGCGCCGAGCTGCTCGGCGCCGAGCCGCAGCCCCGACACCACGACCAGCTCGGGATCGAGCTGGCGGCGAGCGGCGAGGATCTCGGCGAGCTTGGCCCGCACCGCGTCGGCGACCGGGTTGGCCTCGTAGCCCCCGAGCTCGGGCGGTCGGTGCCCGAGCACCACCACCCCGTGCTCGGCGATGGGCAGGTCGGGCAGCCGCCGGTCGCGCCGGGCCCCGGCGGTGACCGCGGCCCGCGCCGGCGACGCGGCGACGATGTCGGCCTGCATCGACGCCGGGTCAGGGTGGGTGTCGCCCGACCCGCCCTGCTGGAGCGTGCCGGCGGTGTCGGCCAGGCGGTCGACCAGGTCGTTCATCGGGTCGCCACCGTGGCCCTTCACCCACCGGAAGGTGACGTCGTCGCGCTCGCGGACCAGCGCGATGAACGGCTCCCACAGGTCGCGGTTGGCGACCGGCTCCTTCTTCGAGTTGAGCCACCCCCGGCGGAGCCACCCCTTCCACCAGCCGTCGCGGAAGCAGTTCACGACGTAGGTCGAGTCCGACACCACCTCGAGCTCGCCGGGCAGCGACCGCACCGCCTCGAAGGCGGCCATGATCTCCATGCGCTGGTTGGTGGTGGCGGGCGACGCCCCGCTGGCCCAGCGCCCGTCGGTGGCGGCCCAGGCCCAGCCGCCCGGCCCCGGGTTCCCCGAGCAGGCGCCGTCGGTGTAGGCGATGGTGGGCACGGGCCGAGCATCGCACGCCACGGGCGCACCGCGGTTCGCCCGTCGCAGCGGGACCGCCGTCGATACCCTGGCCAGTGGCCCATCACCCCCACCCGGGCCTCGTGAGGGAAGGAAGCCGATGATCATCGACGGGTTCGTCCAGCAGCTCCCCGACACCGACCCCACCGAGACCGACGAGTGGATCCAGTCGCTCGACGCGGTGGTCGCCCAGCACGGCGTGGCCCGCGCCCGCTACCTCGTGTCGAAGCTGCTCGTGCGCGCCCGCGAGCTCCAGGTCGGGGTCCCGGCCAGCGTGTCGACCCCCTACGTGAACACCATCCCCCCCGAGCGCGAGCCGTGGTTCCCCGGCGACGAGGACGTCGAGCGGCGGATCCGCCGCTTCATCCGCTGGAACGCCGCGGTCATGGTCATCAAGGCCAACCACGAGGCCGAGGGCATCGGCGGCCACCTCTCCACCTTCGCGTCGTCGGCCGCGCTCTACGAGGTGGGCTTCAACCACTTCTTCCGGGGCAAGGACGACGGCACCGCCGGCGACCAGATCTACATCCAGGGCCACGCCGCTCCCGGCATCTACGCCCGCGCGTTCCTCGAGGGCCGTCTCGACGAGCACGACCTCGACCAGTTCCGCCAGGAGATCGGCGGCGGCCTGTCGTCGTACCCCCACCCTCGGCTCATGCCCGGGTTCTGGGAGTACCCCACCGTGTCGATGGGCCTCGGGCCCATCAACTCGATCTACCAGGCCCGCTACAACCGCTACCTCCAGCACCGCCGCATCGAGGACACCTCCGACAGCCGGGTGTGGTGCTTCCTCGGCGACGGCGAGGTCGACGAGCCCGAGACCCTCGGGTCGATCTCGCTCGCCGCCCGCGAGCGCCTCGACAACCTGACCTGGGTCGT
Source organism: Acidimicrobiales bacterium (assembly GCA_035464115.1). GTDB lineage: Bacteria > Actinomycetota > Acidimicrobiia > Acidimicrobiales > SKKL01 > DATHSN01. The sequence goes on along the minus strand of DATHSN010000402.1, from coordinate 2,592 downwards.
CAACTGCAACCTGCAGCGCCTCGACGGCCCGGTGCGGGGCAACGGCAAGATCATCCAAGAGCTCGAGGCCATCTTCCGCGGCGCGGGCTGGAACGTGGTGAAGGTCATCTGGGGCAGCCGCTGGGACGAGCTGTTGGCCCGCGACGTCGACGGCGTGCTCGTCAACCGCATGAACGAGATGGTCGACGGCGAGTCGCAGCGCCACGTGGTCGAGTCCGGCGAGTACATCCGGGAGAACTTCTTCGGCCCCGACCCCCGACTGCGCGCCATGGTCGAGCACCTCTCCGACGACGAGCTGCGCACCCTGCCCCGCGGCGGCCACGACTACCGCAAGCTCTACGCCGCCTACAAGATGGCCACCGAGCAGGTCGGCGCCCCCACCGTCATCCTGGCCAAGACGGTGAAGGGCTGGACGCTGGGTCCCGACGTCGAGGGCCGCAACGCCACCCACCAGGTCAAGAAGATGACCATGCAGCAGCTGCGCACCCTGCGCGATCGCCTGCAGCTCCAGGGCGACATCTCCGACGAGGCCCTCGCCGACGACGCCGATCCGCCCTACTTCCGGCCCGCCGAGGACTCGGTCGAGTACCAGTACCTCATGGACCGGCGTCGCAAGCTCGACGGCGCGGTCCCCCGCCGGGTGGTGCGCACCAACCGCCCGCTCACCATGCCGTCCGACGGACCCTTCGACGAGTTCACGCCCGGGTCGGGCAAGCAGGAGGTGTCGACCACCACCGCGTTCACCCGCTTGCTGCGCAACTTGCTGCGCGACGGCGAGTTCGGCGAGCGGGTCGTCCCGATCATCCCCGACGAGGCCCGCACCTTCGGCATGGACGCCATGTTCCGCGAGTTCAAGATCTACGCCTCGCAGGGCCAGCGCTACGAGCCGGTCGACGCCCAGCTGCTCCTCTCCTACACCGAGAGCCAGGACGGCCAGATCTTCGAAGAGGGCATCACCGAGGCCGGGTCGATGGCCAGCTTCACCGCGGCGGCCACCAGCTACGCCACCCACGGCGTGCCCATGGTGCCGTTCTTCACCTTCTACTCGATGTTCGGGTTCCAGCGGGTGGGCGACCTCATCTGGGCCGCCGCCGACGCCCGGGCCCGGGGCTTCCTGTGCGGGGCCACCGCCGGGCGCACCACCCTGCTCGGCGAGGGGCTCCAGCACCAGGACGGCCACAGCCTCGTGCTGGCCTCCACCGTGCCCAGCCTCGAGGCCTACGACCCCGCGTTCGCCTACGAGACCGCCACCATCGTGCGCGAGGGCATCCGGCGCATGTACGGCAACGGCGCCGGCGAGGGTGAGGACGTCATGTACTACCTCACCCTCTACAACGAGAACTACGCCATGCCGGCCATGCCCGACGGCGTGTCCGACGGCATCATCGAGGGCCTCTACCGCTTCGCCGCCGCACCGGACGGGCCGTCGAAGCCCGCCACCATCATGTTCTCGGGGTCGATGCAGGGCGGCGCCCGTGAGGCCGTCGCCGAGCTCGCCGAGCACTACGACGTCGCTGCCGAGCTGTGGTCGGCCACCAGCTTCAAGCGCCTGCGCGAGGAGGCGCTGGCCGCCGAGCGCTGGAACCGCCTGCACCCCGGCGCCGAGGGGCGCACGCCCCGGGTCACCCAGCTGCTGGGCGACGGCCAGGGCCCGGTGGTGGCGGTCACCGACCACATGACGATGGTGCCCGACCAGGTGTCGCGATGGATCCCCCGCACGTTCGTGCCCCTCGGCACCGACGGGTTCGGCCGGTCCGACACCCGCGAGCGGCTCCGCCGGTTCTTCGAGGTCGACACCGGCCACATCGTGGTGGCCACCCTGTGGGGCCTGGCCCGCGAGGGCACCGTCGACGCCTCGGTGGTCGACGACGCCATCCGTCGCTACGACATCGACCCCGACGCCGACGATCCCCGCACCTCCTGGCCGGCCAACGTCACCGAGTAGCGGTCCGTTCGGGGGACGCCGGCCGGGTGGGCCGGTCGCGCTCGGCCGGCCGTAGGCTCCTCGCCATGGCCGCCCCCGCGATCCCCATCACCGGCGACCCCGACGCCGACCTCCTGCTCGAGACCGATCCGTTCGCCCTGCTCGTCGGCATGCTCCTCGACCAGCAGGTGTCGATGGAGCTGGCCTTCCGGGGCCCCGCCAAGCTCCGCGAGCGCCTCGGCGACGAGTTCACCCCGTCGGCCATCGCCGCCATGGACCCCGACCGCTTCGCCGCGGCGTGCGCCGAGAAGCCGGCGATCCACCGGTTCCCCGGGTCGATGGCCACGCGCATCCAGGCGCTCAGCGCGCACCTCGTCGAGCGCTACGACGGCGACGCCGCCGCGGTGTGGACGGGCGCCGACTCCGGCGCCACCCTGTGGGAGCGAGTGATCGCGCTGCCCGGCTACGGCGACGAGAAGTCGAAGATCTTCATCGCCCTGCTCGCCAAGCGGCTCGGCGTGGCGCCGGCCGGCTGGGCCGAGGTGGCCGCGCCCTTCTCCGACGACGTGCCCCGGTCGGTGGCCGACGTCGACTCCGCCGAGTCGCTCGCCCGGGTCCGCGAGTGGAAGAAGGCCAAGAAGGCCGCCGGGAAGTCCAAGCAGGACTGA
>DATHSN010000401.1:0-11423 GCA_035464115.1 Acidimicrobiales bacterium | reverse complement strand
CCTGACCCCCGCCGACCTCGCCGCGGCGCGGTGCCGGTGCCGGCGCCGGTGGAAGGTGCGCTCGACAGCGTCGATGTGCGATGCCTGGGAGCGCAGGTTCGGGCGTGGCCCGGGTCGCCGGTGGAAGGTGCGCTCCGAAGCGTCGATGGGCGACGCCTGGGAGCGCAGGTTGGCGACGGGCCCGAGCGACCCCGGCCGCGGTCAGGCGGTCAGGGCGGCGAGGATCTCGTCGACGGCGGCGTCGGCGAGGGCGCGCATCTCGTCGTCGGTGCGGTCCTGGATGGGGTGGGGCACGAACACCCGGGCAGGGTCGAACCCGAGCGCCGCGGCCTGGGCGGCGGCCGCCTCCACGAACTCGGTGGACGCGACGAACACCCCGGGGAGGCCCCGTGCCTCCAGATCAGCGATGTCGTGCACACTGCACGACGTGCACGAGCCTCAATCGGCGAGCGCTTCGATCACCATCTCGCAGCGCTCGGCGATCTCCTGGCGCAGGTCGATCGGCGCCGGCTTGGTGAACGTGGGCTTGGCGAACCGCTCGACGCGCAGGCCCCGCTCGGTGAGCAGCTCCTCGAGGCGGTCGAGGAACACGTCGCCGCGCGCCTTGGTGATGTCGAGCAGGGCGACGGAGCGCCCCTCGAGCGAGGCGACGCGGGCGACCCGCTCGCGCGCCACGGGCGCACGCTCGCCCGTCGGGTCGAGGACCACCGGTCCGGATGTGCTCACGTCCCCACCTCCCAGGTGACCGGTGCGCTCCCCACGGCGCCGCTCGCCCACCCGCCGATGATGCCAGAGAACAGCCCGGCCGTGCCGCCGGCGTGGACGATGAGCAGCCCGCCGTCGCGGAACTTGGGCAGGCGCATGCCCGCCACCCGCTCGGGCAGGCCCTCCTCGATGCCGTCGACGCCGCGGAGCAGGTCGTCGGTGTCGGCGGCGAGCAGCTCGTCGAGCTCGGCGCGCAGGCGGGCCTTGTCCCACCCGGCCTCGGCGAACACCCGGGCGTGCTCGGGTGAGACCACGAGCACGGCGTCGAACGCCAGCACCAGCTTGGGATGGCCCATGGTGCGCAGGTGCAGGGCGAACGACCGGGCGAGCGACTCGGGTGTGCGGCTCAGCTGGTCGACCACGCCCTGCGGGCCGTGTCCGGCGAAGAGGGTGACCGTGCTGGTGCCGGGGGCGAACCCCCGCTCGACCGACATGGGCTCCCACGGGGAGTCGTGCTCGCGCTCGGCGAAGCAGAACGTGTACTTGCCCGGGTTGCCGAGGGTGGCCCGGTCGACCCCGCCGGGCTTGCCGCCGCCGACGTTGCGGACCACGAGCTGCAGCGCCCGCCCGATGGTGGCGTTGGCCCGGTTGCCCTGGCCGAGGGCGTTGCCACCGGAGTTCATGCCGATGCGCTCGGCGACCGGACCGTTGACCATCACGACCGGCCCGCTGAAGTAGGTGGTGGCGAGCAGACCGTGCATGTTGAACGTGTCGGTGCACGCCGCTTCGACGCAGGCGAGCACCACGGGCAGGTACTCGGGTCGACACCCGGCCATCACCGCGTTGATCGCCACCTTCTCGACGGTGCACTCGACGAGGTCGGGGGGCACGACGGCCACCACCTCGTCGGGGGCCCGGGTGGTGCCCTCGAGCATGCGCAGCACGCGGGCGGGGGTGGGGGGCACCACCGGCAACCCGTCGGTCCAGCCCCGGTCGAACAGCGCCTCCATCTCGTCCTCGAGGCGGGCGATGGGCACCCGGCGGGCCTGCAGCTCACCGGACCGGAACCGCACCGCCAGCTCGTCGGCCCGCTCGGGGTCGACGCTGAGCGACCCGCACCCGGGGCGGTGCTCGGGCAGGCCCTCACCGAGGGAGTCGACCCCGGTCAGCGAGCGCCACGCGTCGCGGTCCCAGCCGACCAGGCGGGCGGTCTCGGCGCCGCCCTCGACCCGCAGCAGGGTGGGGACGGTCTCGATGTCGTGGTGCCACGACACCACCAGCTCGGTGTCGTCGCGCCGACCGGCCACCTGCTCGGGGAACGACGGGTCGTCCTGGGCGAACACGGTGAGGGGCAGGCCCGCCGCCTCGAGCTCGGCCAGGGCGGGCGCCACCGTCACGCAGGTGGGGCAGTCGCGCTTGACCACCGCCACCCAGCCGTCGGGCAGCGTGGGCGCGTCGGCCGCGTGCGTGTCGTTCGTCGTCGTGTCCCCCGTCACAGCGGCCACGGTACCCGGCCGCCGCCCGCTCACCCCCGGGCGAAGTCGACGATGATCGGGTTCACGATCTCGGGCTGCTCGAGGTGCAGGAAGTGGCCGGCGCCCTCCACCATGACGACCCGTGAACCGGGCGCGGTGAGCGACGACTCGGCGCCCGACGCCAGCTCGGCGCCGATGCACCCGTCGATGAGCCCGTGGAGGTAGAGCGTCGGCTGGGGCGGGGCCGCCTGGGTGGCCTGCTGGGCGATCTCGTAGCGCTCGTGCTTCGGACCGTCGCCGAGCGTCGCCCGGTAGTAGCCGAGCGCGGCCGCCAGGTTGGCGGGGTCGCGCAGGGCGTCCTTCACGTGGGGGACGTCGTCGGTGGCGTCGTAGCCCGGTGACCAGTCGGCCCAGAGCCGGTCGATGAAGGCGAGGTCGTCCATCGGGACGACGATGTCGGCGAGCGGGTGCTGGAAGAAGAACATGTACCAGGAGCGCCGCAGCTGGTCGTAGTCGAGGAACCCCTGGCCCATGGCGCCGGCGGGCGGCACCGCGGCGGCGATCACGCGCCGCCAGCGGCCGGGGTTGAGGCTGGCGGCGCCGTAGGTGGCGACCGCGCCCCAGTCGTGGCCGATGAGCACCGCGTCGCCGTCGCCCCCGAGGGCCTCGTGCAGCGCGCAGGCGTCGGAGGCGAGCGCGCCGGTCTGGTAGAGCCCGTCGGCGGGGACCTCGGTGGGGGCGTAGCCCCGCATGAACGGCGCGACGGCGCGGAACCCGGCGTCGGCCAACCGGGGCAGCAGGTGGCGCCACCCCCACGCCGAATCGGGGAAGCCGTGCAGGCACAGGGCCAACGGACCCGATCCGATCTCGAGGAACCCGAACTCCAGCTCGCCGGCGTGCACCCGCCCCTCGGTGATCTCCATGGCGGCAACCTAGGTCGCCCCGGGGGTGGCGCACGAGTGCGACACCTGTCACACCCCTGTGCGCTGGGTGAACGCTGGGTTACGCTCGGGGCCACGGAAGGGGGAGCCGTGGTCAACGTGACGTTCTACGGGGTGCGCGGGTCGACCCCCTGTTCGGGCCCCGACACGGCCCGCTACGGCGGCAACACCGCGTGCGTCACCGTCGAGCGTCCCGGCGAGGCGCCGATCGTGCTCGACCTCGGCACCGGTCTGCGCACCTACGGCCTGCAGCAGGCCGATGGTCCGTTCGCCTGCACCGCCTTCGTCACCCACCTCCACTGGGACCACGTGCAAGGTCTGCCGTTCTTCGCGCCGGTGCTGCGACCCGGCTCGAGCCTGCAGGTGTTCGGCCCCCGCCCCGAGCTCGGCGGCACGCTCGCCGACGCCTTCGGGGGCTTCATGACCCCGCCCTACTTCCCCGTCACCGTCGACCAGCTGCACGGCGACATCCGCTTCTCCGACCTCGACGACAAGGACGTGGTCGAGATCGGTTCGGCGCGCGTCCACGCTCGCGCCGTGCCCCACGTCGGGCTCACCCTCGGCTACCGCATCGAGTGGGACGGGGTCAGCGTCGCCTACGTGAGCGACCACCAACAGCCCGCCGACGATTCGTTCGAGGTCGACGACGCCGTGCTCGAGCTGTGCGAGGGCGTCGACCTGCTCATCCACGACGCGCAGTACACCGTCGAGGAGTTCCAGCAGAAGGCCAGCTGGGGCCACTGCACCGTGGAGTACGCGGTGCACGTCGCCCGCACGGCCGGGGCCCGCACCCTGGCGCTGTTCCACCACGACCCCACCCACGGCGACGACCGCCTCGACTGCCTGCTCGGCATCGCCCGCCTGCTCGGCGGCCCCGACCTCGAGGTCGTCGCCGCCGCCGAGGGCACCACCGTCTCGTTGGGCTGAGCCCCGCTCGCCACCGGCCGCCGGTCCCCCTGCCGGGCGCGCGAGCGCTCCGACGTGGTGGCTACCCTTCGCCCGAGCCGCCCCCGACGAGGAGTCGCCCCGTGACCGCAGCCGACGACGCCCCGATCGACCCGCTCGACTTCCGTCGGGTCCTCGGACACTTCCCGACCGGCGTCACCGTCGTCACCGCCGCACCCGACGGCGAGCCGCAAGGGATGACCGTCGGGTCGTTCTTCTCGATCTCGCTCGACCCGCCGCTCGTGGGGCTGTGCGCCGACAAGCGCTCGACGTCGTGGCCGAGGATCGACCCGGCGGGCGTGTTCGCGGTGAACGTCCTGGCCGACGACCAGGCGCACCTGTCGTCGCACTTCGCCAGCAAGGCCGACGACAAGTTCGAGGGCATCGAGTGGCGTCCGGGCGTCACCGGGTCGCCGATCCTCGCCGGCGTGGTCGGCCACATCGACTGCCGCACCGAGCAGTCGATCGACGCGGGCGACCACTGGATCGTGGTCGGACGGGTCGTCGAGCTCGACGTCGACCGCGAGACGCGGCCGCTCTTGTTCTTCCAGGGCGGCTACGGCCGCTTCGAGCCCGTCACCGCCGACTGATGCCCATCTACGCCATCGGCGCGGTCGAGCCGCGCATCGACCCGACGGCCTACATCCACCCCGACGCGGTGGTCATCGGCGACGTGACCATCGGCGCCGAGTCCACCGTCTGGCCGAGCGCGGTGCTGCGGGGCGACGACGGCGGCATCACGGTGGGGGAGCGCACCTCGATCCAGGACGGCTCGGTCATCCACACCACGGCCGAGTGGCCCACCCGGGTGGGCTCCGACTGCGTCATCGGCCACCTCGTGCACCTCGAGGGCTGCGTGATCGAGGACGGCTCGCTCGTCGGCACCGGGTCCATCGTGTTGCACCGCGCCGTCGTGCGGTCCGGGGCGCTGGTCGGGGCCGGAGCGTTGGTGCCCAACGACATGGAGGTGCCGTCGGGCGCCATGGCGCTCGGCATCCCCGCCAAGATCCGCCCCGACTCGGTCGACACCGAGACCATCGCCCGGGGCAAGGACTTCTACGTGGTCCGGGGCAAGCGCTACGCCGCCGAGCTGCGTCGCCTCGACTGACCGGGTCGGTCGCTCCTCGTCGCCACGGCCGAACGCCCAGGGCAGGGTCAGCGGTCGGCGGCCATCCAGGCGAGCGCGTCGACGGGCAGGTTGCGGGCGATCCCGAACGCGACGACCAGCGCCAGCGCCGTCGCGCCGACCGCGGTGGGCACCCGGGGCAGGCGCACCTCGTGCCCCATCAGGCGCAGGGCCCACACCACCAGCCCGACGGTGAGCATCGGGACGAGCACCACGATGAGCGGGTTGCGGTCGAGCGCGCCGGCGAGGTCGCCCGACAGCAGGTCGACGGTGCCGCGCACCAGGCCGCACCCGGGGCAGTCGAGCCCCGTGACCGCGTGGAACGGGCAACCGATGGGCACGCGACGGACGGTAGCCGTGTCGTCGGTGACTCCGCCCGCCGCCCCGGGCGCACCGCCGCCCCGGGCGCGAGGCCCTAATGATTCGACCCTGGAACCAAACGGTAGGATGATGGCGTCGGGCGGCTCGGGGACGCCGCCCACCACCGCCGACGCGCCAGGAGTCCGCCGCCATCGCTGCCGACGCACGCACCGAGACCAGCACCGACACGAGCGCCGACCCGCCCGCCGCGGCGGTCACCGGCCCGGGCGCAGCCGCCAGCGCGGGCCCGGGCGCGGGCGTCGACGCCGCGGCCACCGCCGAGCCGGGCGCCGCACCGCCCGCGATGCCAGCCGAGCCGGGCGCCGGCTCGACGGGCACGTCCGCCGGGTGGGCGCTGCTGCGCAGCACGGTCTGGCGCCAGCGCAAGGGCATCTCCGCCGGCGTCCTCGTCGGCCTGGTGTGGACCGCCGGCAAGGTCGCGGTGCCGCTGCTCGTGCAGCAGGCCATCGACAAGGGCATCGAGCAGGAAGACGTCGACGCCATCATCCGCTGGTCGGTCCTCGTCGGTGTCGCCGGCCTGGTGGCCGCCGCGTTCACCGGCATGCGCCGCTACTTCGCCTTCCGCGAGGCCCGCTACGCCGAGATGTGGCTGCGCGACCGCATCTACGCCCACATCCAGCGGCTCCACTTCGCCTACCACGACAAGACCCAGGCCGGTCAGCTCATGAGCCGGGGCAACACCGACCTGCAGCAGGTGCAGAACCTGGTCGTGATGATCCCCATCACGATCTCCAACGCGGTCACGGTCATCGCGGTCACCGTCATCATGCTGCTCGTCGACCCGATCCTCACGCTGCTCGCCCTCGGGTCGCTCCCGCTGGTCAACGTGTTCGGCCGCAAGTTCTCCCAGCGGCTGTTCCCGTCGATGATGCGCCTGCAGGAGGAGTCGGCCCAGCTCGCCTCGGTGGTCGACGAGTCGGTGCAGGGCGTGCGGGTCGTCAAGGGCTTCGGGGCCGAGCGGGTCCAGGAGGCGCGGCTGCGCACCGAGGCCGACGACGTCTACGACGCGGCCATCACCGCGGCCCGCACCCGGGCCACGTACCTGCCGCTCATCGAGCTGCTGCCCAACGTGGGGCTCATCTTGGTGCTGCTGTACGGCGGCACCCTCGCCATCGACGGTGCCCTGTCGGTCGGCGAGCTCGTGAAGTTCAACTTCTACGTGGTGCTGCTCGTGCCGCCGCTGCGGATGCTCGGCATGATCATCGCCCAGGCCCAGCGCGGCGCCGCCGCCGCCGAGCGGGTCGCCGAGGTCCTGTCCACCGCCCCGCTCATCGCCGACGCCCCCCACGCCACCTCGCTGCCCGCCGAGGGCCGGTTGGGCGACGTGCGCTTCGAGGGCGTCACCTTCGGCTACGGCGACGCCGACGCCGTCCTCGAGGGGTTCGACCTGCACCTGCGCCCGGGCGAGTCGGTCGCGCTGGTCGGCGCCACCGGGTCGGGCAAGAGCACCGTGGCCAAGCTGATCCCGCGCTTCTACGACGTGCGCGCCGGTCGGGTCGTCATCGACGGCGTCGATGTCCGCGACGTGCGCCTGCGCGAGCTGCGCCGCTCGGTGGGCCTGGTGTTCGAGGACACCTTCCTGTTCAGCGACACCATCGCCGCCAACATCGCCTTCGCCGACCCCGACGCCCCCCACGACGCCATCGAGCGCGCCGCGCGCCTGTCGGGCGCCCACGACTTCATCGTGGCCATGCCCGACGGCTACCGCACCGAGATCGGCGAGCGGGGGTTCGGCCTGTCGGGCGGTCAGCGCCAGCGCATCGCCATCGCCCGGGCCATCCTCGCCGACCCGCGCATCCTCATCCTCGACGACGCCACCTCGTCGGTCGACCCCACCAAGGAGCACGAGATCCGCGACGCCATGGCCGAGGTCATGGACGGTCGCACCACCCTCGTGATCGCCCACCGCCCCGCCACCATCGCCCTCGCCGACCGGGTGGTGCTGCTCGACCACGGCCGCATCGTCGCCGAGGGCACCCACGCCGAGCTGCTCGAGCGCGACGCCAGCTACCGCGAGGTGCTGGCTCAGGCCACCGCCGAAGACCTCGCCACCGCCGAGGACCTCGCCGGCACCGGGGAGGTGACGGTCTGATGTGGATGCAGGGAGCCGTCACCGACGAGGACAAGCTCGACGCCGACGAGGCCAAGCGCATCGTGCGCCGCGCCTACCGCATGCTCGGCGACCAGCGCCGCCGCATGTGGCTCGCCCTCGCGCTGATCGCCGTCTACACGAGCATGATCCTCGCCGGTCCGTACCTGGTGAAGTTCGGCATCGACGAGGGCATCGTCGAGGGCGACAAGGGCGTGCTCTACCTCGCCGTCGGGCTCTACGTGGTCGTGGCCCTGGTGCAGTACGCGAGCCAGCGGTCGATGGTCCTGGTGCTGTCGCAGGTGGGCGAGGGCTTCCTGCGCGACCTGCGCGAGAAGGCCTTCCACCACCTCCAGCGCCTGTCGATGCCGTTCTACGACCGCGAGAAGGGCGGCGTGATCGTCTCGCGGCTCACCTCCGACGTCGACTCCATGCAGGAGCTCGTCCAGATGGGCCTGCTCATGTTGGTGTCCAACGTGTTGCTGCTCGTGCTGGCGATCGGCGTGCTCGCCGCCGTGTCCTGGCAGCTCATGTTGGTGTGCCTGGTGTCGGTGCCACCCGTGCTCATCGCCAGCCGCAAGTTCCGGCGCGACTCCAACGACGCCTACCTCGAGGTGCGCGACCGCATCGGCAGCACGCTCTCCGACCTCCAGGAGGGCATCGCCGGGGTGCGCGTCACCCAGGCCTACGGCCGTGAGCAGGTCGAGGCCGACCGCTTCAGCCGGGGCAACCGCAGCCTCTACGGCGCCCACCTGCGCTCGGTGAAGATCCAGGCCTGGTACCTGCCGGTCATCGAGTTCGCCGGGCTCGGCACCACCGCCCTGGTGGTGGGCGTGGGCGGCTGGATGGTCACCCAGGACATGGTCACCGTCGGCACCGTGGCGTTCTTCGTGCTCACCCTGTCGAACCTGTTCGACCCCATCCAGCAGCTGTCGCAGCTGTTCAACCAGATCCAGTCGGCGGGCGCCGGCCTGCGCAAGGTGCTGCTGCTGCTCGACGAGCCGGTCGACGTCCCCGAGCGCCCCGACGCGGTCGAGCTCCCGGCCCGGGGCGACATCGAGGTCGACGGCCTCGCCTTCCGCTACGGCCGGGGGATGGAGTGGGTCCTGCACGACGTGGCGCTCACCATCCCCGACGGCGAGCGCCTGGCCCTCGTCGGGCCCACCGGCGCGGGCAAGAGCACGCTGGCCAAGCTCATCGCCCGGTTCTACGACCCCGTCGAGGGGGCGGTGCGCTTCGGCGGGGTCGACCTGCGCGACGCCACCCACGAGTCGCTGCGGCGACGGGTGGTGGTGGTCCCCCAGGAGGGGTTCCTCTTCAACGCCACCATCCGCGACAACATCCGGGTGGCCCGCGCCGAGGCCACCGACGACGAGGTCGTCGCCGCCCTCGACGCCATCGGCATCCGCGAGCGCTTCGAGGCGCTGCCCGCCGGGCTCGACACCGAGGTCGACGAGCGGGGCAGCCGGCTGTCGGCCGGCGAGAAGCAGCTGGTGTCGCTCGCCCGGGCCGCGCTGGTCGATCCCGGCGTGCTGGTGCTCGACGAGGCCACCTCGAGCCTCGACCCCGGCACCGAGATGCTGGTCGAGGCGGCCATGGAGCGGCTCATGCAGGGCCGCACCGTCATCGTGATCGCCCACCGCCTCTCCACCTCCGAGCGCGCCGACCGGGTCGGCGTGGTCACCGGCGGGAGCCTCGCCGAGGTGGGCACCCACGACGAGCTGGTGGCCGCCGGTGGGCACTACGCCGCCCTGTTCGCCACCTGGCAGGGCGGGCTCACGTCGGCCGGCGCCGACGCCACCCCGGGGGGCTGAGGCGGGGCTCGCCCGGGGGCGCTGACGGGCGCACCACAGAGGGTGTGGAACCACTGGAGGGTTTGTTACTATCCAGATAGGAGAAATTCCCGTCGGCACCCCCTGGAGAGGTACCACGATGGCCACCACCGATCTCGGACTCGACCTCGGTCGCTACAAGCTGGGCTGGAGCGACGCCGAGGACTACGTCTTCAAGCCCAAGCGGGGGCTCAACGAAGACATCATCCAGGAGATGTCGTGGATGAAGGGCGAGCCCGACTGGATGCGGAACTACCGCCTGCGGTCCTACGCCCACTTCCAGAAGCGCCCGATGCCCAACTGGGGCGGCGACATGTCGGAGATCTACTTCGACGACATCTTCTACTACATCAAGCCCACCGACCATCAGGTCGACGCGTGGGACGAGCTGCCCGACTCGGTGAAGCAGACCTACGAGAAGCTGGGCATCCCCGAGGCCGAGCGCAAGTACCTCGCCGGGGTCACCGCCCAGTACGAGTCCGAGGTCGTCTACCACAAGAACCGTGAGGACCTCGAGGCCCAGGGCGTCATCTTCACCGACATGGACACGGCCCTGCGCGAGCACCCCGAGATCGTGCGCGCCTACTTCGGCACCGTGATCCCCATGAACGACAACAAGTTCGCGGCGCTCAACTCGTCGGTGTGGTCGGGCGGGTCGTTCATCTACGTGCCGCCGGGCGTCGAGGTCGAGATGCCGCTGCAGGCCTACTTCCGCATCAACGCCGAGAACATGGGCCAGTTCGAGCGCACCTTGATCATCGCCGACGAGGGTTCGAAGGTGCACTACATCGAGGGCTGCTCGGCGCCGGTGTACACCACCGACTCGCTGCACTCCGCGGTGGTCGAGATCGTGGTCAAGCCCTCGGCGCGGGTCACCTACACCACCATCCAGAACTGGTCGAACAACGTGTTCAACCTGGTCACCAAGCGGGCCCGGGTCGAGGCCGAGGGCCACATGGAGTGGATCGACGGCAACATCGGCAGCCGCCTCACCATGAAGTACCCGGCGGTCTACATGGTGGGCCCCAAGGCCTCGGGCGAGGTGCTCTCGGTGGCCTACGCCGGCCCCGGCCAGCACCAGGACGCCGGCGCCAAGATGGTGCACGCCGCCCCCGAGACCACCTCGAAGATCGTGTCGAAGTCGATCTCCAAGGACGGCGGGCGCACCAGCTACCGCGGCCTGGTCCGGGTCGAGGACGACGCCTACGGCTCGAAGAGCTACGTCCAGTGCGACGCCCTCATCCTCGACGAGCACTCCATCTCCGACACCTTCCCCTACATGGAGGTCGGGTCGAAGGACGCCGTCATCGGCCACGAGGCCACCGTGTCGAAGGTGGCCGACGAGCAGCTCTTCTACCTCATGTCGCGGGGTCTCTCCGAGGAGCAGGCCATGGGCATGATCGTCAACGGGTTCATCGAGCCGGTGACGCGCACCCTGCCCATGGAGTACGCCGTCGAGTGGTCCCGCCTCATCGAGCTCCAGATGGAGGGTTCGGTGGGCTGATCCCACCGGAACCCTGATCCTCCGGGATCCCTGATCGACCGCCGTCACCGCCCCACCCGGTGGCGGCGGTCTTTCGCGTCGGTGCCCCGGCGCTCGGAGGGCTACCCCTCGATCGGGCTTTCGGCCCATTCGCTGTCCGGAGGCGTGCCGATAGCGTGCCAACCGGTGGTGCACGCCGACTGCCGCTCTGGTGCACCGAGGAGACGAACGAGCATGGACGAACGCGAACCGGTCGAGATCGTGGTGGAGATCCCCAAGGGATCACGCAACAAGTACGAGATGGATCACACCAGCGGCCTGGTCTGGCTCGACCGCCATCTCTTCACCGCGACGCAGTATCCGACCGACTACGGCTTCGTCGAGCACACCCTCGGCGAGGACGGCGACCCCCTCGACATCCTGGTGATGCTCGAGGAGCCGACCTT
>DATHSN010000400.1:0-2352 GCA_035464115.1 Acidimicrobiales bacterium | reverse complement strand
ATCGTGGTGGTGGCCGAGGGCGACGAGCACGAGGCCCACGACGACCACATCCGGTCCGTCGGCTGCGACCTTCTCCAGGGCTACGCCATATCACGGCCCGTGCCCGCCGACGAGCTCGAGCAGTTCCTCGACGGGTGGCGGTGGATCCCCGGCGACGAGCGCGACGCCGCCTCCTCGTCGGTGGCGCCGCCCGGCGCGGGGTGACGGCGGCCGGATCCGTGCGCCCGACGGATCACACGAGCGGCCGATGGTCGCCCAGCGACGCCAGCTTCTCGGGGTTGCGCACCAGGTAGATCCGGGCGACGCGGCCGTCGACCACCTCGGTGACGATCGCCGCGTCGGCGCCGTCGGGTCCCCACAGCACCAGGCCCGGCGCGCCGTTGAGCGTGGTCAGCTCCGCTCGGAGCGACGGGAGTCGCCCGCTCACGTTGACGAGGAACCGCGCCACCCGGGACGCCCCCACCACCGGGCGGCGCGCGGCATGGACCGACGGCCCCCCGTCGCTGACCAGCACCGCATCGTCGGCCAGGAGCGCGACGACGCGGTCGACCTCCCCGGCCGCCACGGCACCCAGGAGCTCGGCGACGACGGCGGCGGCGTCGTCGGGGCGCACGACGGCCCGACGGTGGTCGTCGGCGACCCGGCGCCGGGCGCGGGAGGCGACCTGGCGACAGGCGGCGGGCGAGCGGTCGACGATGCGGGCGATCTCGTCGAACGGCACCGAGAAGACGTCGGCCAGGAGGAGCACCACGCGCTCGACCGGGTCGAGCCGCTCCAGCACCTGCAGGAACGCGACGGTGAGCGACTCGGCGAGCTCGGCGACGGCCTCGGGCTCGGTCGGGGTGGAGGAGCCCGGTCCGGGCCCGGCGCGCACCGGTTCGGGCAGCCACGGCCCGACGTAGCTCTCGCGGCGTCGACGGGCCGTGCGGAGCTCGTCGAGCGCGAGGCGCGACACCACCCGCGTGAGCCATGCCGCCGGGCGGTCGACCCCGTCGGCGTCGTCGTGGCGACGGATCCGGATCCATGCCTCCTGCACCACGTCCTCGGCGTCGACCCGGCTACCCAGGATCCGGTACGCGAGGCCGATCAGCCGGGGCTGCTCGGCCAGGAACGCCTCCTCGAGCGAGCGCTGCGGATCGGTGGCGTGGTCCACGGGGGGAAGTGTCGCCCGGCTCACGTGGTGGCGCCCACTGGTGCAGGGCGGCGGGCCAGCTCGGCGGCCGCCCGGCCGGCCCGCTCGGCGCTGACGAGGGCGGCGTCGGCGAGGTAGCCGGTGGGGCCGACCCAGTCGCCGGCCACGAAGAGGCGGGGGTGGTCGCGGTGGGCGATGTCGGGGCGTCCCACCAGACCCCCGCGATCCGGGGTGGGCGTGGTGCCCACCACGGCCATCCGGTGCAGGTAGCGCGACCTGACCGCCCGGTCGAGGTCGATGCCCATGCGTCGCGCCAGCGACTCGAGCTCGGCCCGACCCGAGCGCGGGTCGATGGCATCGCTCGCCCGGAGGTAGCGCACCACGTGGACCACCGCGCCGCCCGGTGGCGCCAGGCGGGCGGGTGGCGCATGGCGGATGGCGTAGACGGGCTCGTCGAGCCCGAGCAGCACCGGTGGCCCGTCGGGGACGCCGTCGAGCGCCAGGTCGAGGCACGCGACCGCGGGGCCCGCCGGCAGATCGCGCCACGCCGGCGGCGGATCGACCAGCAGGCCCCCGGCCGCCGACGGCGAGCCGACGGCCACGATCGCGGACCTGGCGGTCACCGTGCGACCGTCCGCGACGACCGTCACCGAGCGAGGCCCGCTGCGCACGGCCCGGACCCGCGCCGTGACCGCGACCGCCCCCGCCGCGGTGGCCGTCGCTCGGAGGTCCTCGGCGAGCCCGACGAAGCCGCGGTGCAGGTAGCGCACCCCGCCGAGCCCGAGCTGGTGGGCGGCCACGTCGGCGGACATCAGGTCGAGGTCGGCGCCGTACGTCGCGAGGCGCACGAGCATCTCCGCCACCCGTCGCACCGCCCCGGTGAGCCCCAGCGAGTCGAGCCAGCCGGCGACGGTGAGGTGGGCGACGGTGGCGGGGTCGGCGGAGGTGAGCCGACGCGCGGCGAGCGGGAGCCGGAGCCGATCCCGGCCCGACAGCAGCGAGCTGCGCAGGAGCGACCACGGGCCCTGAGGGAGCACACCGGCCGATCCGCCGCTCAGGCCGAGGGCGCCCTTCGTGGGTGGCGACACGCCGTCGAGGTCGATGCCGAGGCGACGGGCCACCTCGGCCCCCGGGCCGTTCGGATAGAGAGCGTGGGCGCCACGGTGCAACACGAACCCGTCGTCACGGTCGGCGCCCGCCCGCCCGACGTCGGGGCAGGG
>DATHSN010000399.1:0-16511 GCA_035464115.1 Acidimicrobiales bacterium | reverse complement strand
TCGCCGACCACCCGTGGGTGCGGGCTCTCGACGCCGCCCCGTTCTCGCCGCCGGGGCCCGACGACGTCGATCCCGGCGAGCTGCGCGAGCTGGTCCGACGGGGGCTGGTCGTGCGGGTCGACGACGTGTGGTTCACCCCGGCGGCGCTGGAGGCCGCCGCCCGGGCGGTGGCCGCGCTGTTGGCCGACCGCCCCGAGGGGGTCACCGTGTCGGAGGTCCGCGACGCCCTCGGCACCACCCGCAAGCACGCCGTGCCGCTGCTCGGTCGCCTCGACGCCACGGGCGTGACCCGCCGGCGGGGCGATCGGCGCATCGCCGGGCCCCGCCTGCCCACCGACGCCGGCTGAGCGAGGCCACCGCGGTCAGCCGCGCCGGATCGGCACGAGCGACCGCCACGTGGGGCGTCCCGGGCGGGCTCGGCTCAGCTCAGCTCGGAGGAGAGGACCTGCTTGCGCTCGGCCTCGTTGAGCCCACCCCAGATGCCGTGGGGCTCGCGGATGGCGAGCGCGTACTCGAGGCACGGCTGGCGCACCGAGCAACTGGCGCAGATCGCCTTGGCCCGCCCCTCACGCTCGAGCTTGTCGTCCTTGCGCTCGAACTGGGGCGGGGGGAAGAACACGGCCGCCTGTGGGCCGCGGCATGCCGCTCGTACCTGCCAGGCATCATCGGATCGCTGTGCACTCACGCGGGGGACCCCCTTTCCGCGTGGCCGACCCTACCGTCGCCCTCCCCGTGGGACAAGGGTCACATGCGGAGAGATTCGTGCGCTCAGCGCTCGGTGCGCCGCTCACGGTGGTCGCGGGCCGCACCCTCCACCGGCTCGACCTCCAGCACCAGGCCGTCGAGCGCCACCACGCGCACCGCCTCACCGTCGGCGGCGGGGGTGGCCCGGTTGGTGCGGGCCCGCCAGGGCGCGCCGCGCACCACCACGACCCCGTCGGGGTCGACCGGGCCGCGGGCGAGGCCGAGCTCGCCGAGCATCCACTCGCGACCGATGGTGGGCGTGGAGAACCGGGTGCGGACCATGGCGGGCATGCCGGCGAGGAAGGTGAGGAGGATCCCCACGAAGGCGACCCCGATGGTGATCCACGACATCGACACGCCGTCGTAGAGCGTGAAGGTGCCCACCGCGAACATCACCGCGCCGATGCCGGTCCAGACCCGTGGGACGCCCGTTTGGACGTCGACCGCGAAGGCGGCGAAGGACAGGCAGATCAGCGCCAGGGCGAGCGGCTGGGTCGGCAGCGACCACAGGCCGTACGAGCCGAGCACGAACGAGCCGGCGCCCACCACCCCGGCGATGCCGATGCCCGCGGTGAACAGCTCGAAGACGATGAGCCCGAGGCCGATGGTGAGCAGCAGGTAGGCGACCGCCGGGCTGGCCACGGTGTGCATCAGCTGCGACAGCAGCGGGAGCTGGGCGAAGCGCACGACCGTGAGCGGCTCGCGCCGGATCTCGTCGCCCTGGGTGACCTCCTGGGACTCGAAGCCCGGCAGCTCGACCACGAAGTCGCCGATGGTGGGGGCCGGCTGCGACGCGATGCCGAGCTCGACGGCCCGCTCGGCGCCCACGGCGTCGTCGCGCAGCAGCGGGGCGACCTCGCCGAACGGGGGCACCAGCGCGGGCGGGAGCAGGTCGTCGCCGAGCTCGCCGATGCGCGATCCCGGCGCCACCCCCACCACGTCGGCGACCGCGGCCAGCTGGGCGGCGCCGCCGAGGGCCGAGGACCCGCTGGGCCCGACCCACACGGCGACGGGGATGTCGCTCTCGTCGATGCGACGGGCGAGGTCGGCGAAGCGGTCGTCGTCGACGACGGTGCCGGTGCTGTTGAGCTGCAGCACCAGGGCGCGGGCCCCGGTGTCCTCGGCGTCGTCGAGCGCGGTGGCCACGAAGTCGGTGAGGATGCGGTCGAGGAGGCCCGACACCTCGACCACGGTGACGAAGCCGGCGCCGTCGTCGGGCTCGTCGGCCGTCTGGGCCGCGGCCGGGGCGAGGGGCGTCGTGGCGCCCAGCGCGAGCAGCGCGGTGCCGACCGCGAGGAGTGCTGCGGCGAGGCGGCGGCGGGCGCGGCGCGAGCCGAGGTGGTCGCGGGGGGTGGATACAGTGCCCAAGCGGGGCTCTCCAGCGTTCGGCGCCGACGCCGAGGGGGCCGGCGTCGGAAGGGGACGAGGTGGATCCTGCCCGGTTCTTCGCAGCATCCCGGGTCGTCATCGTGGCCGGCAAGGGCGGCGTGGGCAAAACCACGGTCGCCGCGGCGCTGGCGCGGGCCGCGGCGCGGGTGGGTCTCCGCGTCCTGGTCGTCGAGGTCGAGGGCAAGGGCGGGCTGGCCGCCGCCCACGGGCGGGGCGACCTCGGCTACGACGAGACCGAGCTGTGGCCGCCGGGCGACCCACCCGGCTCGGGGGCGGTGCGGGCCCGGGCGCTCACCGCCGACGACGCGCTGCTCGAGTACCTCGCCGACCACGGCCTGCGGCGCGTGTCGCGTCGCCTGGTCGGCACCGGTGCGCTGCAGATGGTGTCGACGGCCGCGCCGGGCATCGAGGACATCCTCCTGCTCGGCAAGGTGAAGCAGCTGGAGCGGTCGGGCGTCGCCGACCTGATCGTGCTCGACACCCCCGCCGCCGGCCACGCCGTCACGTTCCTGCGGTCGGTGCGGGGCCTGCTCGACGCGGTGAGCGTGGGCCCCATCCGGGCCCAGGCGGCCGACGTGCTCGAGATGCTCACCGACCCGGCCCGCTGCCGGGTCGTGCTCGTCACCCTGCCCGAGGAGACCCCGGTGAACGAGCTGGTCGAGACCGCCTACCGCCTCGAGGACGAGGTGGGCGTGGCGCTCGGCCCGGTGGTGGTCAACCAGGTCACCGCCGCGCTGCCGGGCCTCGACATCGATCCGGCGCACGCCGCTGCCGATGCGGGCGTGGCGCTCGACCCCGCCGACCTGGTGGCCCTCGGCGAGGCGGCGCGGTGGCGGCGCCGTCGGGCCGCGCTCGAGGAGACCCAGCTCGCCCGGCTGGCCCGGGCGCTGCCGCTGCCCCAGATCCGGTTGCCGACCCTCGCCGGGGTCGACGTCGACCGCCACGACATCGACCGCCTGGCCCGCGCCGCGCTCGATGGCATCGAGGCCCTCGACGAGGCCGCCCTCGCGCTGACCGGCGGGGGCGACCCGTGACCGGATCCGCCGGGACCCGACTGGCCGCCCTGCTCGAGTCGGCCCACGTCGTCGTGTGCGCGGGATCGGGCGGCGTGGGCAAGACCACCACGGCCGCCGCGCTCGGCGTCGAGGCGGCGCGGCGGGGCCGGTCGGTGGTGGTGGTCACCATCGACCCGGCCAAGCGGCTGGCCGACGCGCTCGGGCTCGAGCAGCTCGACAACGAGGCCCGCGAGGTCGCCGGCCCGTGGCCCGGACACCTCTACGCCACCATGCTCGACGCCCGCGCCACCTTCGACGCCCTCGTGCGCGAGCACGCCGCCGACGCCGAGCAGGCCGAGCGGATCCTGCGCAACCGCTTCTACCGCAACATCGCCGAGTCGCTGTCGGGCACCCAGGAGTACATGGCGTCGGAGCGGCTCCACCAGCTCCACGCCGATCCCCGGTTCGACCTGGTGGTGGTCGACACGCCGCCCACCCGCAACGCCATCGACGTCATCGAGGCGCCCGGCGTGCTGCACCGCTTCCTCGACCACCGGCTGTTCCGGGCCCTCGTGGTGCCGGGCCGGGGGGTGGCCCGGGCGGTGGGCGCCACGGCCGGAGCGTTCGTGCGCACCGTCTCGCGGGTGGTCGGCGCCGCCGTGGTCGACGACGCCATCGAGTTCTTCCGGGCGTTCGAGGGGATGGAGGGCGGCTTCCGCTCCCGGGCCGCCGACGTCGCCGCGCTGTTCTCCGCCGACGAGACCGCCTTCGTGCTGGTGACGTCGCCGCGGCGCGACACCGTCGAGGAGGCCGAGTGGTTCGCCCGCCGCCTCACCGAGTCGGCGATCACGGTGCGGGCGTTGGTGGTGAACCGGATGCACCCCCGCCCCGTGCCGGGATCGCTCGATCGGATCCGGGGCCTGGCCGTCGACCACGCCGGCACCCCGCTCGGAGCCCAGAGCCGGGCGCTCGTCGAGCTGCGAGCGGCAGCCGACCACGAGCGCGACCACCTCGCCGGCCTGGCCGAGCGGGTCCGCCCCGCGCCGGTGGTGATGGTGCCGTTCCTCGACGACGACGTGCACGACCTCGACGGCCTGGCCCGCGTGGCCGACCTGCTCGTGGCCGACGGCTGAGCTCTGCGGAACGCCCCGGTCAGCTGCCGCCGTCGCCGTCGAGAGCCGCCGCGGCCTCGTCGATGGTCTCGGTGACGGGCACGATGCGGTCGAACCCGGTGGTGTGGAGCAAGCGGGTGAGGGTGGGCCGGCTGCAGGCCACCGCCACGTCGCCGCCCGCCTCGCGGGCGCGGCGGATGCCGCCGATCAGCGCGCCGAGGCCCGCCGAGTCCATGAACGGCACGTCGGACAGGTCGATGAGCAGGCGACCGGCCGACGCCAGCTCGCCGAGGGACTCCCGGAACTGACCGACGGTGTAGGCATCGAGCTCGCCCACCGGGCGGCACACCGTGTAGGCGTCGGTCTGTTCGATCTGGATCTCGAGCACGAAGCGTCTCCTCGGTCGTCGCTCGTGACCGCGGAGCCTAACCGGCCCGGGCCGGTCCCGAACCCGGGACCGTCGCCGGCCCGACGCGAGGCGGCGGATGGAGCGTCGCCGACGTCGCCGGGTAGCCTCCGGCCGTGACCACCGTGTTGCTCGCCACCGACGCCGACTGGATCCGCGACGAGGTCGACGCCGCGCTCGCCGACGACGACACCACGGTGTCGCGGGTGCGCCGGGGCGTCGACGTGCTGCCCGCCACCGCGGCGCTGCACCCCGACCTGGTGGTGCTCGACCTGCAGATCGGCTCGATGGGCGGGCTCGCCGCGTGCTTCGACCTCCGACTGGAGGAAGGCGCCCAGCGGATCGACCCGGTGAAGATCCTGGTGCTGCTCGACCGGGCGGACGACCGCTTCCTCGCCGAGCACGCCGGCGCCGACGGGTGGATGGTGAAGCCCATCGACGGGTTCCGCATGCGCCGCGCGGCGAAGGCCGTGCTCGACGGCGCCGACTGGCGCGAGCAGGCCTCCGGCGTCGTCGCCTCGGCCTGACCGCAGCCCGCCGGCCGGGCAGACGTCACACCGGCGGGTCGTCGACGTAGCGGCGCGCGGCGTCGTCGAGGGAGAGGTCGAGCTGGTTGGCGAGCGACGCCAGCCAGGCGAGCACGTCGCCCAGCTCGTGGAGCCGGGCGGCGTCGTCGCCCTTGCGGACCGCCTGGGCCAGCTCGCCCAGCTCCTCGCACAGCCACGCCACCGTGGCGGGGATGCCCCGCTCGCGGTCGGCCTCGCCGTAGAGGCGGTCCATCAGGGCTTGGAACTCGGCGATCTGCACGCCGACACGCTACGAGCCCGGACGCGGCGACGGCCCGCCCGGAGGCGGACCGTCGCGTGGTGGTCGGGTAGGCGGGATTTGAACCCACGACCTCCTCGTCCCGAACGAGGCGCGCTGCCAAGCTGCGCCACTACCCGAAGCGCCGGACCGTGCCCGGCGGAGCGCCCAGGCTACCCGACGGTGCCCGGCGCCGAAAACGCCCGAGCGGCACCCGCTTCCCCTGACAGGTCCGGGTCCCGCCGCGTCAACGGGCGGCGAGCAGCTCGGCGATCTGCACGGCGTTGAGCGCGGCGCCCTTGCGGAGGTTGTCGTTGGAGAGGAACAGCGCCAGCCCGTTCTCCACGGTGTCGTCGCGCCGGATCCGACCGACGAACGTGGGATCGGCCCCGGCGGCCATGAGCGGCGTCGGCACGTCGGCCAGCACGACACCAGGCGCCGCCCCGAGCACCTCGCGGGCCCGGTCGGGGCTGATGGGGCGCTCGAAGCGGGCGTTGATCGACAACGAGTGCCCGGTGAACACCGGCACCCGCACGCACGTGCCCGACACCGCCAGCCCGGGGATGGCCAGGATCTTGCGGCTCTCGTTGCGGAGCTTCTGCTCCTCGTCGGTCTCGTCGAGGCCGTCGTCGACGAGCTTGCCGGCGAAGGGCACCACGTTGAACGCGATGGGCGCCGGGAACTTGACCGGCGCGGGGTGGTCGACCGCCGATCCGTCGAAGGTGAGGGCTGCGGCCCCCTCGCCGATCTTGCGGACCGCCTGGTCGAGCTCCTCGACCCCGGCGAGCCCGGCGCCCGACACCGCCTGGTAGGTGCTGACGACCATGGCGGCGAGGCCGGCCTCGGCGTGGAGCGCCTTCATGACCGGCATGGCGGCCATGGTGGTGCAGTTGGGGTTGGCGACGATGCCCTTGGGGATCGACGCCAGGGCCTCGGGGTTGACCTCGGACACCACGAGGGGCACGTCGGGGTCCATGCGCCACGCCGACGAGTTGTCGACGACGATGGCGCCCGCGGCGGCGACGGTCGGGGCGAGCTCTGTGGAGGTGGCGCCCCCGGCCGAGAACAGCACGATGTCGAGGCCCGAGTAGTCGGCGGTGGACGCGTCCTCGACGGTGACGGGTGCGCCCCGCCACTCGATGGTGCGTCCGGCCGAGCGGGCGGAGGCGAACAGGCGGACCTCGTCGGCGGGGAAGCTCCGCTCCTCGAGGATGGCGCGCATGACGCCCCCGACCTGTCCGGTGGCGCCGACGATCCCGATCTTCATGGCCGCGAGGCTAGCGACCGGCGCACGCCGGCCGGCCTCGCGTTTCGCGCGTCAGCGGATGGGTTCGGGCCGGTCGAGCTCGAAGGCCCCGTGCAGGGCGGCGACGGCGTCCTCGACCCGGTCCTGGCGCACCACGCAGCTGACGCGGATGGCCGAGGTGGAGATCATCTCGATGTTGATGCCGTTGGCGGCCATGGTCTCGAACATGGTGGCGGCGATGCCGGGGTTGGACTTCATGCCGGCGCCCACCAGCGACACCCGGCCGATGTCGTCGTCGGTGGTGACGCCGCTGGCGCCGAGCTCGGCCGCCAGCGGGTCGAGCACGGCGCGACAGGTGTCGAGGTCGTCGAACGGGGCGGTGAAGGAGATGTCGGTGACGCCCCGGTCGGACACGTTCTGCACGATCATGTCGACGTTGACGTCGCGCTCGGCCAGCTCACGGAACACCCGGGCGGCGATGCCCGGGTGGTCGGGCAGGCCGGCGACGGTGATCTTGGCCTCCGACGTGTCGTGGGTGACAGCGGAGATGATGGCCTGCTCCATGGAGGGGTCCTCCTCGACGACCCAGGTGCCGGGCTCCCAGGTGAAGGCGGATCGGACGTGCAGCGGCACGCCGTGGTTGCGGGCGTACTCGACCGAGCGCATGGCCGGCTTGGGGCAGCCGGTGGCGGTCATCTCGAGCAGCTCCTCGAACGAGATGCGGTCGATGCGGCGCGCGGTGGGCACGATGCGGGGGTCGGCGTTGAACACGCCGGAGACGTCGGTGTAGAGCTCGCAGCTGTCGGCGCCGAGGGCGTGGGCGAGCGCCACCGCCGTGGTGTCGGAGCCACCCCGCCCGAGGAACGTGACGTCGCGGGTGGTGGAGACGCCCTGGGACCCGCCGACGACGGGGACCCGCCCGGCGCGCAGCGACTCGCGGACGCGGTCGGGGCGCAGCTCGAGGATCTTGGCGTTGGTGTGGGTGGTGTCGGTGAGGAACCCGGCCTGCGACCCGGTGAACGACTCGGCGGCGACACCGACGTCGGCCAGGGCCATGCACATCAGCGCGGTGGCCTTGCGCTCGCCCGCGGTGATGAGCATGTCCATCTCGCGCCCGGGGCGGGTGCGGGACACGGCAGCGGCGAGGCGCAGCAGCTCGTCGGTCTCCTTGCCCATGGCGCTGACCACGAGCACCACGTCGGAGCCGTGGCGGATGGTGCGCGCCACGTGGTCGGCGACCTCACGCATGCGGTCGGGGTCGGCGACCGAGGTGCCACCGAACTTCTGGACGACGAGAGCCACGGGCGGTGACGCTACCAACCGCCAGCGCGATCAGGGCCCCGGTTCACCGGGCGGGGCGCGTCCGGAGTGGGGTCGCGCCGTTGGTAGCGTGCGCCGCCATGGGCACGGAGAAGCGTGAGCGCCAGAAGGCCGGTCGGGACGCCCGGCGCGAGGCGTTGGAGGCCGAGCGCCGCAAGGCGCAGAAGCGGCGCAGCTACATGGGCTTCGCGGCGATCGCCGTGGGGGTCGTCGTGGTCGCGGCGCTCATCTCGATCCTCGGCGGGAGCGACGACGACGAGGTGAGCACCGCCGACGACGCGGCCGAGACCGCCGAGCCCGGGCAGGACACCGCCGAGACCGCCGAGCCCGACGACGGCGAGGCGGCCGAGCCGCTGCCGTGCCCGCCGGTCGACGGCGTCGACGAGCCGGTCACCAGCTTCCCGGCCCCGCCGCCCGACTGCCTCACCGAGGGTGCCGACTACGCCGCCGTGTTCACGACCTCGGCGGGCGAGATCACCGTCGACCTGCTCGAGGGCGAGCTGCCGGGCACCGTCAACAACTTCGTGTACCTCGCCCGCTACGGCTACTACGACGGCTCGCTGCTGTTCCGCACCGATCCGTCGATCGACATCATCCAGGGCGGTGGGCCCACCACCAACTCGCCGTCGGATCCGGGGCCCGGCTACACGATCCCCGACGAGGGCGGCCCGTTCGCGTACGAGCCGGGCGACCTGGTGATGGCCCGCAGCGCGGCCCCCGACTCGTCGGGCGCACAGTTCTTCTTCGCCGCCGGACCCGACGTGGCCCTGCTCAACGACCAGGGCACCTACCTGCTGTTCGGCGAGACCACCGAGGGGCTCGACGTGCTCGAGGAGATCCTGGCGTCGCACGTCGACGAGCCCGACAACCCCCTCGGCGGCGCGCCCGACCCCGAGGTCACCGTCGAGTCGGTCACCATCGTCGAGAGCTGAGCCGCCCCTCCCGCCTGCGCCACGCCTGCGCCGCGCCGCCTTCTGGCGTCGCTCAGCCACCGCCGAGGTGGCTCACCTACGCGATGTGGGAGGTGGGGGTGGGGGTCGGGAGGGCCGAGAGGTCGGCGGCGCGGCCGTCGCGGAAGACGCGGACCTCGCCGACGCCCTCGACCGTCCAGCCCGTCCCCGGCCGGTGCACGAGCGCGGTGCGGTCGGGCACGCCCGCCACGACCAGGCCCGCCGTGGCCAGGTCGACGGTGCGGCGGACCTTGTCGAGCGACCAGGTGTCGAACCGGGGGATCACCGTGAAGCCCGACAAGAGCCCGACCCCCACCGTGTAGGCACCGCCGCGGGCGTCGACCATGTGGTCGAACCACACGACCGCCCCGGCCGCGCTGCCGGCGAGCACCGCGCCGTCGCGCCAGGCGCCGATGATGGCGTCGAGCAGCGGCGTGTCCTTGAGGACCGAGCGCAGGTGCATCGGCGACCCCGACGACAGGTAGATGGCCCGCGCGGCGCGGACGGCGGCCACGTGATCGTCGTCGAGGGCGTCGGTGCGGCCGTAGACGGGCAGGGCCCGCACCCGACCACCCAGGTCGGCGAACCACGAGGTGGCCCGCTCGACGAGCGCGGCGGGGGCCTCGTAGGCCGACGCGGTGGGGAGCACGACGACCTCGTCGCCCCCGCTCTCGGCGAGCAGCGCGGCGTCGAAGGTGCAGCCCTCGTGCCACTCGTCGCCGCCGACGAGGTACAGGGGCCCGGTCACGACGCGCTCCCGGACCGCCGGTGGCCGCGGACCCGCACGAACGGGCGGAGGACGGGAAGTCGTGTGGGCATGGAGAACCTCTCGATGTCGGTGAGGACGAGACCGGCCCGCCGCAGCACGACGGGGACGTCGCGGTCGACGTGGAGCCCGGTGCCGGTGCGCACCGCGGCGGCGGACCAACGCTGCACCCGGGCGAGGGCGCCGGCGGCGGCCGACGGCTCGACGCAGTCGACCCGGCCGTCGGGCGCCAGCGCGGCCACCAGGGCGGTGGCCGCGGCGTCGATGTCGGGGGCGGCGCCGAGCCAGCCCGCGGTGAGCACGAGCGCGTAGCCCCCGGGCGGTGGGGTGGGCACCGGGGCGGCGGGTGGGCCGATGAGCTCGAGGGTCGGCCCGATCGTGGCGTCGGCCCGCAGCCGCAGCCCGTCGCGCAGCGCCGCGGCGAGCGGGGCGGGGACACCCCCCGGGCGGATGGCGGAGCGGCTCGGCACGACGTCACGCTAGAGCACGCCCGGTGACGGCCCGGACCGCTCGCAGCGCAGGTGAGGGACGCCATCCGGCGCCACAACACGACCTCGGTCAACTTGCCGGCGCCCGGTGACCCGTCGGTAACTTGGCGGACATGACGATCAGCCGAGTGGGAATCGTGGGGTCGGGGATCATGGGCTCGGGCATCGCCGAGGTGGCGGCCAAGGCCGGCGCCACGGTGGTGCTGCGCTCGCGCCAGCAGGAGTCGGCCGACGCCATGGTGGCCGGGCTCCAGAAGTCCCTCGACAAGCAGGTGGCGAAGGGCAAGCTCGAGGAGAGCACCCGCGACGAGGTGCTCTCGCTGGTGAGCGCCACCACCGACCTCGCCGACCTCGCCGACTGCGACCTCGTCATCGAGTCGGTGGTGGAGGACCTCGGCGTGAAGCAGGCGCTGTTCGCCGAGCTCGACGGCATCGTCAAGCCCGAGGGCATCCTCGCCACCAACACCTCGACCCTCCCCGTGGTCGAGATGGCGGTGCGCACCGAGCGGCCCGACAAGGTCGTCGGCGTCCACTTCTTCAACCCGGCACCGATGATGAGCCTCGTCGAGATCGTCACCCCGCTCACCGCCTCCGAGGAGACGGTCGAGGCGGTCACCACCTTCGCCGCCTCGTGCGGCAAGGACCCGGTGCGGGTGAAGGACCGGGCCGGCTTCATCGTCAACGCCCTGCTCTTCCCCTACCTGAACAACGCGGTGCGGATGCTCGAGAACGGCACCGCCAGCCGCGACGACATCGACACCGCCATGAAGGGCGGCTGCAACTTCCCCATGGGCCCGCTGGCGCTGCTCGACCTCGTGGGCCTCGACACGTCGGTGTCGATCCTCGACGCCCTCTACGAGGAGTTCCGCGACCCGAACTACGCCGCCCAGCCGGTGCTGCGGCGCATGGTCGCCGCCGGCCAGCTCGGCCGGAAGTCGGGCTCGGGCTTCTACGACTACTGATCACCCGCCGACGGCGGCGGCTCGAACGGGGACGATGACGCCGATCGAGCCGCCGCCGAGCGCGTGGGGCTTCCCGCCGGCGGCCACCGCCGACGAGGACGGCATCGTCGGCGTCGGCGCCGACCTCGAGCCGGGGACGCTGCTGCTCGCCTACCGGTCGGGGCTCTTCCCGATGCCGCTCGGACGGCGCGCGCCGATGGCGTGGTGGTCACCCGACCCCCGCGGGATCCTGCCCC
This sequence comes from Acidimicrobiales bacterium, assembly GCA_035464115.1. Classification (GTDB taxonomy): domain Bacteria; phylum Actinomycetota; class Acidimicrobiia; order Acidimicrobiales; family SKKL01; genus DATHSN01. The sequence goes on along the minus strand of DATHSN010000399.1, from coordinate 5,093 downwards.
TCGACGGCCTGCGGGTGAGCCGGTCGTTGCGCCGCTCGTGCCGCCACGTCGAGATCCGGGTCGACACCGCCTTCGCCGAGGTGGTCCGGGCGTGCGCGGACCCCCGTCGCCCCCACGGCTGGATCGACCGCCGCATCGAGGCCGCCTACACCCGGCTCCACGAGCTGGGGTGGGCCCACTCGGTCGAGGCCTGGACCCCCGACGGCGAGCTCGCCGGCGGGCTCTACGGGGTGGCGATCGGCGGCCTGTTCGCCGGCGAATCGATGTTCCACCGCCGCACCGACGCGTCGAAGGTGGCGCTGGTGGGCCTGGTGGAGCGCCTGCGCGAGGGCGGCGGCACCCTGCTCGACGTGCAGTGGCGCACCGAGCACCTGGCCAGCCTCGGCGTGGTGGAGGTCCCCCGTGCCCGCTACCTCGAGCTGCTCGACGACGCGCTGCGTCGCCCGCTGCCCGCGTTCCTCGGAGGCTGACGCCCCGCCGACCGCCGGCCAGTGTGACAGCGGGCGGGGTGGCGACGGATGATTGCGCCATGACCGAGGCTGCCGTCCGTCGTGAGCGCGATCGCCCCTGGATGATGCGCACCTACTCGGGTCACTCCACGGCCCGGAAGTCGAACGAGCTGTACCGGACCAACCTGGCCAAGGGCCAGACCGGGCTGTCGATCGCCTTCGACCTGCCGACCCAGACCGGCTACGACCCCGACGCCCCCCAGGCGGCGGGCGAGGTCGGCAAGGTGGGGGTGCCGGTGGCCCACCTCGGGCACATGGAGCAGCTGCTCGACGGCATCCCGGTCGGTGAGATGAACACCTCGATGACGATCAACGCCACCGCGGCGTGGCTGCTCGGCCTCTACGTGGCCAACGCCGAGGACCAGGGCGTGGCGTCGACGGCCCTGCGGGGCACCACCCAGAACGACATCGTCAAGGAGTACCTGAGCCGGGGCACCTACATCTACCCGCCCCTGCCGAGCCGGCGGCTCATCGTCGACATGGTGGCGTTCTGCGCCGAGCACATCCCCCACTGGAACCCGATGAACGTCTGCAGCTACCACCTGCAGGAGGCCGGGGCCACGCCGGTGCAGGAGATCGCCTACTCGCTGGCCACCGCCATCGACGTGCTCGACGCGGTCCGCGACTCGGGCCAGGTGCCAGCCGACCGGTTCGACGCGGTGGTGGCGTCGATCTCGTTCTTCGTCAACGCCGGCATCCGCTTCGTCGAGGAGACCTGCAAGATGCGGGCCTTCACCGAGATGTGGGACCGCATCTGCCTCGAGCGCTACGGGGTCACCGACCCCAAGGCCCGCCGGTTCCGCTACGGCGTGCAGGTGAACAGCCTCGGCCTCACCGAGGCCCAGCCCGAGAACAACGTCCAGCGCATCGTGCTCGAGGCGCTCGGCGTCACCTTGTCGAAGAAGGCCCGGGCCCGGTCGCTGCAGCTCCCCGCCTGGAACGAGGCGCTCGGGCTGCCCCGCCCCTGGGACCAGCAGTGGTCGCTGCGGATCCAGCAGGTGCTCGCCTTCGAGACCGACCTGCTCGAGTACGACGACATCTTCGACGGCTCCAAGGTGGTCGAGGCCAAGACCGCCGAGCTGATCGACGCCGCCACCGCGGAGCTCGACGAGGTGCTGGCGCTGGGGGGCGCGTTCGAGGCCATCGAGGAGCTCAAGGGCCGCCTGGTGACCTCGCACGCCGAACGGGTGCGCCACATCGAGAGCGGCGAGCTGAAGATCGTCGGCGTGAACGCCTTCACCGAGACCGCCGAGTCGCCCCTCGGGGGCGAGGAGGCGATCCTGCGGGTCGATCCCGGCACCCAGCAGGAGCTCATCGACGACGTGCGGGCCTGGCGCGACCAGCGCGACACCGGCGCCGTCGAGCGGGCGCTCGCCGAGCTGCGGCGGGTGGCCGCATCCGACGAGAACGTCATGCCCGCCACCATCGCCTTCGCCCACGCGGGCGGGACCACCGGCGAGTGGGCCGACGCCCTGCGCGAGGTGTTCGGCGAGTACCGCGCCCCCACCGGCGTCGCCGCCGCCGCCGGCAAGGGAGGTGCCCTCGCCGGCCTGCGAGCGGTGGCCGAGCGGGTGAAGGCGCTCCCCGGCGGACCACCCCGCTTCCTCGTGGCCAAGCCCGGGCTCGACGGCCACTCCAACGGCGCCGAGCAGATCGCGGTGGCGGCGCGCGACGCCGGCATGGAGGTGATCTACCAGGGCATCCGCCTCACCCCCGAGCAGATCGCCGCGGTCGCCCGCGACGAGGCCGTCGACGTCATCGGCCTGTCGATCCTGTCGGGCAGCCACCTCGAGCTGGTGCCCGAGGTGGTGCGCCTGGTGCGAGCCGAGCGGGTCGACGCTCCGGTGGTCGTCGGCGGGATCATCCCCGAAGCCGACCGCCCCCGACTCCTCGCCGCCGGGGTGGCCGCGGTCTACACCCCCAAGGACTTCGAGCTGGCCCGCATCATGGGCGACATCGTCGACCTGGTGGCCACCCACCGCGGCTGACCCACCCTCGCCGCGTGGGCCGACCGGCTCTGGTGCGGCCGAGCCCTTGATCGCGGCGTCATCCCGCCGATGGAACCGCGGTGATCGATCGACGTGCGCTCCCAGCTCTCGCCGGTGCGGCCGTGGCCGCCGCGGCGGGCATCGTCGCCGCCGCGACCGGGGCCCCGGTCGCGGGCGCCGTCGCCGCCGCCGGCGGCGTGGCTGCGGCTGCGGGGCTGTTGGTGGTGGGCCAGCAGGCGCCGGCTCCCGACCCGTCGGCTCGCGCCGCCGCCCCGACCCGTGCCGACTCCGTCGGCGGGACGACAGGCTCCCGCGCCGAGCCGGTGACGGTGCCGGGCGCACCGGCCGCCCCTCCCGACACGACCCCCGGGTCGTCCGAGCTCGATCGCGACCCCGACCTCGACGCCAGCATGCCGTTCCGCGTCGGGCCGACCGGCTCGGAGGGCCTGGTCGATCCCGAGACCGGTCTGTTCTCCGAGGACTACTTCGGGGTGGCGATCGAGGCCCGGGTGGCCGCGGCCCGCCGTCACCTGCGACCCGTCGCGGTGGTGCTGCTCGAGGTCGTCCGCGGGGCCAGGGAGCACGCGCCGATCCCGTGCCTGCCGGTCGAGGTGGCCGACGGCATCCGCACCACCCTGCGGGAGGCCGACACCGCCTGCCGGATGGACGACGGCGCCTTCGCCCTGGTGCTCGAGGACACACCCGAGAACGGCGCGATCTGGACCGTGGAGCGGATCCGCCGCCTCCTCGTCGAGGCCGACCCGAGCCGCACCCTCTGGGCCGGGGTGGCGTGCTACCCCGCCCACGCCTTCGACAGCGACTCGCTGCTCCGCCAGGCCCAGCGGGCGCTGCGCGCCGCCCACGAGTGGCAGCAGGACCGCATCGAGGTCGCCGTCCCCGAGTGAGCGCCGGCCCCCGACGACGGGGTCAGGGGACGACCACCGGGACCAGCCGACCGGTGCCGGTGAACGGCCCACCCGATGCCGGGACCTCGGTCCACACCGGCACCAGGTAGTAGGTGCCGGGGGCGAGGCCGTCGGGGAGCAGGGACCGCACCGCCACCGGCTCGCTGCGGCCGCGCCACGCGATGGTGATCAGCCGGTTCGGCTCGGCCAGGTGGGGCGTCGCGGTGCACCCCTCGATGGTGAACCCCTCGGGGTAGATGATGGGCAGCACCGCCACGTCGATGCCCGCCGAGTTGGTGACCGGCCCGGTGACCGCACCCCTGTCGAGCCGGTAGTCGTCCGGGTCGGGTGAGGTGCCCAGGTAGAACCGGGCCGTGAACGTGCCCCCCGACTGCCACGGCTCCATCTCGGCCGCCGTCGCCTCGCACCGCTCGCGCGTGTCGGCGGGGTCCTCGTCGGGGAGCCGCGGGTAGCCGGGGTTGGTGCGGACGTCCCACGCCATCTCGAACGCGATGGCACCGTCGACGGCGACGATCTCGTCGGGCGCCACCGTGGCCGCGAACCCCCAGGTGCGGTCGCGCCACACCGTGGTGGCCCCCGGTGATTCGAACGGCTGGTCGGTGCCGAGGGGGCGGGCGAGGTCGCCGGTGGGCACCTCGGCCGGTGCAGCGCCCTCATCCGCGATGCTCGCCTCGGCACCGTCCTCGTCGAACAGCCCGCCTTCGGCGGTGACCTCGACCGGGACGAGCGACCCGGCGGCGGTGAACGGGCCGCCCGACTCGCGCCCGACGCGCCAGATCGGCACCAGGTAGTAGGTGCCGGGCGCCACGCTGGTGGGCAGGATGCCGGCCATCTCGACCGGGTCGGCCTGGATGCGTTGCGCGATCGACACGAGGCGGTCGGGATCACGCGGGTGCGGCTCGCTCGAGCACGCCAGCACCGAGCTGCTGATCCGGTAGCTGATCTGGCCGACGCTGATCGGCTGCCCGCCGAGCACCGGGCCGGTGACCGAGCCCCGGTCGACGGTGTAGGCGGCCGGGTCGGGGGAGGTGCCCAGGTGGAAGACGGGCTCGGTGGTGGCCGAGCCGCCCGGCCCGCCGAGGGAGGGGATGGAGTCGACGCACCGCTGCTCGGTCTGCTCAGGGGTCTCGCCGGGGCGGCGGGGGAACCCGAGGTTCTCGAGCCCGTCCCACCGCAGCGTCACCGTGAACACCCGGTCGTCGCCGATCACGATGCGGTCGTCGGGCGTGACCTGCACCCCTCCGCCCCAGCCGAAGTCGTCGGTCCAGAGGAGCGTGGCGTCGGGCGCGTCGAAGCGCTCGTCGAGCAGCACGGGAGGGTCGGCGACCGGCTCGACCGCACCGACGTCGGACGTGGGGCCCGGTTCGGGCGCGGGCGCCGTCGTGGCCGGCGGGGTGGTGACCGGGACCTGCTCGGCGGTGACCGTGGTCGACGCATCGCGTCCGCCGACCACCACGATCGCGACGGCGACCACCAGCGACACCACGCCCACCGCCGCCAGCGCGACGACCCACCAGGGCGCCGCTGACCGGCGAGGAGCCCGCCCCTCGGGATCGACCGACCCACGGCGCGGGGACGACGCCGGCCGGGACGGCGGCGTGGGGCCGACGTCGTCGCCGGCGCGGCGCCGGCAGCGGGCGGCCCGCTCGGCGTGACCGGCCACCAGCCAG
>DATHSN010000398.1:0-2670 GCA_035464115.1 Acidimicrobiales bacterium | reverse complement strand
GGGACGCGGCGAACCCCTACGAGTTCGTCGAGGTGCGCGGACGCGTCGTCGAGACGGTGCGGGGCCCCGAGGCGCGCGCCGACATCGACCGGCTCTCCCGGAAGTACACGGGCCACGACTACACGCCGGAGATCCAGTCGGAGCGGGTGATCCTCAAGATCCGCCCCGACCGCCAGGTCACCCGCTGACCCGCAGACGCAGCGGGTTCAGTCGAACTCGATGGCCGAGAAGCTGCGCAGCTTGTCGAGGCGGTGGCGCGCGTTGACGAGGCGCACGGTGCCCGACTTCGACCGCATCACCAACGACTGGGTGGTGACGCCCCGGGCGTCGTACTGCACGCCGCGCACCAGGTCGCCGTCGGTGATGCCGGTGCACGAGAAGAAGCAGTTCTCGGAGCGGATCAGGTCGTCGGTGTGCAGCACGGCGTCGAGGTCGTAGCCCGCGTCGATCGCCGCGGTGCGCTCGGCCTCGTCGCGGGGCCACAGGCGGCCCTGGATCTCGCCGCCCATGGCCTTGAGCGCGGCGGCGGTGATGACGCCCTCGGGGGTGCCGCCGATGCCGAAGAGGATGTCGGCGCCCGAGTCGGGCCAGGCGGTGGAGATGGCGCCGGCGACGTCGCCGTCGGGGATGAGCCGGATGCGGGCCCCGGTGGCGCGCACCTCCTCGATGAGCTCGGCGTGACGGGGCCGGTCGAGGATGACCGCGGTGAGGTCGCGGACGTTCTCGCCCTTCATCTTGGCCACCGCGGCCAGGTTCTCCGACGGCGAGCGGCGGATGTCGATGATGCCGGCCGCCTCGGGCCCGACCGCGATCTTGTCCATGTACACGCACGGGCCCGGGTCGAACATGGTGCCCCGCTCGGCCACGGCGATGACGGCGATGGCGTTGGGCAGACCGAGAGCGGTGAGGCGGGTGCCGTCGATCGGATCGACGGCGATGTCGCAGCTCGGCGGCGAGCCGTCGCCGATGCGCTCGCCGTTGTAGAGCATGGGCGCCTCGTCCTTCTCGCCCTCGCCGATGATCACGATGCCGTCCATGGGCACGGTGTCGAGCAGCAGCCGCATGGCGTCGACGGCCGCACCGTCGGCGCCCAGCTTGTCGCCCCGTCCCATCCAGCGGGCGGCGGCGAGCGCAGCCACCTCCGTGACCCTCACCAGCTCCATGGCGAGGTTCCGATCGGGTACCTGCTTGCTCGGCTCGGTCATGGTACGGACAGTACCTACGGGGTCATCGGGGGGCACGTTGACGGGCCGTCGGCAACGCCCGGTCGTGGGAGGATGACGCCGTGGCCGTCTCTCGTTGTCCTTCGTGTGGCGATCTCTACGTCGCCGCTGCCGTGCGGTGCGCCGACTGCGACGTCGAGCTCGAACCGGTGGGGTCCGATCCCGCCGAGGCGGCCGACGACCTCGATGTCGACGCGGGCACCGAGGTGCGCGAGCTGCACACCTGGACCTCCGAGGACCGGCGGTTGCTCGACGGGTTGCTCGAGCGGGCCGGCATCGTCCGGGCCTGGCAGGGCGCCGAGCTGCACACCCGGCCCGACGCCGCCGAGCGGGTCGACGAGCTGGTGGCGGCGGTGGCCGCGGCGGGCGAGACCGTCGGCTACGAGGTGGCCGACTGGTCGGGCGCCGACCGCGAGCGGCTGGCCGCCGCCCTCGACGCGGCCGGCATCGAGTGGGCGTGGGACGACGACGGCGACCTGGCCGTGTCGTCGGCCGACGAGGAGCGCGTCGACGCCCTGTTCGACGAGCTCACCGCCGCCGGCCACGGCCCCGACGACGCTGGTGCCGGCGATGGGGCCGACGCCCCGGCCGCCCACGACGAGCTGGCCGAGGAGGACGACGGGCTCGCCGTGCAACAGACCCTGTCCGACCTGTTCGTGGCCGCCGACCGGCTCAAGCACCAGCCCCTCGACGGCACCGCCATCCGCATGCTGCGCGACGCGGCGGCCACCGCCACCGGCCTGGGCCTGCCCTACGGGTTCCCCGCCGCGGTGTGGCGACGGGTGGTCGAGACGGCCGCCGACCTGTCGGCGCGGTTCGAGCCGGTCGAGCTCGACGAGGACGCCATCCGCGCCGAGGCCGCCGACCTGCGGGCCCTGCTGCGCGAGTACGTGTGATGGACGGCGAGCGCTGGCTTCCGGCCGACTTCGTCCACCCTGAGCGGGTGGACCTGGGCACTGGCCACCACCTGCGCCCGATCCGAGCCGCCGACGTCGACATCGACTACCCGGCGGTCATGGGGTCCCAGGAGAGGCTGTGGTCGATCTACGGAGAGGCGTGGGGCTGGCCACCCGCCGACATGACCATCGAACAGGACCGCGACGACCTCGCCCGTCACGAGCGCGAGATCGCTGCGCACGAGTCGTTCAACTACTGCCTCGTCGACGACGAGGAGACCGAGCTGCTCGGCTGCGTCTACATCGATCCACCCGGCGACGATGACGAGGCCGGCGACGCGGTGGTGTCGTGGTGGGTCGTCGACCGCCTGGTGGGCACGCCCGTGGAGGCCGCCCTCGACGAGCTGGTGCCGCGTTGGCTCGACGAGGCGTGGCCGCTCCGCTCCCCGCGCGTCGCGGTCGAGTGACCGGCGCCTCCGCTGCGGGAAACGTCGGGGGGCTCCGTTAGCGTGACGGCATGGTCGTCGCCGAGCTGGAGGTCTTCCACTCCC
>DATHSN010000397.1:0-3473 GCA_035464115.1 Acidimicrobiales bacterium | reverse complement strand
CGTGGTGCTGCTGGGTCTCGCGGTCAGCGGCATCCGGGTGCACCTGCTGCCCCACTTCCGGCCCGACGAGGTGCTCGACGCCATCGAGCAGCGGCGGGCCAGCGCCTTCGTGGGCGTGCCCGCCATGTTCCGCATGCTCCTCGCTGCCGGCGCCGACCAGCGCGACCTGCGCTCGGTGCGGATCTGGGGTTCCGGCGCCGATGCGCTGCCCGCCGACCTGGCCCGCCGGTTCAAGCGGTTCGGGGCTGCGGCCCAGCTCCCTGGCATCGGCCCGATCGGCGAGGCCGCCGTCGTCGAGGGCTACGGCATGGTCGAGGTCGGCGGCGGCGTCGCGGTGAAGGTGTCGCCGCCGCTGCTGCCCGTCGGGCTGGGCGACGGGGTGGGGTTCCGGCTGCCGGGCTGGAAGTGGCGGGTCGTCGATCCCGACACCGACCAGGTCGTGCGCCCCGGGGGCATCGGCGAGCTCCAGCTCAAGGGCCCGGGCGTGCTCCGTGGCTACTGGGGCGGTGGCGAGCCGCCCGTCACGGCCGACGGCTGGCTGCGCACCGGCGACCTCGTCCGCCGGGGCCTGGTGGGCACGGTGGCGTTCACCGGCCGGGCCAAGGACGTCGTCAAGCACGGCGGCTACTCGGTCTACGCGGTCGAGGTCGAGCAGTGCGTCGAGGAGCACCCCGACGTCATCGAGGCCGCGGTGGTCGGCGTCCCCGACGCCCTCCTCGGCGAGATCCCCGCGGCGGCGGTGCGGGTGCGCGCCGGTGCGGTCGTCGACCCGGCCGAGCTCGACCGGTGGGTCGACGAGCGCCTGGCCGACTACAAGCGCCCCCGGCGCTGGCTGCTGGTCGACGAGCTGCCCCGCACCGGCACCGGCAAGATCCGCCGGGCCGAGGTGCTCGACCGCATGGCCGGCACCGACGACCCCACCGAGGCCTGACCCGGGCTCAGCCCGCGGTGGTGGTGGGCGCGTCGCCGGAGATGACGGGGTCGTCGCCCGCGGGCTCCTCGTCGCCCTCGACGTCGTCGTCGACCTCGCGGAACTCGGCGTTGAGGTCGACGAGCAGCCCGCCGTCCTCGATCGTCACCGGGTAGGACGGGAGGCCGGTGCCGTCGGCCGGCCACACGTCGCCCTCGCAGTCGACGAACTCCCCGGCGTCGGCCTGCCACTGCAGCACGCAGTCGCGAGGGGCGCCGGGGGGCTGGGCGGCGAAGGCGTGCCAGCCGGCCTCGGGGTCGTCGCCGAGGTGCTGGAGCAGGATGTCGCGCGAGCCGCCCGCCAGGTCGGAGAACAGGATCGGCCCGCCGGCGTCGATGCTCGCGGCTCGCGATGCGGCGTCGCCGGCGTCGAAGCGGTCGTCGCCGAGGCGGATCTCGAAGCGCTCCGAACCCGAGTCGGCCAGGTTCACGACGAACAGCACGAGGGCGATGCCGGCGACCACGCCGGCCACGCCGACGAGCACGGCGCGGGTGGTGGCCGTCGACGAACGACGCTCGACGGGGCTCATCGGCGGGGATGGGGTCGGTCCGAAACCATCCTCCTAGTATCCCGACCCGGCGTGCCGTTGCGGTGCGCGCCCCCTATCCGACGCCCCGGAGGCCAGCCCCGAGTGGACCTGTACGAGTATCAAGGCAAGCAGTTCTTCGCCACGTTCGGCATCCCCGTGTCCGACGGCGACGTGGCGGTCACGGTCGACGAGGCCGTCGCCATCGCCGACCGGGTCGGGTACCCGGTGGTGGTGAAGGCCCAGGTCCAGGTGGGCGGCCGGGGCAAGGCGGGCGGCATCAAGCTCGCCGCGAACACCGACGAGGCCCGCACCCACGCCACGAACATCCTCGGCATGGACATCAAGGGCCACACCGTCGAGCGCCTCTGGATCGAGGTGGCGTCCGACATCGCCGAGGAGTACTACGCCAGCTTCACCCTCGACCGCTCGAAGAAGCTGCACCTCGGCATGCTGTCGGCCGAGGGCGGGGTCGAGATCGAGACGGTGGCCGAGGAGAACCCCGACGCCATCGCCAAGATCTGGGTCGATCCGGTCGACGGCCTCAGCGAGGCCCAGGCCCGCGACTGGGTCGCGGCCGCCAAGCTGAACCCGCAGGCCACCGAGGGCGCGGTCGACATCCTCCGCAAGCTCTACACCGCCTACACCGAGGGCGACGCCGACCTGGTGGAGATCAACCCGTTGATCCTCACCCCCGACGGCCGGGTCCACGCCCTCGACGCCAAGGTCACCCTCGACGGCAACAGCACGTTCCGCCACCCCCAGTACGAGGAGTACGAGGCCACTCAGGTCCGCGACTCCCGCGAGGAGGAGGCCCACGCCAAGGGCCTGCAGTACGTCGGCCTCGAGGGCAGCGTCGGCGTCATCGCCAACGGCGCCGGGCTGGCCATGTCCACCGTCGACATCGTGAACCAGGTGGGCGGCAAGCCCGCCAACTTCCTCGACATCGGCGGCGGCGCCAACGCCGACGTCATGGCCGGGGCGCTCGAGGTGATCACCAACGACCCGTCGGTGAAGGCGATCTTCATCAACATCTTCGGCGGCATCACCAAGGGCGACGAGGTCGCCAACGGCATCATCACCGCGATGGACCGCGTCGACATCGACGTGCCCATCGTGATCCGCCTCGACGGCACCAACGCCGACGAGGGACGCGCGCTCCTCGAGCCCCACCTCGGTGACGGGCTGCGGATGGAGACCACCATGGTCGCCGCGGCCCACACCGCCGTCGCGCTGGCCGGGAAGTGAGGGGACGACCATGAGCATCTTCGTCGACGAGACCACCAAGGTCGTCTACCAGGGCCTCACCGGCTCCCAGGGCCGCTTCTACGGCCGCCTCAACCGCGAGTACGGCACCCAGGTGGTGGCCGGCACGCACCCGACGAAGGCCGGCACCGACGTCGACGGGGTCCCCGTCTACGCCAACGTGGCCGAGGCCGTCGCCGCCACCGGCGCCACCGCGTCGTGCATCTTCATCCCCGCCGCCGGCGTGCGCGCCGCGGTGATGGAGGCCGCCGAGGGCGGCGTCGAGTTCATCGTCGTCATCACCGAGGGCGTGCCCGCCCACGACGAGGCGTGGTTCTACAACAAGCTGCGCCGCGACTTCCCGCAGGTGCGGCTGCTCGGCCCCAACTGCCCGGGCATCATCAGCCCCGGGAAGGCCAACATCGGCATCACCGCCGGCCACATCGCCAAGGCGCCGGTCGACGGCGAGCGGGCGGTGGGCATCGTGAGCCGCTCGGGCACGCTCACCTACCAGGCGCTCTACGAGCTCAAGCTGAACGACATCGGCGTGAGCACCTGCGTGGGCATCGGTGGCGACCCGGTGCCGGGCACCTCGTTCATCGACTGCCTGCGGGCCTTCGAGGCCGATCCGCAGACCGAGGCCGTGATGATGATCGGCGAGATCGGCGGCTCGGCCGAGGAGGAAGCGGCGGAGTTCATCAAGGCCAACGTCACCAAGCCGATGAGCGCCTA
>DATHSN010000396.1:0-18067 GCA_035464115.1 Acidimicrobiales bacterium | reverse complement strand
GTGGCGACGATGACGAGCAGCACGAAGCTGGCCAGCAGGAGCAGCCAGCTGGCTCGGCGGTTGCGGGCGATCAGCTCGTACACGGCACCCTCGACGCGGTCACGGCCCGAGGGTATCGGGGGAGAACGCCCGGGGGCCCGGCACGCCACGAGTGCCGGGCCCCCGGAGATCTCGGCCCGGGCGACCATCCGACGAGCGGATGGCGGCGGGCGGCGAGGGTGTGCGACCCGCCAGGCCGAGAGTCCTGTTCGTGGTGTCGCGCACCACGTACACGAGCGTCATCGCTGGTCGTCGCGCAGGGGATACGGCCCGGTGCGCTGAAATGTGGTCGGCCCTGGGGGCAGCGTCGTCGGCGCGCGGCGCCGACCGGCGGGCGCTGCGGCCTACGGGCGCCCAGGACGGGTCGCGCTCGGCGACTGGCCGTCCTGCTGGCCCGGCGGCTCGGCGCCGCCCTGGCCGGGCGTGTTGCCGTCCTGGCCAGGTGCGGTGGCGCTGGGCTTCTCCGACTCGAGGGTCGACGTCGACGATTCGACGTCGGGGCCGTCGTCGGTGCCCTGCCCGGGGGCGGTGACGCTGGGGTTCTCGGGCTGCTGGCCTGGCGCGGTGCCGCTCTGGCCCGGGGTGGTCCCGGTCTGGCCGGGGGGCGGACCATCGTCGCGCCCCGGGTTCTCGACGCTCTGGCCAGGGGCGGTGCCGCTCTGGCCCGGGGTGCTCTCGGTCTGGCCGGGGGCGAAGCCCGAGGCGCCCGGCGGGTCGTTCTCGCCGGGGACGGAGCCGTCATCACGGCCCGGGTTCTCGACCAGCTGCCCGGGCGCGTCGCCGCGGTCGGCCGAGGACGGGAGGTCGAACCCGACGATGGAGGCCGCGCTCGACACGGCGTCCTGGAGGGCGGGAGGCAAGGTGTTGGCCGCGGCCAGGCCGCCGGTGGCGCCGACGGTGAGCGCGACGGCGGCCGCCGCGATGGCCACCCGACGGCGGCGGAACGGGATGACCGGTGCCAGCGGTGCGTCGTCGGACCGGGTGGCCGAGGCGGGCACGGCGGCGAACATCGCGGCGAGGTGGCGCTGCGTCAGGTCCTCGTCGAGAGGGGTCGTCCACACCGCTCGGAGGTCGGCGGCGAGCGCGAGGAGCCGCTCGTCGTCGGACCGGGTGGCCGAGGTCGGGACGGCGGCGAACATCGCGTCGAGATGGCGTCGGGCCGTGGCCTCGTCGGGAGGGGTGGTCCACACCGCTCGGAGGTCGTCGGCGAGCGCGAGCATCTGCTCGTCGTCGCTGATCGGCTCTCGGGCCGCCGGATCGAGCTGTCCGCCCACGGTCAGTCATCGCTCCCGGGCCGGGTTCCGATACGGGCACCTCGCCCCTGGGTGGCGGGATTGTCACTCAAAGTGGTAAGCGGTTCGGCGGCCTCCCCGAGCTGTCGACTCAGCGTGGCCAGGGCCCGGTGCTGGAGGCTCTTCACGGCCGTGATCGGCTTGTCGAGCATCTCGGCCACCTCCTTGATCGGGAGATCGGCGATGACCCGCAACGTGATCACGGCTCGTTGATCAGGGGTGAGGCGCTCGAGGGCCTCGATGACCCCGGCCGAGGACAAGCGCTCGAGGGCCTCGCTCTCGGCGGTGTCAGCGGCGACCCGGAGCCGCTCGCGCAACGCACCCGGCTCGAGGGGGTCCTCCGGGCGTCGTCCCCGACGCCGGAACTCGTCGGTGAGGCGGCGGTGGGCGATGGTGAGGATCCACGAGCGCAGCGACGTCTCGTCGCCCTCGAAGCGGGCGATCCCACGCACGACGGCGATGAACACCTCGGCGGTGAGGTCCTCGGGCTCCTTCGATCCGTTGGCGCGCAGGTAGCCGAGCACCAGGGGCGACAGATCGCGGTAGAGCGCTTCGAGCGCTTCGTGATCGCCCGCTTGCGCGCCGGCGAGCACCGCGTGGAAGTGCTCGCCGATGGCCATGGTGGTCCATCGTCGCAGATGGCGGCCGACTTCAGCAGCGTCGGGCGGTGGTGCACCGATCGCACGGCCGGGTCGCCGGGCTGATCCGGCGCCGCGGGTGGGTCAGGAGCGGGGCGGGGCGTCGGCGAGGCGGTCGAGCACGCGTTCCATCCGCAGGTCGATCTCGTCGGGCACCTCGGGGGCGCGCGGGGCGCGGCGGGCCGAGACGGCAGCGGCGCCGTAGCCGAGCGCGACCACGGCGAGCCCGGTCGGCCAACCCGCCACCAGGGCGACGACGAACCCCACCCAGCCGGCGGCGGCGAGGACGAGCTCGTGGGCCCGCCGCTGCGGGAACGAGCCGGAACCGAGGATGAGCGAGCTGAACATGGGGATCTCCGTGCGTGGCGCTGGTGTTCACCTCTGACATCGCCGTCGGAGGACCAGGCGATACGCCCGACGGCCGCGCTCGGTGGTCGATGAGCCGAATGGCCCACCACGTCGCGCGCTCAGCGGGGGATTGGCGGTGCGTTCCCTCACTCAGCGTGAGCAGCGACCAGCGCGAGGGCGGGCGCGTCGTCGCGCAGGCGCCCCTGGTCGCGGCGGCGTCGGACCTCGATGCGACCCTCGGGGCACCGGGCCACGTGGGGGCACCAACCGCACAGGGGCCCCGGGCGGGGCGCGAACTCGTCGTCGGCCAACGCGGTGACCAGTGCGTCCCAGGTGCGCTGCAGCGCCGCCACGGGACCGGCCACCGCGTCGGGGGTGGCCTCGACCTCGATGATGTCGGCGCCCAGGTAGACGAGCCGGGCCCGCACCGGGGCCTCGCCGTCGGCGGCGGTGATGGCGGCCGCGTAGAGCAGCACCTGGCCGAGCTTGTCGGCCGCGAAGCGGGCCGACGGCGGCCGGCCCGACTTGTAGTCGGTGACCACGAGGCCGTCGTCGCACTCGTCGAGGCGATCGACCACCCCCAGGAAGGGGACCCCGCCGAGCTCGGCGCGGACCCGGCGCTCGGTGGCGCGCACCACCACGGTGGCCGGGTCCTCGAGGGCCCACAAGCCTTCGACGGCGAGCCAGCCCTTCCAGCGGAACGCGCGCTCGCCGGCCTCGTCGAGGCCCAGGGCCCGGTAGTCGGGATGGCGCCGGGTGGAGGGCCACACCTCGCGGGCGATGGCCTTGGCCCGCTCGATGGTGCGCCCCGCGGCGGGCTCGGCGAGCAGCAGCTCGAGGACCCGGTGGGCGAAGGTGCCGACCAGTGCCGCCTCGCCCGGCGGCTCGGGCAACCGGTCGATGTAGCGGAAGCGCCAGCGGCGCGCGCACTGCTCGAAGGTGCTCGCGCCCGATGGCGACAGGGCGCGGGGCAGCCCCACCGGCGTGTCGTCGGCCAGATCGGTCAGACCGAGATCGAGGAGGGGTTCGTCGATGGCCACGCCTGGAGTGTGCCCCAGGGGTGTGACACCGGGCGTGGACCCCACCTCAGAGCTGGAGCTGCACGGCGACGCGCTCGGCGAGGATCGGCTGGATCCGCTCGGTGAGCACCCGGACGTGAGCGGGGTGCTCGACGTAGGTCCGCCACGCCGCCGCGTCGGCCAGATCGGCCACCACCGCGAAGTCGCCGTTGCCGTCGCGGAGCCCGAGATCGGGACCGAAGCGGTAGTCGAGGAGCTCGGGGATCTGCCCCGGCAGCGCGGCGAGGGCGGCCTCGACCGCGGCCACCTGGGCCGCGCTCGTGCCCTCGACCCATCGGAAGCACACCACGTGGCGGATCACGGACGGGTCCTCTCGGTCGGCCGCGGGACGACCGTGCAGGTCACTGCAGACCCCGCGAGGCGCCACCGTCGACGGGGATGGCGGCGCCGGTGACGAAGCGGGCGTGCTCGGAGCACAGGAAGGCGCAGACGGCACCGAAGTCGTCGGGGTCGCCGACGCGCCGGGTCGGGATGTCGCGGGCGAGATCGTCGGGCGATGCCCCGAGAGCGAGCATCCGATCGGTGGCGTGCAGCCCCGGCTGCACGGAGTTCACCGTCACCCCGTCGGCCGCCACCTCGAGGGCCAGGGTCTTCAAGAACCCGGTGACGCCGGCCCGGGCCGTGTTCGACAAGATGAGGTTCGGGATCGGCTGGCGGACCGACACCGAGGTGATGGCGACCACCCGCCCCCAGCCCCGCTCGCGCATGGCGGGCACCGCGGCGATGCACATGGCGACGGTCGACATGAGGTTCAGGTCGATCGCGGTGGGATAGGCCTCGAGCGGGGTCGACGAGAACGTGCTCGGCGGGGGACCCCCGGCGTTGGGCACGAGGATGTCGACCTGGCCGAGCGCGGCGGCCGCCGCCTCGACGAAGGCGGTGGCGCCGTCGGGGGTGGCCAGGTCGGCGACGATCGGCACGACGTCGCCCGGGAGCTCGGCCGCGGCGCGCTCCACCCGCTCGCGGTCGCGGCCGCAGATCGCCACCCGCACGCCTTCGATCGCGAGCGCGTGCGCCGTCGCCCGCCCGAGCCCGGCCGATGCGCCCGCGACCGCGGCCGCCTTCCCTGCGATGCCCAGATCCACGGCGAGGACCCTAGGCGACGGGCGCGACCCTCGGCCCGGGCCCCAGGGCTCAGTAGCCGAGCTCGCGCAGGCGTCGGTCGGAGATCCCGAAGTGGTGCCCGACCTCGTGGACCACCGTGCGGGTGACGTTGGCGCGCAGCTCGTCCTCGTCGCGGGCCCGCCGGCAGTGCGCCAGGCGGAAGATGGTGATGCGATCGGGCAGGACGCCCTTGTACGACACCGGCCCTCGCCGGGTGAGCGCCACGCCCTCGTAGAGCCCGAGGAGGTTGCCGAAACGCCCTTGCTGGGCCCGCGTCGGGGTGTCGGCGGTGAGCACGGCGACGTTGTCCATCAGCCGGCCCAGCTCCTCGGGGATGGCGTCGAGGGCCTCGGCCACCAGCTCGTCGAACCGCTCGGGCGACACCTCACAGGGCACGACGCCATGATGGACCCTGTACGGCCCGGCTCCACCCTCATCCCCCGGAGGCCCATCGTGTCCGCAGCCCTCGCCATCGCCGACACCCCCGAGTGGGCTGCGCTCGCCGAGCACCGTCGGGCGCTCGAGGACCGCCACCTGCGCGACCTGCTCGACGAGCCCGGGCGGCTCGACGCCATGTCGGTCGACGTCGCCGGTCTGCACCTCGACCTGGCCAAGCACCGGGCCACACCCGAGACGCTGCGCCTGCTGGTGGCCCTGGCCGAGCGGGCCGGTCTCCCGGAGCGCATCGAGGCGGTGTTCTCGGGCGAGCGGGTCAACGTCACCGAGGACCGCGCCGTGATGCACGTCGCGCTCCGGGCACCCCGCGGCGTGACCCTCGAGGTCGACGGGCGCGACGTCGTCCCCGACGTCCACGCCGTGCTCGACCGGGTCGCCGACTTCGCCGACCGCGTCCGCTCGGGCGAGTGGCGGGGGGCCACCGGCCGACCCATCCGCACCGTGGTCAACATCGGCATCGGGGGCTCCGACCTCGGACCGGCGATGGCCGCGCAGGCGCTGCGGACCTACGTCGACGGCCCCGAGCCGCGGTTCGTCTCCAACGTCGACGGCGCCGACCTGGCCTGGACCCTGCGCGACCTCGAGCCGGCCGAGACGCTGTTCGTGGTGTCGTCGAAGACGTTCACCACGGTGGAGACCATGACCAACGCCGAGAGCGCCCGCGAGTGGCTGGTGGCCGCGCTCGGCGACGACGCGGTGCCACACCACGTCGTGGCCGTGTCCACGAACCGGGCGCGGGTCGAGGCGTTCGGGATCGACCCCGACAACATGTTCGGGTTCTGGGACTGGGTCGGCGGCCGCTACTCGATGGACTCGGCCATCGGTCTGTCGTTGATGGTGGCCATCGGCCCCGGTCGCTTCCGCGAGATGCTCGCCGGCTTCCGGGCGGTCGACGAGCACCTGCGGGCCGCGCCGCTGGCGCGCAACGCCCCGGTCCTCATGGGCTTGCTCGGCATCTGGTACGTCAACTTCTGGGGATCCACCAGCCACGCGGTGCTGCCCTACGCCCAGGAGCTGGGCCGGTTCCCCGCCTACCTCCAGCAGCTCGAGATGGAGAGCAACGGCAAGTCGGTCACCCTCGACGGCGACCCGGTGGGGTGGTCCACGGGGCCGGTGGTGTGGGGCGAGGCCGGCACCAACGGCCAGCACGCCTTCTACCAGCTGCTCCACCAGGGCACCGTGGTCGTCCCCGCCGACCTCATCGGGTTCGTCCGGCCCAACCACGCCCTCGGCCACCACCACGACCTGCTCGTGGCCAACCTCGTCGCCCAGGCCGAGGCGCTGGCCCGCGGCCGCACCGCCGACGAGGTCCGCGCCGCCGGCGTGCCCGAGCACCTCGTGCCCCACAAGGTGTTCCCCGGCGACCGCCCGACCACCACGATCCTCGGCGAGCGCCTCGACCCCCACACCCTCGGCGCGCTCATCGCGCTCTACGAGCACAAGGTGCTCACCCAGGCCTGCGTGTGGGGGATCAACGCCTTCGACCAGTGGGGCGTCGAGCTCGGCAAGGAGCTCGCCACCCGCATCGGGCCCGAGCTGGCGCCCGACGGCCCACCACCCACCGACCACGACCCGTCGACCGCCGACCTCATCGGCCGCTACCGGGCCCGCTGACATGGAGCTGCTGGGCATCGACATCGGAGGCTCGGGCATCAAGGGTGCGCCCGTCGACCTCGACCGCGGTGAGCTCACCGCCGAGCGGGTGCGCATCGCCACCCCGCAGCCGTCCGACCCGCTCGCCGTGGCCGACGTCGTGGCCGAGGTCGCCGCCGCCTTCGACCAGTGCGGGGGCCCGGTGGGCGTGACGTTCCCGGGGGTCGTCCGCCACGGCGTGGTGCTCACCGCCGCCAACGTCAGCGACGCGTGGCTCGGGCTCGACGCCGACGCCCTGTTCACCGAGCGGCTGAACCGGCCCGTGCACATGATCAACGACGCCGACGCCGCCGGTGTCGCCGAGGCCGCGTTCGGCGCCGCTGCCGGTCGGTCGGGCACGGTCATCGTGCTCACCTTCGGTACGGGCATCGGCAGCGGGTTCCTGGTGGACGGGCAGCTGGTGCCCAACACCGAGCTCGGGCACCTCGAGGTCGACGGGGTCGACGCCGAGCGGCGCGCCGCCGCCTCGGTGCGCAAGCGCGAGGACCTGTCGTGGGAGGAGTGGGCCGCGCGGGTCGACCGCTACCTGGCCACGGTCGAGATGCTGTTCTCCCCCGACCTCATCGTCATCGGGGGCGGGGTGAGCCGGCGGGCCGACAAGTTCCTCCCGCTGTTGCGACGCCGGACCGAGATCGTGCCCGCCGCCCTCGAGAACCAGGCCGGCATCGTCGGCGCCGCGATCGTCACCGCCCGCCTCGAGGCCTGATCGGCGGACCCGCTGCGCCGTTCTTCCGGCAGAAGTGGCTGCTCAGCGACCACTTCTGCCGGAAGGACGGACGTGGCGGCCATGGGCAGCGCGCCGGGCCGCGCCCCGGTGGACCGCCTGGCGGCCCGCCGTAGCCTGTCGGCCATGAGCTCCCCGGTGCGACAGACCGTGCCCCTCGGTGCGCAGTGGCCGACCATCGATCCGTTCCTCTTCTGCGCCCACCACCGCGACGACTACCCCGTGGGCACCGACGAGATGGGCCCGGCGGCGTCGCTCGCCGGCCGTCCGATCGGCCAGGACTTCGGCGGGATCGACGGGTGGAACATGTACCACGGCTCGGTCGTGCCCGGGTTCCCCCAGCACCCGCACCGCGGGTTCGAGACCGTCACCTACGTGCGTGAGGGCCTGGTCGACCACACCGACTCGATGGGCGCCACCGCTCGCTACGGCCGGGGCGACACCCAGTGGCTCACCGCCGGAGCCGGCATCCAGCACGCCGAGATGTTCCCGCTGGTCGACACCGAGGGGCCCAACCCGCTGCACCTGTTCCAGATCTGGGTGAACCTGCCGGCCGCCGACAAGATGGTCGACCCGCACTTCACCATGCAGTGGGACCACACCCAGCCCCGCATCGTGGCCAAGGACGCCGAGGGTCGACGGGCGGAGATCACCGTGGTGGCGGGCACGCTCGACGGGCAGTCCGCGCCGCCGCCACCCCCGAGCTCGTGGGCGGCGCGCCCCGAGGCCGACGTCGCCATCTGGCACGTGCGCCTCGAGCCCGACGCCACCTGGACCCTGCCGGCGGCGGCGGGCGCCGACACGGTGCGCACCCTCTACCTGTTCGAGGGCGGGCCGTTGGTCGTCGCCGGTCACGAGGTCGGCCCGAGCACCGGGGCGGTCGTCGACGCCTCCGTCGCCCTCGAGCTGGTCGACGGCGGTGAGGGCACCGAGCTGCTGATGCTGCAGGGGCGGCCCATCGGCGAGCCGGTCGCGCAGTACGGGCCGTTCGTGATGAACACCAAGGCCGAGATCGCCCGGGCGTTCGACGACTACCAGCGCACCCAGTTCGGTGGCTGGCCGTGGGCCGACGCCGATCCCACCCACCCGCGCGACCGGGGTCGGTTCGCCCGCCACGCCGACGGCACCGTCGAGGAGCTCGACGCCGACGCCGTCGGCTGACGGCGACGAGGGGCGCCCCCGCCGACCCCGGCTCCGGCCGGCTCCGCGATGGGCCGTCCGCCGCCCGGAGGTCCCGGCGAACCGGGCCCTTCGTCCCTGGGTCCGGGGTCCCTGCGGGGCGGTAGCGTGCGGGCTCCCAGGCCAGTGGAGGACCGCCGTGACCACCATCACCACCGACCGCATCCGCAACGTGGCTCTCGTGGGCCACTCCGGCGCCGGCAAGACGACCCTCGTCGAGGCGATGCTGTTCCGGGCCGGGTTGCTGACGCGCATCGGGCGGGTGGAGGACGGCACGACCACCACCGACACCGACCCCGAGGAGAAGTCCCACGGCATCTCGCTCTCGTTGGCCGTGGCCCCCCTCGACTGGAAGGACCACCGGGTCAACGTCATCGACACCCCGGGCGACCCCGACTTCGTGGGCGAGGTCCGCGCTGCGCTGCGGGTCGCCGACCTCGCCGTGTTCGTCGTGAGCGCCGTCGACGGGGTCGAGGTCGGCACCCAGTCGGTCTGGCGGCTCTGCGAGGAGCTCGGCGTGCCCCGCATGGTGTTCATCAACAAGCTCGACCGCGAGCGGGCATCGTTCGAGCGCACCCTCGACGACCTGCGCGACCGGTTCGGATCCGGCATCGCACCCCTGGAGCTGCCCATCGGCAGCGAGGCCGGCTTCCACGGCATCGCCGACCTGCTCACCGACACCGCGTGGATCTACGACAGCGGCCACGCCGAGCAGACCGAGATCCCCGACGAGATGGAGGAGCTCGAGCACCAGATCCACGACAACCTGGTCGAGGGCATCGTGGTCGCCGACGACGATCTGCTCGCCGGCTACCTCGAGGGCGAGACCCCATCGGTCGAGCAGCTCGAGCACACCCTGCTGCACGGCGTCACGGCGGCGTCGGTGTTCCCGGTGGTGTGCGGGTCGGCGACCGGCCCCATCGCCGTCGACCGGCTGCTCGACTTCATCTGCGAGATCGGCCCGTCGCCCGCCGACCGTCCCGCCGAGACGGTCACCGCCGGCGACGGCGAGGTCGAGGTGGCGCCCGATCCGGCCGGTTCGCCGCTGGCGCTGGTGTTCAAGACGGTGGCCGACCCCTACGTCGGCCAGATCTCGCTGTTCCGGGTCCTGTCGGGCACCATCCGGGCCGACGACCACCTGGTGAACCCGCGCACCGGCGCCGACGAGCGCCTCCACGGGTTGTTCCACCTCCGGGGCGCCACCCAGGAGCCCGTCACCGAGGTCGTGGCCGGCGACATCGCCGCGGTCGCCAAGCTCTCCGCCACCGCCACCGGCGACACGCTGGCGCCCAAGGGCATGCCGGTCACGGTGCCCGCCCCCCGCTGGCCCGAGGCCGTGCACTCGGTCGCCATCACCGCCCGCACCCAGGCCGACGAGGACAAGCTCGCCACGGCCCTGCACCGCCTCCAGGAGGAGGACCCGGTGCTCGCCCTCCGCCACGACGACGAGACCCACCAGACCCTCTTGTCGGGCACCGGCGACACCCACCTCACCGTCACCCTCGAGCGCCTGGCCCGCAAGTTCGGCGTGCAGGTCGACACCGCCGACGTCCAGGTCGCCTACCGCGAGACGATCACCGCCGAGGCCGAGGCCGAGGGTCGCTACAAGAAGCAGTCCGGGGGCCACGGCCAGTTCGGCGTCGCCACCATCGTGGTCGAGCCCCTCGAGCGCGGTGGCGGGTTCGAGTTCGTCGACCAGATCGTGGGCGGCGCCATCCCCCGCCAGTTCATCCCCGCGGTCGAGCGCGGCGTCGCCGAGACCATGGCCGAGGGCGGGGTCCTCAAGGGCTATCCGGTGGTCGACGTGCGGGTGCGCTGCACCGACGGCAAGGCCCACTCGGTCGACAGCTCCGAGATGAGCTTCCGGGCCGCCGGTCGCCTCGGCTTCCGCGAGGCCATGGAGAAGGCCGAGCCGGTGCTGCTCGAGCCCATCTCCGAGCTGATCGTGGTGGTCCCCACCGACATCCAGGGCGACGTCATGGGCGACCTGTCGTCGCGGCGGGGCAAGGTGTCGGGCACCGAACCGGTCGGCACCGACGCCATCGCCATCACCGCCACCGTGCCCACCGCCGAGATCGTCCGCTACGCCATCGACCTGCGCTCGATCACCGGTGCCCGGGGCAGCTTCACCGCCCGCCAGGTGTCCTACGACGTCGTCCCGTCGCACCTGGCCGCCTCGGTGCCGGCCCGCCAGTAGGCGCCGGCCCGCCCGGGGCCCTCGACCCCGGGCCGACCCCGGTCAGCGCGGGCCGGTGCGACGGGAGTCGATGACGCCCGTGTCGAACCCGGCCAGGTGCAGGCCGCCGGCGAATCGGGCGTGCTCGATCTTGAGGCAGCGGTCCTGCACCACGTCGAGCCCGGCGGCCCGTGCTGTGGCCGCCGCCGCGTCGTGGCGCAACCCGAGCTGGAACCAGAGCGTGGACGCCCCCAGGGCGATCGCCTCGTCGGCGACGCCGGGCAGGTCGTCGACCCGGCGGAACACGTCGACCAGGTCGGGCACCACCGGGAGGGCGTCGAGCGACGCGAACACCGGCCGCCCGAGGATCTCGCCGCCGCGCGGGTTCACGAACCAGACCTCGTAGTCGGTGCTCGAGCTGGTGAGGTAGGTGGCCACGAAGTGGCTCGGGCGGGCCCGATCGGCCGACATGCCGACGATGGCGACGCTGCGGGTGCGGCGCAGGATGGCGAGGCGCTCGCGGGCCGACGGGTCGGGGGTGGCGCTCCGGGGCGGCGCGGCGGTCACGGGTGCACCGCCGCGTCGAGCGCCCGGTCGAGGTCGGCGAGGATGTCCTCGGGGTCCTCGAGCCCCACCGAGATGCGGACGAGGTCCTCGGACACCCCGGCGGCGGCGAGCGCGTCGGCCGACAGCTGGGCGTGCGTGGTCGACGCCGGGTGGATGACGAGCGTGCGGGCGTCGCCGATGTTGGCGAGGTGGCTGCACAGCTCGACCGCCTCGATGCACCGGCGGCCGGCCTCGCGGCCGCCCCGCACGCCGAACGCGAAGACGGCACCCGGCCCGAGCGGCAGGTAGCGGCGGGCCAGCTCGTGGTCGGGGTGCGACGGCAGGCCGGCCCAGCTCACCCACGCCACCCGGGGATCGTCGTCGAGCCACTCGGCGACGACGCGGGCGTTGTCGACGTGGGCCCGCATGCGCAGGTCGAGGGTCTCGACCCCCTGGAGGAGGAGGAACGCGCTGTGCGGCGACAGCGAGCAGCCGAGGTCGCGCAGCTGCTCGGAGCGCAACCGGGTGAGGAAGCCGTACTCGCCGAAGTTGCCCCACCACGAGATGCCCCCGTAGGACGGCACCGGCTCGGTCATCTCCGGGAACCGGCCGTTGGCCCAGTCGAAGCGACCCGACTCGACGACCACCCCGCCGAGGGTGGTGCCGTGCCCGCCGAGGAACTTGGTGGCCGAGTGCACGACCAGGTCGGCGCCGTGGTCGATCGGCCGGCACAGCGCCGGGGTGGCCACGGTGGCGTCGACGACGAGGGGCACGCCGGCGGCGTGGGCCACGTCGGCCAGACCGGCCAGGTCGGCGACCCGTCCCGACGGGTTGGCGACCACCTCGACGTAGACCGCCCGGGTCCGCTCGCCGATGGCGGCGGCGACGTGGTCGGGCGTGGGGTCGGCCACGAAGGTGGTGTCGAGCCCGAAGCGGCGCAGGGTGACGTCGAGGAGGGTGCGGGTGCCGCCGTAGAGGTGCGCCGAGGCGACCACGTGGTCGCCGGCGCCGGCGAGCGCCGCGAAGGTGACGAGCTCGGCGGCCTGCCCGCTCGAGGTGGCCACCGCGCCGAGCCCGCCGTCGAGGCTGGCCATGCGCTCCTCGAGGGCGGCCACCGTCGGGTTGGAGATGCGGGAGTAGATGCTCCCGTACTTCTGCAGGGCGAACAGGTCGGCGGCGTCGGCGGCGTCCTCGAACACGAAGCTCGTGGTCTGGTAGATCGGCACGGCCCGGGCGCCGGTGGTGGGGTCGGGGCGGCCACCGGCGTGCAACGCCCGGGTGCGGGGCCCGACGGGCTCGCCCGGCGGCCGCGGCTCGGGGCGGGACGGTGTCACCAGCCGACCTGCTCGATGGTGGGGGCGGTCTCGACCATCCCCGCACGCTGCCACAGCGCGGGGCCGCGGTGCGTCCGGGGTCGGATCGCCGGCGCCGACGGTGCCGGCCCGGCCACGGCCCTCGGAGCGCCCGACCCCGGGCCCTCGCCGTAGCCTGCCCGGCGTGTCCTCCCTCGACCGGCCGCGTCCCCGCGCCTCCGGCGTCGATCCCTCGGGGTCGCCCGGGCGCCCCCGGGTGAGCGCCACGGATCTCGACGGCACGCTCCTCGGGGTCGACGGCGTGGTCTCGGCCCGCACCGTCGAGGCCCTGCGCGCCGCCCACGCGCTCGGGATCCAGGTGGTGGCCGCCACCGGCCGCAGCCACCGCACGGCCGCGCCGAAGGTGGCGCCGGTCGGCGTGGTCGACCGGGCCATCTGCTCCAACGGCGCCATGGTGGTGCGGCTGTCGCCGGTCGTGATCGAGGACCACACGCCGATCCCGGCGATCACCGCCACGGCGGTCGTCGCCGCGCTGCGGGCCGCGATCCCCGACGTGGGGTTGGGCTGGGAGCACCTCGACGGCTTCGGCTGGGACCCGACGTGGGTCGCGCAGCGGCCGCCCACCGATGGCGAGCAGCTCGCCGGGGTCGCCGACGACCCCCCGGCCGACACCGACCTGACGAAGGTGCTGGTCACCCACCCGACCGTCTCGCACGACGCGCTGCTGGGCGCCATCGACGGCGTCCTCCCCCCTGGTGTGGTGGCGTCGACGTCGGGCGCGGCGTTCGTCGAGATCACCGTCGACGGGGCCGACAAGGCCACCGCGCTCGCTGCGCTGTGCGGGCGGTGGGGCGTGGCGGCCCACGAGGTGCTGGCCTTCGGCGACCACCGCAACGACCTCGGCATGCTCACCTGGGCCGGTCGGGGCGTGGCGATGGGCAACGCCCATCCGGAGGTGCTGGCCGCGGCCGACGAGGTGGCGCCGCCCAACGCGGCCGACGGCGTGGCCGAGGTGATCGAGCGCCTGCTCTGAACGAGGCGGGGCCGGCGGCAGGGCGCCGCCGCTCGTCGGCGGCGTGGCGGGGGCCTACCCCGCTGCGGGTGGGCGCCCGGCGGGACGGGTGGGGGCGGGACAGCAGTCGTGCGGGCACACGTCGGCGCGAGGGCCGAGGTGGCCGAGGGTGCGACGGGTGGGGGTGACACCCGCCCGCTCCGCCACCAGCTCGCGGGCCATGGCGACCGTCTCGGGATGGGTGCCGGGGGTCGGGACCCGCGCGAACGTCATGCCCAGCTCGGCGGCGGTCTCCGCGGCCTGGGTGTCGAGGTCGAAGATGACCTCCTGGTGGTCCGACACGAACCCGACCGGGACGACCACCACCGTGTCGACGCCCTGCTCGGCGAGGGCGCGGAGGTGGTCGTTGACGTCGGGCTCGAGCCACGGCACCTGCGGCGGTCCGCTGCGCGACTGCCACACCAGGTCCCACTCGAGCTCGGGGGCCGCGGCCGCCACCAGGCCGGCGGCCTCGCGCAGCTGGGCCTCGTAGTCGCTGGTGGCGGCGAGCGACACGGGCAGCGAGTGGGCGGTGAACACCAGCCGGGCCCGGCGGCGCCGGTCGGCGGGGAGGTCGCCGAGGGCGGCGGTGAGCGCGGTGCGGAACGGGCCGATGAAGCCGGGGTGGTTCCAGAACGCCCGGATCTTGTCGATCTGCGGGGCGGCGTCGCCCACCTCGGCCCGGGCCCGCTCGATGTCCTCGCGGTACTGCCGGCACCCCGAGTACGAGCTGTACGCCGACGTCACCAGGGCCACCGCGTGGCGGATCCCGTCGTCGGCCATCTGGCGCACCGTGTCGGTGAGGAACGGCGCCCAGTTGCGGTTGCCCCAGTAGACGGGCAGCGCCGGGCCCCGCTCGGCGAGCTCGGCCTCGAGGGCGGCGCGGAACGCCCGGTTCTGGTCGTTGATCGGCGACACCCCGCCGAAGCGCAGGTACTGCTCGGCCACCTCCTCGAGCCGCTCGCGGGGGACGCCCCGCCCACGGGTGACGTTCTCGAGGAACGGCAGGACGTCGTCGGGGCCCTCGGGACCTCCGAACGACACGAGCACGACGGCGTCGACGGGGTGTTCGGGATCGTCGGGGTGTTCGGCAGCGGCCATCCCCGGAGTCTCGCCGGCGGGGACGGCCGCTCCCAACCCCTGCCA
This sequence comes from Acidimicrobiales bacterium, assembly GCA_035464115.1. GTDB lineage: Bacteria > Actinomycetota > Acidimicrobiia > Acidimicrobiales > SKKL01 > DATHSN01. Next base: position 3,323 of record DATHSN010000396.1, on the reverse strand, counting down.
GTGATAGAACCGTGCTGCTCCAGTGGGGAACCGGTCCGGGGAGGTCGTCGTGAACGCAGTGGTGATCTACGAGAGCCTCACCGGCAACACCCGGCAGGCGGCCGAGGTCATCGGCGAGGAGCTGCGGGCCAACGGGGTCGACGCCACGGTGTCGCCGATCACCAACGTCGATCTCGCGGCGCTGTCCGCGGCCGACCTCGTGTTCGTGGGCAGCTGGGTCGACGGCCTGTTCTTCGTCGGCCAGAAGCCGGCCCGGCTCGGTCGGCTCAAGGCCATGCCCACGATCGCCGGCAAGCGGGCCGCGGTGTTCTGCACCTACGCCCTCGACCCGGGCAAGACGCTCGAGAAGATGACGGCGATCGTCGCCGACCGTGGCGGCGACGTCATCGGCGGCATGGCCCTGCACCGCCGGCGCATCGACGCGGAGGCGCGCGAGCTGGTCGACCGGGCGCTCGCCACCGTCGGCGCCTGACCGTCGGCGATCGTCGCCCCCACGGGCCGTCCCGTGGGACCCGGTCCAGGAGCACGGGCGTCAACCGCCCCGGTTCTGGCGAACGTGAGGTGCGGGATCCGCACTGTCGATTCGCCGGTTCGGACCGCTCTGGTTCTGGCGAACGTCGGGTGCGGGATCCGCACCGTCGATTCGCCGGTTCGTGAGGGGGCCGGAGCGACGGGCTCGGGGTCGGAGCGCGATGCTGGGCGCTCGCCCACCCCGGAGGACCGACGTGGACACCCAGCGCGCCATCGCCACCAAGCGCGACACCCGCTCGTACCGGCCCGACCCGCTCGCCGACGACGAGCTCGATGCCGTCCTGCGGGCGGCGCGGATGGCCGGCAGTGCCAAGAACTCCCAGGTGACCCGCATCGTGGTGGTCACCGACGCGGACGACCGGGCCCGCCTCGCCGAGTGCGGCGACTTCACCGGGTGGATCCACACCGCGCCCTGCACCCTGGTGCTCGCCGGGCCGACCGAGCAGCTCCGCCTGTTCGATCTCGGGCGGATGGCCCAGAACGCCATGCTCGCGGCGCACGACCTGGGCCTGGCCACCTGTCCGGTGACCTTCCAGCACCAGGACCGGATCCGGCCGTTGCTCGGGATCCCGGCCGAGGTCGAGGCGCCGATGGGCGTGGTGCTCGGCCATCCCGGCCCGCCGGACCCGAACCGGGTGGGCTCGCCCCGCATCGCGCTCGACGACCTGGTCCGCCACGGCCGCTGGTGACAGTCCGACGCCGGAAACCCGGGTGCAGGCTGTCGTCCGTCCGGGCCACGCTGTGGCGGTGGAGACCGTGATCGACGAGGGGAACCGGCCGGTCGCCCTCGTGACGGGGGTCGGCCGGCGCATCGGGATCGGCGCGGCCGTGGCCGAGCGACTGGCTCGCGACGGTCTCGACGTGGGGATCACCTGGTGGCGTCGGTACGACGAGCGCATGCCATGGGGCGCCGATCCCGACGCGATCGATCTGGCCGAGGTCGCCGAGCGGGTCGGCGTCCGCACCACTGCGGTCGAGGCCGACCTCGAGCGGCCGGCCGCGGCGGCCGAGGTGTTCGACGCCGTCGAGGCCGCGCTCGGCTCGGTGTCGGTGCTCGTGGTGTGCCACTGCGAGTCGGTCGACTCCGGCCTGCTCGACACCACCGTCGAGAGCTTCGACCGTCACATGGCGGTGAACGCGCGGGCGACGTGGCTGCTGATCCGTGAGATGGGGCTGCGGTTCCGCGGTCCGGCCGGCACCGGGCGGATCGTCAGCCTCACGAGCGACCACACCGTCGGGAACCTGCCGTACGGGGCGAGCAAGGGGGCCCTCGACCGCATCACGCTCGCGGCGGCCCGCGAGCTCGCCCACCTCGGGATCGCCGCCAACGTGGTGAACCCGGGGCCGGTCGACACCGGCTGGATGGACGACGAGGTCCGGTCCGCCGTGCTGGCATCCACCCCCGGTGGACGCCTGGGGCTCCCGACCGACGTCGCCAACCTCGTCTCGTTCCTGGTCTCGGCCGAGGGCGGGTGGATCAATGGCCAGCTGCTGCACTCCGACGGGGGCGCGTCCGCCCGCTGATCAGCGCAACCGTCACAGCGCCAGGCGGTAGCGCACCTCGCGCAGCGGGGCACCGAGGAACGGTCGCTCCCGGATCGTGCCGTCGGTGCGCCACCCCGCCCGCTCGTAGACCCGTCGGGGTCGGGCGTTTCGCTCCTCGGTGAACAGCACCGCCTCGTCACAGCCGTGCGCTCGGAGCTGGTCGAGGCCGAGGTCGAGGAGTCGGCGGCCGAGGCCACGGCCCCAGGTTTCGGGGTGGGTGTAGAGGGCGGCCACCTCGCCCTCGCCCGACTCTGTGCCCTCGATCGGGGGGCGGACCCACACGACCCCGGCGATCCGTCCTGCGATCTCGGCGACCACCAGGTGGTCGGAACCGCCGCCGTCGATGCGGTCGGCCCACGCGTCGACGGGGGGCTCCAGGTCGGCCATCCGCTCGACCCCCAGGAACGCCGACCACTCGGCCCTTCCGGCTGCGGTGAACGTCGCCGCGATGCCGCTGGCGTCGGTCGGGCGGGCGGGTCGGAGCGCGGTGCGATCGGACCGCACGAGGCGCCAGCCGTCGTCGCCGACGATCAGGTGCTCGTCATCGGCGAGCGCGAGCATCGAGGTGTCTCGTCCCCACCGGCGCAGCGCCCGTGCGTGGAGTGCCCGTCGGCCCGGTCGGTCGTCGTGGGGGAGGACGAGCACGGGGACGACAGCCATCGCACCCATGCCGAGCCCGGTCGGCGGGTCGAACGGGCTCACGTCGACGAGCGGCGCCAGCGTGGGGCCGGCGGTGGTGGCGCCTGCGCTGATGCCGACGTAGGTGGTGCCCCGCGCCACGGCCTCGCGCACCGCACGGTCGAACCCGGTCCGCTGGATGGCGGTGAGGAGCGCGAAGGGGTCGCCGCCCCCGACGACGATCACCTCGGCGGCACCGACCCGCTCGTCCACGTCGTCGGCTGACGCGGTCGCCAGGTCGAGCACGTCGACCTCGGCGGCGAGCCCGCCGGCGGCTGCGATCACGGGCCCGACGATGTCGTCTCGGTCGGCGAGCCCGTCAGCGGCGGTGGGCACGACCACCGCTCGTCCGACGCCGTGCGCTCCGGCGACCGTCGCCAGGTCCACCGGCAGCACCGAGGTGAGGGCGACGCGCACCGCTCGATGCTGGCACGCTGCCTCCTCGGAGGTCTCTCCGGTTGGCGGGCGGTCCGCCGGGTAGTCGCGCGGGCATGACCGATTACACCGAGCACGGGGCGGTGCCGGCCGAGGACGCCGCCGTCGAGGATCCGCCCACGGTCGACGAGGTC
>DATHSN010000395.1:0-6054 GCA_035464115.1 Acidimicrobiales bacterium | reverse complement strand
CGTCGAGGCCGCAAGCTCGTCGACGTCGTCACGGAGTAGCGCCGATCGGCGCGGCTCTCATCGGACGCGCCCGTCCCGTCCGCGTCCCCGCAACCGTATCCTGAGGTCATGGGCAGGGAGTCGCAGTTCGTCGACGAGGTCCAGCTCAACGCGCGTGGCGGGGACGGAGGCGCGGGTGCTGTCGCCTTCCGTCGAGAAGCACACGTCCCCCGTGGTGGACCCGATGGCGGTGACGGCGGACACGGTGGTGACGTCTGGATCGAAGCGGATCACAACGTGGCGTCGCTCCTCGCGTTCCGCGACCACCCCCACCGGCGGGCCGAGAGCGGCACCCACGGGTCGGGCAAGCGGCGCCACGGCTCGTCGGGCGACTCGCTCGACGTCCACGTGCCCGAGGGCACCGTGGTGCGCGACCACGACACCGGCGCCGTGCTCGCCGACCTCGTGTCGCACGGCGACCGCTGGCTCGCCGCCCGCGGCGGCCAGGGCGGGCGGGGCAACGCCCGGTTCCTCACCAACCAGCGCCGGGCCCCCGCCTTCGCCGAGCAGGGCGAGCACGGCGAGGAGCGCTGGCTGCGCCTCGAGCTCAAGCTCATGGCCGACGTGGCCCTGGTCGGGTTCCCCAACGTCGGCAAGAGCACGCTGATCTCGCGCATCTCGGCCGCCAAGCCCAAGATCGCCGACTACCCCTTCACCACCCTCGAGCCCAACCTCGGGGTGGTGCGCACCGACGACGAGGTCGAGTTCGTCGTCGCCGACATCCCCGGCCTCATCGAGGGCGCCGCCGAGGGCCGCGGGCTCGGCCACCAGTTCCTCCGCCACGTCGAGCGGGCCCGGGTGCTCGTGATCCTGCTCGACCTGGCGCCGGTCGACGGGCGGGGCCCCGCCGAGCAGCAGGCGGTCCTGCTCGACGAGCTGCGTCGCTACCAGCCCGAGCTGCTCGACCGTCCCCGCGTCGCGGTGGGGTCCCGCGCCGATCTCGCCGAGGCCCTGGGCGACGACGCCCCCGAGCTCACCGCCGACGACGAGGCCGTGCTCGAGCACCGCATCTCGGCCATCTTGGGCGACGGTCTCCCCGAGCTCGTCGGCCGCCTCGCCACCATGGTCGGCGAGGCCCGCGCCAGCGTGCCCGAACCCGATGCGTTCGTGGTGCACCGCCCCATCGGCGAGGGCATCCGCGTCGAGCGCGACGACGACGGCGCGTTCGTGGTCGTCGGCCGCCAGGCCGAGCGGGCGGTGGCGCTGTCCGACCTCACCAACCCCGAAGCCCTCGCCTACGCCCAGCACCGCCTGCGCAAGCTGGGGGTCGACGCCGCGCTCGCCCGCGCCGGCGCCGAGCAGGGCGACACGGTGCGCATCGGACGCCTCGAGCTCGAGTACGAGGCTGACGGGTGAGCGCACAGGGGGAGACCCGCGCCGACGGGGCGTGGCGGTGAAGGTCGTCGTCAAGATCGGCACCTCGTCGATCACCGACCACCACGGCACCATCGCGATCGCGGCCATCGAGAAGCTCTGCCGCGAGCTCGCTGCGCTGCGCGCCGACGGGCACACCGTCGTGCTGGTCACGTCCGGCGCCATCGCCGCGGGGCTGCCCGTGCTCGGCCTCGGCGGCGACCTGCGACCCCGCGACGCCCGCACGCTGCAGGCGGTGTCGGCGGTGGGCCAGAGCAACCTCATGCGGGTCTACGACGACACCCTCGCCCGCCACGGGCTGGTCGCCGGCCAGGTCCTCATCGCCCCGCTCGACTTCATGATCCGCCAGCAGTACCTCCACGCCCGCGGCACCCTCGCCCGCCTGCTCGAGCTCGGCGTGATCCCCATCGTCAACGAGAACGACGCCCTCGCCGACGACGAGATCCGCTTCGGCGACAACGACCGGCTCGCCGCGCTCGTCGCCCACCTGGTCGAGGCCGACGTGCTCGTCCTGCTCACCGACACGCCCGGGCTGCTCACCGCCGATCCCCGCCTCGACGAGTCGGCGTCGCTCATCGAGGAGATCATCGAGATCGACCACGAGCTCGAGGCGCTCGCCGGTGGGGCGGGCACGGCGCGGGGGAGCGGCGGGATGGCCTCCAAGATCGCCGCGGCCAAGATCGCCGCGTGGTCAGGGGTGCGGGCGGTGATCGCCGCCGCGCACCGCGACGGCGTGCTCGCCGACGCGGTGCTGGCCACCCCGGGGGTGGGCACCGTGGTGCACCCGCGGCCCACCCGCCTCGCGGCTCGCAAGCTCTGGATCGCCTTCGCGGTGGGGGCGTCGGGCACCATCGTCGTCGACGACGGGGCCCGACGGGCCCTCGTCGAGGGTCACCGCTCGCTGCTGGCTGCGGGTGTGGTCGAGGTGCGGGGCGCGTTCGGCGAGGACGACCCGGTCGAGATCGCCGACACCAGCGGCAGCGTGTTCGCCAAGGGCCTCACCCGGGTGGCCAGCGACACGCTCCGCACGGTGGCCGGGCGCCGCACCGACGGGCTCCCCGACGGTGTGCCCCACGAGGTCGTGCACCGCGACGACCTCGTGGTGCTCCCGTAGCCCCCGAGAAGGCGGGGTGGGGAGGGGTCAGCCCTCGGTGCGCTGCTCGTCGGCGGTGGGGGCGGGGGCGCCTTCGGGGGCGCCGGCCTTGAGCTGCTCGATCTTGGCCTGCAGCTCGGCCGCCGACGGCTCAGCGGTGGGGGCCGCCAGCCCGAGCTGGCCGCGGATCTCGTCGAGACGAGCGCGGGCCTCGTTGTTCATGGTGGCCCGCTCGACCTCGAGCATCTTGGACTCGACCGACGACTCGGTGAGCTCCGACATGCCCTTCGCGGTGGCGTAGCGGGCCTCGATCTTCTCGCGGATCTCGTCGAAGGTGGGGACGTCCTCGCCGACGGTCTCCGACAGGCTCGCCATGGCCGTGTTCATCTGCTCCTGCATCTTGGCCTGGTCGAGCTGGGAGAGGAGCTTCTGGCGCTCCGACAGCTTGCGCTGCAGCGCCGCCGAGTTCTGGGTGACGGCGTTGCGGGCGCCCTCGGACGCCTGGGTGGCCTGCTGGTGCAGGGCCTTGAGGTCTTCCACCTCTCGCTCGAGGGAGATCATGCGGTTGGCGAAGCCCTCGGCCGCTTGGGTGAGGTCGGTGAGGCGTGTCTCATCGCCAGCGCGGGCCGCCTCGTCGGCCATGATCACGGCTTGGCGGGCGTTGCCGCTCACCCGCTCGTAGTCCTCGAGCGCCCGCGACAGGCGCATCTCGGTCTGCTTCTGGTGGGCGATGACGTTGGCCGCCTGCTCCTTGAGCCGGCGGTGCTGGTCCTGGGCGTCGGCGATGGCCTGTTCGAGCTGGACCTTGGGGTCGGCGTTGGCCTCGAACTTCCCGGTGAGCCGTGCCGTCGTGTACGCCCACCACCGCTTCAGCAGCTTGATCATGGCGCCGAGCCTACCGGTGACCCGGGGGCCCCGTCCTCGGTGGCGCCGGCCCGCTACGGTACGGCCGCGACCATCCCGGTCCGGTGAGAGCGAGTGAGCCATGCGACGTGGGTCGGGCGGCGAGACGCAGGGCGGGCGAGTCGTGGGGGAGCGGCGGTGAGGACCGGCCGTCGCCGGGTCGACGATCCGGTCTCCGGGACGGCCCAGGGCCCGGCGCCCGCACCGGTCGAGCGCCGCGGCTCGGCGGCCGACGAGCTGCGCGTGCTGAACCACCGCGCCGGCAACCGGGCGGTCAGCGCCCTGCTGGCGGCGGCCCAGCCCAAGCTCGAGGTCGGCGCGGCGACCGATCCCGCCGAACGCGAGGCGGACGCCATCGCCGATCAGGTCGTCGCTGCCCTGCAGGGCGGCGGAGCGAGTGCGGCGACCGCGACGGCGGCGACCGAGACGGCCCCGGCCGCGACGGCGCCAGCGGCCCAGCGCCGGGCGGTGGTCGGCGCAGCCGGCGGCACCCTCGACGCAGCGACCGAGTCGGCGGTGCGGGCCAGCGGTCCCGGCCAGCCGTTGGCGCCACGGGCGCGCGACGACATGTCGGCGGCGCTCGGTGCCGACGTCTCCGGCGTCCGCCTCCACGCCGGCCGCGAGGCCGCCGCGCTGAACGACCAGCTCTCGGCGCGGGCGTTCACCGTCGGCCAGGACGTGTTCTTCCGCGACGGCATCCCCGACGCCACCAGCCGGCCCGGCCAGGAGCTACTGGCCCACGAGCTGGCCCACACGATCCAGCAGCGCTCGGGCGGGGCCGCCGCCCGCCAGATCCGTCGCCGCTACGTCGAGACCGACACCGACCCCGAGGGGCACATCGACACGCCTGAGGGGCGCGTGGGGTACCGCTGGATGCCCGAGGTCGACCCGGCCACGCTCGAGGTCAGCCCGGTGACGACGGGCTGGAAGGTCTACTCGCTGTACCGGCCGAGATCAGGTGGTGGGGCCTCCACACCGCAGATCCCCGACACCGCCTCGGCGAGCACGTCGTCGACGCCGGAACCGACGCCCCCGTCCGAGGCCTCGATGACCCCCGACGAGCGGCAGCGGCTCACCGTGCTGCAGGACCGCCTCACCGGTTGGGTCGAGATCAACACCTTCGCCGACAAGCGCACGCGCGACGGGCGCCGCAAGGCGGCCGACCGGGTGAAGAAAGCCCTGGCCTCGCCGGGAGGCGTCGACGTCGCCGCCCTCGAGACGGAGGTCGGTCTGCTCGCCGCCGGCTTCGCCGAGGCCCGCCGTCAGGCCGACGCCAAGGAGACTGCGAAGAAGGAGGCGGCGACGAAGGAGGCCGAGGCCGCCGCCGAGCGGCTCGCGTTCGAGCAGACCGAGGAAGCGCTGTCGCGGTGGTGCTCCAACAAGCCGCAGCTCAACCAGCTGCGTCTGTCCTTCTCCGACACCCAGCTGCTCGCCGTGCTCGGCGGGATCGGTCCGAAGGACCTGATCACGCTGTCGCAGTCGTTCCCGGTCGATGTCGTCGTCGGCCGCCTCGCGGCGAGCAGCGACCGCGGTGCGGCACTGCTCGCGGCGGCCAAGAACGTGGCCAAGAAGGACGACGTCGTCGCGCTCACCGCGGGGCCGCCGGCGCTCACCGCCGAGGTTCTGGTCAGCCTCCTCGGACAGATGTCGAGCACCACGCTGCTGACGCTCTTGCCCCTCGCCGGCAGCCCCGAGGTGCTGCTGCGCCTGCGGGCCGCGGCCGCCGACGACAGCGAGCTGGAGTCCAACCTGCGCGACCTGCGGGCCGCCGGCTGGAAGCCCGACCAGGCGCTCGTCGCGGCCCAGGACGCCGACGCCGGCGTGTTCACCCAGGACCTCGCCGACCAGAAGGTCGCCATGGGCCTCGTCGCGGAGAACGGCACCGCCATCGCGTGGATGTCGTCCACCAAGATCGTCGGCGACGGGGAGGCGAACGAGCAGCAGGCCGTCACCGCCGCCCTCGCCGAGCTCGACGCCGGCCGGATCCACGTGCCCGGCGTGTGCGAGAACCGGGGTGACCACGAGAACTGGGCAGGTGACCTTCCAGGGGCGCGCAACGTGGTGCCGTACCGCGAGCAGGGCATCCAGCCGCCCACCGCGCACTGGCCCGGGCGCCGCCGGCTGGTGGTCGACGAGAGCGTCGCCGAGCCCGCGAAGCGCCGGGTGTACTACACGTGGACCCACTACGGCCAGCACGGGGCGCCCGCGTTCGTGAGGATCCGATGACCGAACGACCCGGCGGGCCCCGCCTCCCGTACCTGGTCTGCGTCCGCAGCGACGACCGTGACGCCCTCCTCGACGCCCTCGGTGCATGGGGCTACGACCTGGCCCACCTCGACGGCTCAGCGGCGGTCGACGGCCCGTCGCTGTGGGCGGCGTTCGCAGACCAGCTCGGGGTGCCGGACGACATCCGCCCGCGCGGCTGGGACGGCTTCCGCGACGCAGCGTTCGAGGTGCTGACGACGGCCGGAGCGACGCGCCTGGCGCTGATCTGGGAGCACGCCGACGCGTTGGTGGCCGGCGACCTCCAGGACCTGCTCGAGGCCACCTCGGTGCTCGAGCACGTCATGATCGACGTGCGGCGCAACCGCGGCATCGAGGCCATCGGGGTGCTGCTCGGCGACGGGCCCGGGTACCGGTCGCTC
>DATHSN010000394.1:0-2550 GCA_035464115.1 Acidimicrobiales bacterium | reverse complement strand
CTGCTCGAGCATGGTGGCGACGCCCTCCTCGCCGCCCGCTGACCCGCCCCCTCCTGCGAACTGGCGAATCGTGGGTGCGCGCGGCGCACCGTGGGTTCGCCGGTTCGGTGGGTGGCCGGCCCCTCCTCGAACTGGCGAATGGTGGGTGCGCGTGGCGCACCGTGGTTTCGCCGGTTCAGTGGGTGGGCGGCCCCTCCTCGAACTGGCGAATCGTGGGTGCGCGCGGCGCACCGTGGGTTCGCCGGTTCAGTGGGTGGGCGGCGGGCGCCGCCCGTGCGGGCGCCTCACTCGAGGGGCGTGTCGTCGTCCTCGTCGACCTCGTCGAACGCCAAGGTGTCGTCGGCGCCCCCGATCATCAGCTCGCTCCGCGAGACGTCGGTGGGGTCGGCGTGGTCGTAGCGGGACCCGTCGTCGGTGCCGCGGTCGGCGGAGCCGTCGTCGCGGGAGCGCGCCGGTTCGCTGCGCTCGTCGACCACGTCGCGCCCCATCCGGCTCGGGTCGCGGACCTCACGCACCTCACCGTCGCGCTCGCGGCCGGCGGGTTCCCGGGTGCCGGTGGCCTCGGTGCCCGATGAGCCGGCGCCGAACGACACCGAGGCCAGCTCTGTCGGCTCGGGGCTGGTGCCGGTCGGCTCGCCGTCGCGGGTGCGCTCCTCGTAGGTGGTGGCTGCGGCGGTGACCTCCCCGCGCCCGAACGACAAGGTCGCCGCCACCCCCGAGTCGCTCGTCGTGGTGCGCTCCTCGCCGGAGGCGTCGCTGTGGGTGTCCTGGAACCCCCCGGCCGTGGCGGAGACGCCGTCGTCGTCGGCCCCGATCCCGACCTGGACCCCCGTCCAGGCACCGTAGGCGTCGTCGTGGCCGCTGCCACCAGCGTGGCGCGGCGCCGACCCGTCCACGTCGCCGTAGATGCCGGCTTTGGCGGCGACGCCGCCGTCCGTGGCCTCGACCCCTGCCTTCAGGCCGACCTCTTGGCTGTGGTTCTTGCTCTGGTCGCCCTCGGTCACCCACACCTCGTTGCCGATCCCCACACCGGCGCTGGCCGACTGGGCGTCGAGGTCGAGGTGCGCATCGGTGGTGAGCTCGGCCCTGACGTGCCCGTCCTCGCCGGCGAAGCCGCCGAACAGCTCGGTGTACACCCCGGCGCCGATCTGGGGGGAGTCGTGGGCGGCGTTGATCGTGAACCCCGACTCGGTGCGGCCGTGGAACTCGCCGTCGGTGTACTGCTCGGCGTAGCCACCCACGTCGAGACCGGTCTGGGTGGGGGTGCCACCGAGGTTGAACCCGATGCCACCCTCGAGCCGGTCGGTGTCGCCGTCCTCGTGCTGCTCGGTGTACATCCCGATGCCGACCGCTTCCTGCCACGCACCTCCCTCGCTCGAGATCGAGCTCCCACCGACGGTGATCCCGGTCTCGCCTCGCCACTCCTCCTCGCCGTCGACGAACGTCTCGGCGAACCCCCCGACGTCGAGGCCGCCCGACGAGGCGCCCGGCTCCCCGACGGAGCCGAAGTTGGCGGTGACACCCGCCTCGCCCCGCCACACCTCGTCGCCGTCGTCGGTCTGGGCGTAGCCGCCGGCATCGACCCCGACCTGGCCCGGCGAGCCGTCGATGTTGGTGGTGAGGCCGCCCTCGTAGGTGGTGCCGGTGGGGTCGCTGTAGAACCCACCGGCGTCGAGCCCCACCTGGTCGAGCGTGTCCGGATCGGCGTCGATGCGACCGACGGCGCCGACGGCGTGGTCGTTCACCCCCACCTGGCCCTGCGCCGATCCCGTCCAGCCCGTCGACGACGACTGGCCGGTCGCGCCCAGACCGCCCGAGAGGGTCTGTCCGCCCATGGTCACGTGGCCCGTGATCCCCACCGAACCGTCGCTCGCGTCGACGTCGACGCCGACCCCGCCCGTCGTCCCCGCGACCGTGTCCCACGCGTCCTGGGCCGCGTTCCCGGCGGCGGCCGCCCCAGCCTCGGCGGCGTCCTGGGCGTCGTGGGCGGCCTTGGCCGCGGCCTCGGCAGCGTCCTGGGCGGCCTGGGCCGCGGCCTCGGCCGCCTGCTCCGCCGCCTCCTTCGCCCCGTCGACGGTGTCCTCGACCGCCTCGCTCGCCGTCTCGGCGGCCTGGCTGGCGCCCGCGACGAAGTTGTTCCACAGGTTCGACATTGCGTGACCCCTGTCGTTGACCGTGGTCGTCACGGTACGGGGCGATGTGGCGCGTGTCACCCCCCCGTTCCTGACCCTCCTCGAACTGGCGAATCGTGGGTGCGCGTGGCGCACCGTGGGTTCGCCGGTTCGGGTGGGGGCCGACCCGTGTGTGAACTGGCGAATCCTGGGTGCGCGTGGCGCACCGTGGGTTCGCCGGTTCGGGTGGGGGCCGACCCGTGTGTGAACTGGCGAATCGTGGGTGCGCATGGCGCACCGTGGGTTCGCCGGTTCGGGGGGACAGGGGGTTGGGGTGGCCAGGGGTCCGGGCGGGCGGCGTGGGAGCATGCCGGAGTGACCGTGTCGTACCTCGCCAGCGGATCGCCGGATCCGTCGACGATCACCCTCGCCGCGGTGG
>DATHSN010000393.1:0-11170 GCA_035464115.1 Acidimicrobiales bacterium | reverse complement strand
CGGCGCTGGCCGCGCTCGACCAGGCGGCCTCCCAGGCGGCCCACGAGCGGCTCCCGCCCGAGCACGCCGCCCAGCTCCGCCGCCAGCTCGACACCGCCCGCGAACGGCTCCGTGCCGTCGCCCCCGACCCCGATCCCACCGACGGCGACGCCCTGGCCTCCCCTCCCCCCGGCTGAGCGCTGCGTCGTCGAGGCCGTGCCGAATCCGTTTCCGGGTCCGGTGAGACGGGTACGAACCCGGGCATGCGCATCACCCGTGTCCTCGACCGCGCCCCGGTGGCCGACCTCGCCGCCCATGTGGCCGACGGAGGTGGACGCGGCCTCGCCACCGCGCGCGAGCTCGAGCCGACCGAGGTCATCGCGCTGGTGTCCGCCGCCGGGTTGCGGGGCCGGGGCGGGGCCGGGTTCCCCACCGGCACCAAGTGGACGACCGTCGCCGAGTTCGCCACGACCTCGTTGCCGGCCACGGTGGTGGTCAACGCGGCCGAGGGAGAGCCGGGGTCGTTCAAGGACCGGACGTTGCTGCGCACCAACCCCTACCGGGTCATCGAAGGCGCGCTCATCGCCGCCCACGCGACGGGCGCCGATCGCGTGGTCATCGGCACGAAGGAGTCGTTCACCGTCGAGCGGGAGATCCTCGCGCGGGCGATCGAGGAGGTCCGCGCCGCCGGATGGGTCGAGGGCATCGAGCTGGCGGTGGTCGCCGGGCCCGGCCGCTACCTGCTCGGCGAGGAGACGGCGATGCTCGAGGTGATCGACGGACGGCCGCCGTTCCCCCGCCTCGCACCCCCCTTCCGCCACGGGCTCGACGACGATGCGGCCCGCACCTCGTCGCCGGCCGAGACGGCGATGGCGGCCGCCGACGAGGCCAGCCCGACCCCGCCGACCCTGGTCAACAACGTCGAGACCTTGGCCCACGTCGCCTGGATCCTCGCCGAGGGTCCCGACCGGTTCCGCGAGGTCGGCACCGACGACTCGCCCGGCACGGTGGTCGTCACCGTCACCGGCGACGTCCGCCACCCCGGGGTGGCCGAGCTGGCGTTGGGCACGCCCCTGGCCGAGGCCATCGAGGAGGTCGCCGGCGGCACCGAGCGACCCGTCGCCATGGTGCTGTCAGGGGTGTCGCACCCGATCATGACCCCCGCCGCGCTGGCCGTCCCCCTCACCCACGTCGACCTCGCCGCCGCGGGCGGCGGGCTCGGGGCCACCGGCTACATCGTGTTCGACGAGCGCCGCGACCCCGTGTCGGTCGCCCAGGCGGTGTCACGGTTCCTCGCGGTGGAGTCGTGCGGGCAGTGCACGCCGTGCAAGAACGACGGCGTGGCGTTGGCCACCGAGCTCGAGACGCTCCGGCGGGGCGGCGGCGACGACCGCACGCTGGTCGCCATCGCCGACCGGGCCGCCACGGTCGCCGACGGCGCCCGCTGCTCGCTGGCCCGCCAGCACGAGGCGATCGTCGAGAGCCTGCTCGCCAACTTCTCCGACGCGGTCGCCGCCCGGGTGGCCGCCGACGGCACCGAGGCCGAGCCGGTCCTCGTCACGCCGCTCATCGACATCGTCGACGGCGTGGTCGTCCTCGACGAGGCCAGCAGCGACATCGGCCCCGACTGGACCGCCGAGATGGAGTGGTCGGGTGAGGCCCCGTCGGATCGCATCGATGTGCGCGCCGACCAGCGCCCCTGACGGCGCCGGGCTCAGCTCACGCGGGGGCGGGTGGTCGTGTCGCCGAACCCGCCGCTGGCGCCGGCCCGGTCGAGCACGGTGATCGGGTCGCGCAGGTCGTCGACGTAGCCGAGCGCGTAGGCGCCGCGGGCGTAGCCCATCAGCCGCAGCAGCGGCTCGGGGAGCTCGCGGGCGATGTCGACCGGCACCGACAGGTACTGGTTCTCCTCCTGGCGGAGCCAGGCCACCGCGTAGGTGAGGTTCACGCCCCGCCGGATCTGGTCGGAGCGGTTGGCGCCCCCGCCGTGGTACAGGCTGCCGGTGTAGAGCAGCACCGAGCCCCGCTCCATCTCGGCGGGCACGGTGTCGTCGGGCCCGAGGCGCAGCTGGTCGTCCCAGCGGTGGCTCCCGGGGATGACCCGAGTGGCGCCGTTGGCCTCGGTGAAGTCGGTCATCGCCCAGATCGTGTTGCACTGCACCTCGTAGCCGGAGGGGAACGAGAAGAAGTCGAACGCCCACTGGTCTCGGTGGATCTGCTGGGCCGTCTCGCCGGGCTCGATCGAGATGACCTGGGTGAGGTGCACCTGGTGGTTGGTGGCGTGGGCGAGCACCCGCCCGACCGTGTCGAGCACGAGGGGGTGGGTGAGCAGGTCACGGGCGGTGGCCGAGCGGGCGATGAGCCCACCGGTCCGCCGGGTGTGGTGGCCACCGAAGTCGTCGACGCCGTGATCGGTGGCGTCGATCCACGGCGCCAGCTCGTCGCCGAGACGGTCCATGACCCCGTCGTCGACCAGCCGGTCGATCACGGCCACGCCGTCGCGGTCGAGCACCGCCGCCACCTCCTCGGATGAGGCGGAAGCGGGCAGGTGCGTCACCGTCGCGGTCCCCATCCCCGCGACGGTACCTGTCGCTGAGCGGGGCGGGCCGACCCACCACTCGAACCGGCGAACGTCAGGTGCGGCTCACGCACCGTCGATTCGCCAGTTCGGGGAGCGGCGGGCGCGGATGGCCGTCCGTCTCGAACCGGCGAACCCCAGGTGCGGATCCCGCACCGTCGATTCGCCAGTTCGGGGAGGCGGGGCAGCGTCTGCGCGGGTCAGGGCGCGGGGCGGGGGCCGCGGAGGAGGCGGCCGGGGTGGTCGCCGGTGGGCTGGTCGTGCTCGGCGACGACGGTGCCGGCGGTGACGGTGGCCCGGTAGCCGTGGGCCCGCTGGACGAACCGGCGGGCGCCGGTGGGCAGGTCGTGGGCCATGGTGGGCGCGTCGACGGCGAGGGCGTCGAGGTCGATGACGTTGAGGTCGGCCCGGTAGCCGGGGGCGACGAGGCCCCGGTCGAGCAACCCGACGTGCTCGGCGGTGAGGCGGGTCTGGCGGCGCACCACGTGCTCGAGCGGCAGGCGGTCGCCCCGCTCGCGGTCGCGAGCCCAGAAGGTGACCATGAACGTGGGCATGCCACCGTCGCAGATGGCGCCGCAGTGGGCGCCGGCGTCGGCGAGGCCCATCACCGTGCGGGGGTGGCGGTGCAGCTCGTGGAGCGGGTCGAGGGTGCCGTCGGAGTAGTTGAACAGCGGCACGAGGAGCAGCCCGGTGCCGTCGGCGCCGGCCAGGACCTCCAGCGCCACCTCCTCGGGGCGCACCCCCCGCCGGGCGGCCTCGGCGGCGACGGTGCGGTCGGCGCTCGGCTCGTAGTCGGTCTCGCCGGTGAAGGGCCACATGCGGTCGAACCCGGTGACCAGGTTGCGCACGAAGCCCGATCCGCCCTCGGGCGACTCGGCGAGCAGCGCGGCGCGCACCTCGGGCCGACGCAGCTCGACCAGGCGCTGGGCGTGGGGCAGGCGGGCCAGCCGCCGCCACGTGGGGTGCAGCACGAACGGGTGCAGCGTGGCCTCCCACGCCAGCAGGATGCCGATGGGCCGGCCGGCGACCTGGGCCCACAGCGGCTCACCGGCGGCGGCGGCCGCGTCGAGCCCGGCGGCGACGTCGCGCCACAGGTCGGGCGCCTGGTCGGTCTGCTGGAGGTTGACGCTCACCCGCCGGCCGGTGTGGGCGGCCAGGGCCCGCAGCCACGGCAGGTGGCCCGGCACCTCGGGGTGGTGCAACGCCATCTGGAGCACGCCGTGGCCGGCGTCGCGCACGGCGTCGCCCAGCGCGAACAGCTCGGACGGGTCGACCGTGGTGCCCGGCACCAGCGCACCGTCGATCGACTTGTGCAGCGGCGTGCGCGAGGTCGACACCCCGAGGGCGCCGGCGCGCAGCGCCTCGGCGGCGAGGCCGCGCATGGCCGCCAGCTCGTCGGGGGTGGCCGGGTCGTCGGCGGCGCCCCGCTCGCCCATCACGTAGGCCCGCAGCGCGGCGTGGGGCACCTGGGTGCCGACGTCGGCCACCCAGCGACGGCGCTCGAGAGCGTCGAGGTACTCGGGGAAGGTCTCCCACTCCCACGCCATGCCCGCGGTGAGGGCCGCGCCGGGGATGTCCTCGACGCCCTCCATGAGCCCGATGAGCCAGTCGTGGCGGTCGGGCGCGGCGGGCGCGAAGCCCACGCCGCAGTTGCCCATCACCACGGTGGTGACGCCGTGCCACCCCGACGGCGTGAGCTCGGGGTCCCAGGTGGCCTGCGCGTCGTAGTGGGTGTGGATGTCGACCCAGCCGGGGGTGACGACGAGGCCGTCGGCGTCGATCTCGCGTCGAGCGGGGCCGACGTCGTCGCCCACGGCCACGATGCGGTCGCCGTCGACGGCCACGTCGGCCACCGAGCCCGGCGCACCGGACCCGTCGATCACCCGGCCCGCGCGGATCACCAGATCGTGCATCGCTCCCCCTCACCGTCGGACCCCTCCAGTCTCGCGCCCGGGGCCGACCGCCGGGTACGGTCGACGCCGCCATGGCCCGCACCGACTGGAACCCCGTGCTGCGCGGCGAGCTCGAGCAGGGCTACTGGGCCGAGCTGCAGGCGTTCGTCGCGGAGGAGCGACGGAGCCACACCGTCTACCCGGCCCCCGACGAGGTCTTCGCTGCTCTGCACCTGACCCCCTACGCCGAGGTGCGGGCCCTGATCCTCGGCCAGGACCCGTACCACGGCCCCGGTCAGGCCCACGGCCTGTGCTTCTCGGTGCGACCGGGCGTCGATCCGCCGCCCAGCCTGCGCAATGTGTTCGCCGAGCTCGAGGCCGACCTGGGCATCCCGCCACCGTCGCACGGCTGCCTCGAAGCGTGGGCCCGACCGGGCGTGCTGTTGCTCAACGCCACGCTCACCGTGCGCGCCCGCCAGGCCGCCTCGCACCAGGGCAAGGGATGGGAGCGCTTCACCGACGCGGTGATCCGGGCGGTCAACGACAAGCCCGAACGGGTCGTGTTCATCCTGTGGGGCGCGTCGGCGCGCAAGAAGCGGACCCTCATCGACACCTCGCGCCACGTGATCATCGAGAGCGCGCACCCCTCGCCGCTGTCGGCGAGCAACGGCTTCGTCGGCAGCCGACCCTTCTCGCGGGCCAACGCGGCGCTCGTCGAGGCGGGACGCGACCCGATCGACTGGCGTCTCCCCGAGCGCTGACGCTCGCTGGTCGGCCCGGATCCGCTCAGCGCGCAGGCGTCACCGGGCGACGACGCGCAGCTGCTCGGCGACCCCGAGGAGCGCACCGTCGACGCCCCACGCGGTGATCTGCTCGATCAGCCAGCCGTCCGCCGCGGCCTGGGTCGTGCGGGCCTCGAGGAGCACCCACGGCGAGGCCGCCGCGACCAACCCCGCCGCCGGTCGCACCGTGAGCTCCACGGTGGGCACGAGCACCAGGTCGGTGAGCAGCGCCGTGTAGGACGGCGCCAGCGCGTCGACGAGCATGACGAGCCGGCCAGCATCGACCGGGGCGTCGTCGTCGACCAAGCGGATCCAGGCGGTGAGCTCGGCCTCGGCGGCACCGCCGAACGGGCGGTTCTCGGTGACGGGACGGATCTCCACGTGCCGGGCGAACGGGACGATGTCGGGCGGCAGGGCGAAGGGCTCGTGGGCCTCGGGGGGCCCGGCGTGGTGACGGGTGGGAGCGATGACCCTCGGTGCCGCGGCCGCCAGCGGACGGCCGAAGGTGGCGGTGGCACGCAACCCGGCGACGCCGTCGGCGCTCACGACCGCCGCCACCGTCTGGGCGGTGGCACCGACCCGGAGCACCTCGGTGGAGACGGTGACACGGCCTCGGAGTGGCCGCAGGAAGCTGCCGGTCAGCGAACGCAGTGCCCCGAGCCCGTCGACCGATGCCATGGCGCGGTGCGCCATCCCGAGCGCGAGGCCACCGTGGAGCCCGCCGAAGCCGTGGAGGTCGGCTGGCACCTCCAGGTCGCCGTGCAGCGGCCGGGTGAGCAGATCGGTGGGGGTGGGGGTGGCGGTCGGCAGCACGGTCGCTCCTCACTGGGCGAGTAGGTATGATCATGCTACTGATACCTGACGAGAGGGGCCCACCGTGCGACGGAAGTCACTGGCCACCATGCGCTGCTCGGTGGCGCGGACCCTCGACGTGGTGGGCGACCCCTGGACCCTGTTGATCGTGCGCGACGCCCTCTTCGGCTTTCGCCGCTTCGACGACTTCGTCGAGCGGCTCGGCATCCCCCGGACCACCCTGAGCCAGCGGCTGGGCGCCCTCGTCGACGCCGGGGTGCTCGAGACCCGCACCTACCAGGACCGACCGCCCCGCCACGAGTACGTCCTCACCACGAAGGGCCGGGCCCTGCAACCGGTCATCATCTCGCTGTTGCGCTGGGGCGACGAGTGGGCGGGGCTGGCCGAGCCCCCGGTCGTGCTCGTCGACCGCAGCTCGGGTCGTCCCCTGTCGCTCGAGTACGTCGACACCGCCAGCGGCCGGCCCCTCTCCGAGATCGACGTGTGGAGCGGCACCGGTCCGCCGCCGCCCCACGACGGCTGAGGCCGAGCGGACGACCAGCGCCGTTCAGCCGAGCGGGGCGACCGGTGCGTCGCCGGGCTCGCCGCCGTCGCCGTCCCCGCTCCCGTCGGCCGCGACCGTGCCCTCGGCGACGGACTCGACGGGGTCGCCGGCGGCAGGCACGTCAGCGGACACCTCGACGACGACCTCGTGGACCACCGCGTCGGTCGCCCCCCACGCGCGCACGCCGATGGTGTCGCCGTCCTCGGCCACCCAGCGGTCGCCGAGCGCGGCGGCGGCAGCAGCCAGGTCCTCGACGACGACCCGGTGCTCGCCGTAGGCCGCTGACAGCCGCTGGCCGTCGAGGTCGACCACGAGCTGCTCGGACGCCCGCAGCGCCTCGGCCGCCACGTTCGTGCGCGCCACCGGCGAGGCCTCCTTGTCGTCGACCCAACGCCGGACGATGAGCGCGCCGTTGCCGTACCCGGGGTCGACCTGCACCGTCCAGCCGCTCAGGACGCGGCCACGGTCGTCGAACTGGCTCCGGACCCACAGGCCGTAGCCGGGACCAGCCGACAGCGAGGCGTCGACCGTGATGCGACCGTCGACGACCGCGCGGTCGGTGGCGAGGACCCGCCGCTCCCCGTTCGACCCCTCGAGGCCCACCGAACCGTCGTCACCGAGCTCGGCACCACCGCGCACCACGTCCCACTCCGCCACCGCGACCGGTGCTGCGTCGTCGGCCTGCTCGGCCGGGGGCGGGTCCGCCGGACCCTCCTCGGCGGGTGGGTCCACCGCGACGGGTGGATCGTCGACGACCGGCGGATCGTCCACGACGGGCGGCTCGGGCTCGACCGGCGGCTCGGGCGGGTCCACCGCGACCGGCGGCGGATCGACGCCGGCATCGGCAGGGTCGTCGGCGGCAGGGTCGTCGGCGGCAGCATCGTCCGGCGCGCCGCCGGCCACCGGGTTCACCGGCAACGGTGCGCCCACCACCACCGGCGGCGCCTCGCGCTCGACCAGCAGCGCCTCGTCCAGGACCGGCTCGACCTCGACCGGCTCCTCCAGGACCGGCTCGTTCGGGGCCGGCACGACCTCGGCCGGCACGAGCTCGGGTACGTCGACCACCGGACCGGCGGGTGGCGGCGCGACCGCCGCCAGGGTGACGGGTGCGTCGGGCTCGGTGGTCAGCGGGGCGCCCCCCACATCGATGACGTCGGTGAGGTCGGCGGCGGGCGCATCGTCGACGAGGACGAGCGGCGCGGGAGCCGCGATCGGTGACGCGCCCGGACCCGACGAGCCTGCCGTGCCCGGATCGACCGCGACCGCGGTCGTCGCGAGACCGATCACGGCGGCGCCGGCGACGAACAGCGCGGCCATGGCCTTGCGCTGGCTCCGTGTGGCGTCCATGAGGACCGCGAGCCGCTCGACCACGCTCTCGCCGGGCTCGTCGAGCGCGGCGGCGAGCACCTCGACGTCGGCCCGACGCAGCTCGACGACCGGTGCCCGCTGCTGGTCGCGCAGGCGTCGCACCAGGTGCAGGTAGGCGACCAGCATCGACGTGCTGTCGCCCGGGCGGAACCCGGCGGTGACGCCGGCGGTGTGCAGCGTGCCGCCCGGGTCGACCTCCAGGGCCAGCCGGGCCGGGAGGATGGCGTCGAGGTCGGCGCCGTAGAGCGCGGCGATCTCGGAGGCCTCGTCGGCGCCGAGCGAGGTCCGTCCCGCCTCGACCTGGCGGAGGCGCGCCACCGAGAAGCGTCCGCCGCTGCGGCGCGCCAGCTCCCCGAGCCGCAGCCCCCCGGCGCGGCGCTCGGCCCGCAGCAGGTTGGCCAGCCGACGCGCGAACGCCTCGGTGCTCATGTCGATGGTCTCGGTCGTGGCCACGTCAACCTCCGTGGTTGCTCACCGCTCCATCGACACCCCCCGTGGCCACCTTGACCAACTCTGGCCCACTCCGCGTGGCCAGCGGGGGCGACTGCTCAGCTGAGCCAGCCCTTCACCTTCTCGACCAGGGCCAACGGGTCGTCGCCGACCGGTCGGACGCTCGGGCGGGTGACGCCGGCCGCCCGGTAGGCCTCGATGCGCTCGCGCACCTGGCCCTCGTCGCCGACCAGCGCGGTGGCCGCGAGGTAGTCGTCGGGCACGAGCGCCTCGGCCTCGGCCTTGTGGCCCGACAGGTAGAGCTCCTGGATCCGGGCGGCCTCGGCCTCGTAGCCGTAGCGCTGGAAGACGCTGTTGTAGAAGTTCTTCCCCACCGCGCCCATCCCACCGACGTAGAGAGCGGTCTGGGGGCGGGCCGCGTCGCGGAGCTTCGCGGCGGTGGCCTCGTCGCAGATCGACAGCGTGCCACCGGCCACCACCTCGAGCGGCCCCAGCTCGGGGGCGCGGCGAGCCCGCCCGGCCTCGAGATCGGGCCCCCACACGTCGTGGGCCTTGTCGGGGTGGAAGAACGCGGGCAGCCAGCCGTCGGCGATCTCGGCGGTGAGCGCCACGTTCTTGTGCCCGAGGCTGGCGATGTAGACGGGGATGTCGTCGCGCACCGGGTGGTTGATGAGCTTGAGGGGCTTGCCCAGGCCCGTGCCCTGGTCGGCGGGAAGGGGGAGCTGGTAGGCGTCGCCGTCGTGCTCGACGCGCTCACGGCGCCACACCTTGCGGCAGATGTCGATCACCTCGCGGGTGCGCGCCAGCGGCTTGTCGTAGGGCACGCCGTGCCAGCCCTCGATCACCTGTGGCCCCGACAGGCCGAGACCGAGGACGAACCGGCCGCCCGACACCGCGTCGAGGCCGGCCGCGGTCATCGCGGTGAGCGTCGGGGTCCGCGAGTAGATCGGCAGGATCCCCGATGCCAGCTCGGCGGTCTCGGTGTGGGCGGCCAGGTAGCCGAGGATGCTCACCGCGTCGAAGCTGTAGAGCTCGGCGACCCACATCATGTCGATGCCGGCCCGCTCGAGGTCGCGCGCCTCGGCTGCGGCCCGCTTCGGGTCCCCCGTGTAGCCGATGCCCATCGAGAGCTTCATGTGCTGTCCCCCCAGGTCGTGCGGTCGGCGACCGCGCTGTCGGTCGCCATCCTGGCCGGCGCGGCCCCACCCCTGCGAGCCCGACGCGGGGCGGGATCTAGCGACCGGGGACGGTGCGGTCGAGCCACTCGACGGTGCGGTCGATGGCGCCGGTGCGCACCGCGTGATCCGACAGGTAGAGGTCGTGCAGCGCGCCGTCGATGACGTCGACGGTGACGCGGGGACCGACGCAGCCGGCGTAGCGCGACATGTGGGCCACGTCGAGGACGGTGTCGGCTCGGAGGTAGTCGTCGCTCCAGGTCGCCGAGGCGGCGATGCTGCGCGACGAGCGCAGCACCAGCGTGGGCACGTCGACCCCGAGGCCGCGGTGCAGGCGCCGCTGCCCGCGCCGCACGGCGCGGAGCCAGCCCGCGTAGACGGGTGAGAGCAGCGGCTTGAGCTCGAGGTCGAAGTCCCACTCACCCGCGCGGGAGCTGTGGATGCTGGCGCCGTAGGCGTCGATCGGTGGCGACGGCAGCTCGGCCAGCGGGCGGATCCGACCGATCGTCTCGCCCGCCACGTCGGCGACCAGGCGCTGGCGACGGGTGCCGGCGAACTCGAACCACGGGCTGTTGAGCACGAGCCCGTCGACCCGGGAGCGGCCCTGGCGGCGATCGAGCCAGAGCGGGGCGATGAGCCCGCCGGTGGAGTGGGCCTCGACGACCACCGCGCTGCGGTCCTCGTCGTCGCGCAGGATCCGCACGGCCTCGTCGAGCTCGGCGTCGTACTCGGCGAGGTCGGTGGTGAAGTGCCGGGGTTGGCCGGACGCGCGGGACCGCCCGCACCGGCGCAGGTCGAGGCCGTAGACCGCCCACCCCCGGGCGGCGAAGGCATCGGCCAGGTGGAGGTGGAAGAAGTAGTCGTTGAACCCGTGGACGTGCAGCAGCGCCCGCTCGTGGGCGGCGGCGCCGGCGTCGTGGCGCACGAGGGTGGCGGCGAGCGGGCCGGTGGCGTCGGCGCCGAGCTCGATCGTGCGCACGGACACGCCCTCACCCAGAACGCGGTCGACATCCCAAGCGGTCATCCGGGCGACGCTAGTGGTCCGCCCCTGCGGTGCCGGCACCGGCGTCGTCGCGGCGCAGGCGGATGGCCACCGACACGTCGAGCGCGCCCTCGCCCCGCTCGTGGAGCCGTTCGTAGTCGCCGGCGGCCAGCCGGGTGACCGGGAGCGACACGCCGAGTCGCGCCGCCTCGGCGAGGGCGATGCCCAGGTCCTTGCGGAACCAGTCGACCGCGAACCCGAAGTCGAACTCGTCGCGCACCATGGTGGGACCCCGGTGCTCGAGGTACCACGAGTTGGCGGCACCGCCCGTGACCGCGGCGAGCACCCGGTCGGGGTCGAGGCCGGCCCGCTCGGCGAACGCCAGCGCCTCGGCCGCGCCCTCGAGGGCCGCGGCGCACAGCACCTGGTTCACCATCTTGGTGAGCTGACCGGAGCCGGCGGGTCCGACGAGGGTGATCGTGGCGGCGTACGACTCGATGACCGGCCGGGCCCGGTCGAGGGTGGCGGGCTCGCCCCCGCACATCACGCTGAGCCGTCCGGCCTCGGCCCCGGACTGCCCGCCCGACACGGGGGCGTCGAGCGCCTC
>DATHSN010000392.1:0-10384 GCA_035464115.1 Acidimicrobiales bacterium | reverse complement strand
GAGCTGCGGTCCATCATCCTCGCCGTCGGCGCGTCCGACGCGAAGATGGAGGAGGGGTCGATGCGGGTCGACGCCAACGTGTCGGTCCGCCGGCCCGGCGAGGCGTTCGGCACCCGCTGCGAGATCAAGAACCTCAACTCGCTGCGGTCGCTCGGCCGGGCCATCGACTACGAGGCCCGCCGCCAGGTCGAGCTGCTCGAGGCCGGCGAGCGCATCATCCAGCAGACCCGCCACTGGAACGAGGAGGACGGGCGCACCCACACGCTGCGCTCGAAGGAGGAGGCGGAGGACTACCGCTACTTCCCCGAGCCCGACCTGGTGCCGCTCGCCCCCACCGACGCCGAGATCGCCGCCATCGACGCCTCGGTCCCGCCGCTGCCCGCCGACCGCCGCCGGGCCCTCGCCGAGGCGGCCGGGGTCGGGACGGCCGACGCGGCCATGGCCGTCGAGCGCGACCTCGACGCGCTGGCGCTCGCCACCATCGCCGCCGGCGCCGACCCCGCCCGGGTCCTGACCCACGTCGAGCACAACCTGGCCGTCGACGGCGCCGACCGGCTCGCGCCGGCGGCGTTCGCCCGCCTCGTCGTCATGGAGACCGGCGGCGAGCTCACCGCCACCCAGGCCAAGGCGGTGCTCGCCGAGATGGTGGAGACGGGCGCCACGCCCGACGACATCGCCCGGGCCCGCGGCTTCGAAGCCATGGGCGCCGACGCCCTCACCGCGGTGGTCGACGAGATCATCGCCGCCCACCCCGACGAGTGGACCCAGTTCACCACCGGCGACGACAAGGCCCGGGGCAAGCTCACCGGGTTCTTCGTCGGCCAGGTGATGCGGGCCACCCAGGGCCAGGCCGACGGCAAGGCGGTCACCGCCCTGCTCCGCGGGCGCGCCAGCGGGTGAGCGACCCGCGCCGAGGGGTGAGCGGCCGCGCCGACGGCCGGGGGGACCAGCGGTAGGGTCGTTCGTTCCGTTCGCCGATCCGCCACGAGGTACCCCCATGTCGCTCCGCCGCCTCCTCGCCCTGGTCTTCGCCGCTGCTCTCCTCCTCGCCGCCTGCGGTGACGACGACGGTGGCGACGACGCCGCCGACGCGCCCGCCACCACCGCGGCGTCGGACGAGAGCGCCGACACCACCGAGGCCGACACCACCGACACCACCGAGGCCGACACCACCGAGACCACCGAAGCCGGCGGCGGCGGTGGCGAGCTCGACGGCTTCGACTTCGGCCAGTTCGACGACATCTGCCAGCTGGCCAACGCCGGTGAAGAGGTCGGCGCCACCGCGTTCGACGACATCGATCCCACCATCTCGGCACCCGAGGACCTCGAGAGCGTCTTCGTTGCCGCCGACGGCTTCCTCGCCCGCGCCGCCCAGATCGCGCCCGGCGACATCCAGCCCGACTTCCAGATCGTGTCCGAGGCGTTCGGCGGGCTCATCGGCGTGCTCGCCGAGTTCGACTTCGACTTCTTCGCCCTCGCCCTCGAGGCCGAGAGCAACCCCGAGCTCATCGCCCAGCTCGAGGCGCTCGACGATCCCCGCCTCGAGGAGGCGTCGAACAACATCGACGCCTACCTGCAGAACGAGTGCGGCATCGCCCCCAGCGCCCCCTGAGCGTCGCACGCGACCGGCGCGGGTCCTGGTCAGGCCCGCACCGCGCCGACGACGGCCCAGCGGTCGCCGGCGAAGCGGGCGCCGAGCACCACCAGCCGGGTGAGCATCAACAGCCCGAGGCTGGCCCACACCCAGCCCACGCCGAGCCCCAGCACGCCGACGGCCACCACCGCGGGCACGAACACCGCGGCGGCGCCGACCATGGCCACGGCCAGGAACCGCAGGTCGCCGGCGCCGATGAGCACGCCGTCGAGCACGAACACCACCCCGTTCACCGGCTGCAGCGCCGCGACCCACACGAGCAGGAACCCGGCGAGGGCCACCACCTCGGGGTCGGGGGAGAACACCCGGGGCAGCCACGGGCTGGCGGCGAGCACCACCAGGCCGGACCCCACGCCGGCGACCACGCCCCAGGTGATCATCCGCCGGCCGGCCACCCGGGCGCCGGCGGCGTCGCCGGCGCCGAGGAGCCGGCCGATCATGGCCTGACCGGCGATCGCGATGGCGTCGAGGCCGAGGGCCAGCACGCTCCAGATCTCGAACGCGATCTGGTGGGCGGCGAGGGGCACGGTGCCGAGCCGGGCGGTGACCGCGGTGGCGACGGTGAGCGAGAACCGCAGCGCGGCGGTGCGCACCAGCAGGTCGCCGCCGACCTTGGCCAGCGCGGCGATCGCCCGGAGGTCGGGGCGGGCCCCCACCCCCAGCCGGGCCGCGGCCCGGGCCACGATCGTGGCGAAGACCGCGGCGGCGCCGACCTGGGCGATGACGGTCGACAGCGCCGACGCGCCGATGCCGAACCCGAGCCCGAAGATCAGCACCAGCTCGATCACCAGGTTGGCGAGGGCCGACACCACGGCCACCACGAGCGGCGTGCGGGTGTCCTGCAGGCCCCGCAGGTATCCGGTGCCGGCGAGGGTCAGCAGCAGGGCGGGGACCCCGAGCAGGCTGATCCGCAGGTAGATCCCGGCCTGGGTGGCCACGTCGCCCTCGCCCCCGAGCACGCGGATGAGGTCGTCGCCCTGCCACCACCCGAGGGCGGTGAGGGCGACGCCGATGGCGACCGCCAGCCAGAGGCCCTGGACCGCCTGGTGGGCGGCCCGGCGCTCGTCGCCGGCGCCGAGCAGGCGGGCGACCGCGGCGGTCGTGCCGTAGGCGAGGAAGATGAACACGGCGTGGCCGGTGAGCAGCACCGTCGACGCCAGGGCGAGCCCGGCCAGCTGCTCGGTGCCGAGGTGGCCGACCACCGCGGTGTCGGCCAGCACGTAGAGGGGCTCGGCGACGAGCGTGGCGAACGCGGGAACGGCGAGCCGGGCGATCTCGCGGTCGAGCGCCCGCCGCCCCGGTCGGCCGCCGACGGCCGGGCCGGTGCCCGTCGGGCCGGTGGGTGGGGCGGGGTCGCTCACCGGGGCCGGGTCAGGCGACGTCGCCGCGCCGCAGGCGGACGGTGGTGGCCACCAGCCCGAGCCCGCCGACCAGCAGCGGGACGACGACCGCCGTCGCCGGGGCGATGGTGCCGAGCTCGAGCTCGACGTCGGCGATGGCGGCGATGAGCGAACGTCCGTAGGACCGCACGGCCAGCCGGGCGGTGCCGTCGCTGGCCCGGGCGATGAAGCCCTCCCAGATGAGGACGTAGACGATGCCCCACGCCAGGGCCCGGCGCAGCCACGAGCCGAGGGCGACGAAGATGCCGGTGTAGCCGATCACCACCACCGCGCTCGCGGCGATGGTGCCGAGCACCAGACCGTCGCCGGCGCCGGTGAGGGCGGCGGCGATGCCGAGCGGCACGACGACCAACGGCAGCGACACGATGAGCGTGGCCAGGGCGGCGGCGAGGGCGAGCGTGGCGCGGGGGACGGGCCGCAGCCACAGGTAGACGAGGGTGCCGTCCTCGATGGGGTCGCCGAGCGTGGCGGTGGCGAACACCAGCACCACCACCGGGGCGAGCACCGACAGGCCGAACCCGTCGATGAGCTCGGCGCCGGTCTGCACGACGTCGGTGGGGTCGCTGGCGCCGACGGCCCCGGCGACGACCACCGCCACCAGGCCGAGGGAGGCGAGGCCGATGATGCGGCCCCGGGTGGCGGTGGTGCGCACCATCAGCCCGACGAGGGCGGCGAGGGCGCTCATCGTCCCGACACCAGGTAGCGAAAGACGCTCTCGAGGTCGTCGTCGAGCCCGACGACCTCGGTGAGGCGGGCGCCGACGTCGCGGGCGGCGGGGGCCACGGCGCGGCGGAAGGCGACGACGTCGTCGGTGTCGACGAGGATGCCGGTGTCGTCGACCAGGCGCACGGCCATGGCCGCGCCCGAGTCGAACAGCGCGCCGGCGAGGGCGCGGGGCCGGTCGGTGCGGACCCGCAGGCGGTGGGGGCGGTCGTCCATCAGGGCCCGGATCTCGTGGAAGTCGCCCTCGGCGGCCAGGCGCCCCTGGGCGATGACGAGCACCCGCGACCCGAAGCGCTCGACCTCGTCGAGCACGTGGCTCGACACGACCACGCAGCGGCCCTCGGCGCCGAGGCGTGACACCAGCTCGACCATGGCCAGGCGCTGGCGGGGGTCGAGGCCGGTGAGCGGCTCGTCGAGCACCACCACGTCGGGGTCGTGGACGAGGGCCTGGGCGATCTTCACCCGTTGGCGCATGCCCTTGGAGTAGGTGCCGATGGGTCGGCCCTCGTGCGGGTCGAGCGCCACCAGCCCGAGCGCGGCCTCGGCCGCGCCGCCGGGGTCGTCGAGGCCGTGGAGCACCGCGGCGAGCCGGACGAACTCGAACGCCGACAGCGGCTCGAACACGCCGTCCTGCTGGGGGACGAGCCCGATGTGGCGGGCCAGGGTGCGGTCGGTGCGCGGGTCGCGGCCGAGCACCCGGATGGTGCCCGACGACGGTGGGGTGAGCCCGCACAGCACCCGCAGGAGCGTCGACTTCCCCGCACCGTTGGGGCCGAGCAGCGACGTGACGCCGGGTCGGATGACGCACGACACCTCCGACACCGCGACCAGCTCGCCGAAGAACTTCGAGACGTCGTCGCACACGATGCCGTCGTCGGCCCGCGGGGGCGCCGACGGCGGGGGAGGAGGCGGAGGTGGCGGTGGAGGTGGTGGCGGCGGCGGTGGAGGTGGCGGGGCCCCGGGGGTGGGCGGGGCGTGGGGGTCGGTCACCGGGTCACCTCGAGGCGGCGGTAGCGGATCACCAGCACCGCGGTGAACAGCAGGGTCCAGCCCAGGTTGGCGGCGGCGAGCAGGCCGGTGGAGAGCTCGGGGCGGACGTCGGGGGTGTCGGGGTAGATGCGTGACACCAGCTCGAACGGGATGCCGAGCAGGTTGAACAGCTCGAGCTCGACCGGGGCGCCGGCGCCGTCGACGAGCGCGCCGGTGACCGCTGACGACAGCAGCAGCACGAGGATCACGCCGGCCGACGCCACCGCCTTGCGGTCGGTGAGGCTGGCGGCGGCGAGCGACAGGGCGGCGTGGATGGCGGCGATGACCACCCCGGACAGCACGATGCGGCCGAACAGCACCAGCCAGTCGACCACGCCGCCGGGCCCGGCGCCCTCGAAGGTGAAGGCGATGAGCATGAGCAGGGGCGGGCCGAGCGTGACGAGCGACAGCACCAGCCCCACGGCGATGGCCTTGGCGGCCAGGTAGGTGGTGCGGTCGAGGGGCGACGCCAGGTAGATGCCGAGCATGCGGGTGCGGCGGTCGGTGCAGAGCAGCTCGGGGGCCACGAAGGCGGTGAACACCACGATGGCCGAGGTGATGAAGCCGTAGTACTCGCCGTAGTCGGGGAGGATCCCCTCGGCGACCAGCTGGGTGGGGAGGAACGCGGCCATGCCGACGAACGCGATGGCCGGCAGGTAGGCGATGGCGACCGACAGCACCGGCAGCACCTTCGACCAGGGGGTGCGCCGCAGGCCGAGGGCCCGCTGCACGCTGTGGCGCACCAGGCTGCGGATGGCGACGGCGGTGCCGCCCCGCTCGCCCTCGTAGCGCCGGTAGCCCCGGTCGACGATGCGGGCGTCGCTCATGCGCCGACCTCGGAGAGGAACACGTCTTCGAGGCGGGCCCGGCGAGAGGTGAGCCGGCGCAGCGACGCGCCCTCGGCGGCGATCGTGTCGCGGACGAGGTCGGCGAGGGCGTCGGCGTCGAGCCCGGCGGGTGAGGTGACGACCAGGCGGGTGCCCTCGGCCACGACGGTGCACCCCGCGGCCTGCAACCGGTGGGCGACGGGGTCGGCGCGGTCGTCGAGCTCGAGCTGGAGGCCCGAGCCGGCGCCCCGCAGGTCGTCGAGGGGGCCCGACGCCAGCACCCGGCCCTCGCCGAGGATGACCACCGCGTCGCAGGTGCGCTCGACCTCCTCGAGCAGGTGCGACGAGAGCACCACGTCGATGCCGAACTCGGCGCCGACCCGGCGGATGAGGGCGAGCATGTCGTCGCGCTGGACGGGGTCGAGGCCGTCGGTGGGCTCGTCGAGCAGCACCAGCGCGGGGTCGTGGGCGATGGCCTGGGCCAGCTTCACCCGCTGGCGCTGGCCGGTCGACATGGTGCCGATGGCCCGGAAGCGCTCCTCGCCGAGGCCGACCTGCCACAGGGCGTCGCTCGCCCGGGTGATGGCGGCCCGCTTGGGCAGGCCGTGGATCTCGGCGACGTGGCGCACCAGGTCGTGGGCCTTCACGTCGGGGGGCAGCTGGTGGTGCTCGGGGGCGTAGCCGACGCGGGCCCGCACCTCGGGGCCGGCGTGGGTGGGGTCGAGGCCGAGGACCGAGAGGGTGCCGCGGTCGGGGCGGTGCAGGCCGAGGATCATGCCGAGCACGGTGGTCTTGCCGGCGCCGTTGGCGCCGAGCAGCCCGGTGACGCCGTGACCGATGCGGAAGGTGGCGCCGTCGAGGGCGATGGTGCGGCCCCACCGCTTGGCGATGTCGTCGCCGGTGATGGTGGCGGGGGAGGTGGGCGCGGCAGGGGTCGGGGTGGGGGCGGTCACGGGGCGACTCGGGTGAGGGTCGGGGCGGCACCGTCGCCGGCGACGAGGTGGACGCCGACGTCGAGGTCGCCGGCGTGCACGAGCGACTCGGGGACCAGCACCGCGAGGTGCCAGGTGTCGGGGTCGTCGCCGGCCAGGAGGGGGCCGACCCCGCCGATGGTGCCGTCGATGCTCACCGCGGCGAGCGCCACCGGTGGGGTCGGTCCCGGGGTGGGCGACGTCGCGGCGACGGGGCCCTCGAGCGTGGCCTCGACCCAGACGGGGACGATCTCGTCGTCGGGGTCGACGTCGCGGAAGCGGTCGGGATCGTCGAGGCGGACGCTCCACCCGGGGGCGGGGTCGCGCTTGTCCGCGTCGGGGTCGATGTCGGTGACGGGGCGGCCCACGAGGTCGCCGCGGGGGCCGAGGCGGTGGACCCGCAGGTCGTCGCCAGCGGGCCCGGGTGCGGGGCGGACGGCCCGGTCGAGCAGGTCGGCGAAGGCCTCGGTGCCGTCGATGGGGATGGTGGCCACGCCCGGCGGCGGGTTGAGCTCGTTGAAGCTCCAGCGGCCCATGGGGCGCTCGTCGACGGGCGGATCGGTGGGGCGGTCGTGGGCGGGCACGCCGTCGACGGCCCACGGCAGATCGATGCCGAGCAGGTCGGCGATGGTGGGGAGCACGTCGATGCTGAGCACGGGCCGGTCGTCGACCGTGCCGGTGGTGGCGCCGGGCGCCTTGACGAACAGCGGCGACCAGAGCGTCTCGGAGAGGGTGGCGCGCGAGACGCCACGGATCGGGGCGTCGGCGGTGAAGGCCACGCCGTGGTCGGCGGTGACCACGACGAGGGCGTCGTCGAGGGCGTCCTGGGCGCGGAGGCGGTCGAGCAGGTCGGCGATGAGCCCGTCGGCCCGCTGGAGCTGGAGGAGGTGGCGGACGCGGGCGGCGTCGGCGTGCTCCTGGTCGATCCAGCGGTAGTTGCGGTCGAGGCCGGGCGCGACCACCGGGGCCTGGTAGCGGTGCCCGGACGGGAGGTGCCACCACGGTTGGTGGGGGAGGACCACGTGGGCGAAGTGCAGGGTCGGCCGACCGTCGGTGGCGACCTCGACCCGGTCGATCCAGCGGCCGAAGCGGGCGGGGGCCCCGGGGTCGGACTGCGGGGGGACGAACTCGACGCCACCGTCGGTGCGGGTGGGCGAGGCCAGGTCGGTCCAGACGTCGACGGCGTCGCCGATGAGGGCCGGGAGGGCCGCGTCGCGAGGGGCGCCGTCGTCGGGGCACAGGTCACTGGGGCACAGGTCGGTGACCCGCTCGGCGACGTGGAGGTCGTAGCGGGCGCCGAGGAGGGTGAACAGGTTCTCGGGGTGCTCGGTGGCGACGGGGGCGACCGTGGCGGCCGACGGGAGCCGGCCGGTGAGGATGGCGGGCACGGCCTGGGGTGAGCTGGCCGACACCGTCGAGTGGTTGCGGTAGAAGGTGGAGAGCGAGGCCAGCTCGGCGAAGCCGGGGAACAGGTCGGCGTCGATGCGGCCGCCGGCGCCGAGCAGCGATGCGGTGGGCAGCTCGTCGAGCACCACCATCACCACCGGGGCCGGGTCGTCGACCCGGGCGGCGGCCGCGGTGCCGACCGAGCCCGAGAACGCCACCGGCGTGACCGGCGAGGCGAAGAGGAACAGAGCCGCCAGCGCCACGGGGGCGAGGGCCAGGTAGCGCAGCCAGAGGCGGACCGCCTCCACCCGCCGCACGGCGATGCCGACCGCGACGGCCACGGCGAGGGCGGTGACGACGATGAGGGCGGCGGGCCACGACGTGAGGTCGCCGACGAGGACGACCGCGGCGATGCCCGCCAGCGCGGCGACGAACGCGGTGTGGGCGATGGCGCGGGGGCGGTCGCCCAAGCGGCCGATCAGCCACTCGACGCCCCAGAGGGCCAGCGCCGGCACGAAGGTGACGGCGACGACGAAGCCCACGACGTCGAGCGCGCCCGCCCGGTGGTGGACGAACACGTCGGCGCTGTTGGAGAAGACGTCGAGGACGGGCTGGGTGACCGCCACCCCCGTGAGGGCGAGCAGCTCGGCCAGGGCCCGGCCCTCACGGCGGAGCGTGGCGCGCACCCGGCCATGCTACGGCCACGTTGCGCGCGGATCGCCCCGCCCGGCCCGATCGCTAGTGTTCGCGACCATGACGAACCCGATGAAGCCCCGCTCCTTCGAGGTCACCGACGGGTACGAGCGGGCACCTCAGCGGGCGATGCTGCGCGCCGTCGGGATGACCGACGACGACTGGGCCAAGCCGCAGGTGGCCGTCGTGTCGTCGTGGAACGAGGTCACGCCGTGCAACGTGCCGCTCGATCGGCTGGCGAAGCGGTCGAAGGACGGCGTGCGCGCCGCCGGTGGGTTCCCCCTCGAGTTCACCACCATCGCCGTCAGCGACGGCATCTCGATGGGCCACGAGGGCATGCGGGCCTCGCTCGTGAGCCGCGAGGTCATCGTCGACTCGGTGGAGACGATGATGCACGCCGAGCGGTTCGACGCGATGGTCACCTTCGCCGGCTGCGACAAGTCGCTGCCCGGGATGATGATGGCGGCGGCCCGGCTCAACCTGCCGTCGGTGTTCGTCTACGGCGGGTCCATCCTCCCCGGCCGTCACGACGGTGTGGCGCTCGACATCACGAGCGTCTTCGAGGCGGTGGGGGCCCGGGCGACGGGTGCCATCGACGACGCGCAGCTCGACGCCATCGAGCGGGCCGCGTGCCCCACCATCGGCAGCTGCGCCGGCATGTTCACCGCCAACACCATGGCGTCGGTGGGCGAGGCCCTCGGGCTGTCGCTGCCCGGGTCCGCGGCGGCCGCCGCGGTCGACCGGCGCCGTGACGACTACGCCTACGCCAGCGGCACCGCCGTCCTCGAGCTGCTCAAGGCCGGGATCCGGCCCCGTGACATCCTCACCAAGGGCGCGTTCGAGAACGCCATCGCGGTGGTGATGGCGCTCGGCGGGTCCACCAACGCGGTGCTGCACCTGCTGGCGATCGCCCACGAGGCCCGGGTCGACCTCCAGCTCGACGACTTCAACGCGGTGGCCGCCCGGGTGCCGCACCTGGCCGACACCAAGCCCCACGGCAAGTACCACATGTGGGACATCGACCGCATCGGCGGGGTGCCCGTGGTGCTGCAGATGCTGCTCGAGGCCGGGGTGCTGCACGGCGACGAGATCACCGTCACCGGCAAGACGATGGCCGAGAACCTGGCCATGATCGACCCGCCGCGCCCCGACGGCGAGGTCGTGCACCAGTGGGACGATCCCCTCCACGACATGGGTGGCATCGCCGTGCTGCAGGGGTCGCTGGCGCCGAAGGGCGCGGTGGTGAAGGTGGCGGGCATCGACACCGACCGGTTCGACGGTCGGGCCCGGGTGTTCGACGGTGAGGCCGCCGCCATGGAGGCCGTCCTCGGCGGGCGCATCGAGGCGGGCGACATCGTGGTCATCCGCTACGAGGGCCCCAAGGGCGGGCCGGGCATGCGCGAGATGCTGGCGATCACCGGCGCCATGAAGGGAGCGGGGCGGGGGGCCGACGCCGCGCTCATCACCGACGGGCGGTTCTCGGGCGGCACCCACGGCTTCTGCATCGGCCACGTCGCCCCCGAGGCGGTCGACGGCGGGCCCATCGCGTTCGTGGCCGACGGCGACCGCATCGTGGTCGACGTGCGGGGCCACACCATCGACCTGCTGGTCGACGAAGCAGAGCTGGCCCGCCGCCGCGAGGGCTGGTCCCCGCCGCCGCCCCGCTACACCACCGGCGTGCTGGCCAAGTACGCCACGCTG
>DATHSN010000391.1:0-1870 GCA_035464115.1 Acidimicrobiales bacterium | reverse complement strand
GACCAGCTCGAGGGCTCCGACCGGGATGCGGACGCCGACGGGGAGCGCCGGCACGGTGCCCGGTGCGGCGTGGGGGTCGCCGTCGGCGCCCAGCGGGATCCGGACCGGGCCGATCAGCTCGTGCCACGGGGTGCGCAGCTCCGCAGGAGGGGTCGTCGGGGGGAGCGAACCGGGCAGCAGGTGCTGGAGGAGCTGGCCGACCTCGGCGGCGGCGAGCACCCACTCGAGCACGAACGGCGGCACGTGGAGGTCGCGCAGCGGTGCGGGGACCAGCGGCAGGGTGTTGCCCTCCGGTGGCAGCTCGACGGCGACGTCCCGATCGCCCCGGTGGTCGATGCGGGGCGCCGCGAACCAGGGCGGGTCGAGCGGTGCGTCGGCCGCGCGGGGGGCGTCGAGGTCGAGGACGAACCGGAACCGGTCGTCGGGCAACGGGGCCAGCGCCGCCCCCTGCGCCCGCCAGAACCCGACCGCTTCGCCGTCGGTGGTGTCCACCAGGCGACGCACGCCGAGGTCGTCGGCGACGGCGCGCACCAACCGCCCGGCGATGCCCCGCCGCCGGTGGTCGGGAGCTACGGCCACGAAGCACGACGTGGCCTCGCCGTAGCCGCCCGGTCGGCCGGTGGCGACCGCCACCAGCCGACCCTGGTCGAGCCAGCCGAGGGCCACCCCCGCGCCGTCGCGGATCATCGCCACCACGGCGTCGAGGTCCGCCTCGGTGGGCCGGTGGAACGCCAGGGCGAGCAGCTCGCGCACGAGCGGGTGGTCGAGGCTGGCGCGCACGTCGACGATCCCGTCGCCGTCGGCCCCCTCGGCAGGCCCCGTCGGTCGCGGGCCCGCCGGCGCCTCGGTGTAACCATCGGATCCGGTCGACGACATGACACGACGATGCCCGCAGCCGCCTCGACCACGCCAGCGCAGGCCATCCACGCCATGTGGCAGGGCCCGTCCGCCCACGCCGCCGACGTGGTGGCCCACCTCGGCTCACGGGCCCGGTGGCTCCGGGATCCCGAGGTCGCCACCGTGCCGGTCGAGGCGGTCGGCGATCGGGGGATCCGTGACCTGGTCGAGCGGGTGGCCGGGGTGCTGGTCACGGGGGTCGTCGACCCGGCCGAGACCGCACGGTGGGCCGAGGCCGTCGAGTCCCGCCCCGACCTGTGGGACCGCCGGTCGTCGGGACCGACGGTCACCGTCGGCGCCGCCTGGTTCGCCCACGCCGGGGTCGAGCCCGACCCGGTGGTGCGGGCCCGGGCGTACCGCGACGCCGCCGAGCGGGGCGATGCCGCGGTCGACGTGGTCGCCCCCGGGCTCCACGCTCGCCTGCTCGATCTCACGTCCCGCCTGCTCGACGCACCGGTGGTGCGCCGCCCCGGCTGGGCCGGGCCCGGGTTCGTGCGGTTCGCACCGGGAGCCGACACCGACGGCGACGTGCACATCGACTGGATCGGCCTCGCCGCCGAGGACCCCGCCCACCTCGACCGACCCTGCCGCAGCTTCGTGCTCATGGTCCGCCCCGGTGACGAGGGGGGCGACCTGCGCCTGTGGCCCGTGGGCGACGGGTCCGACGGCCCCGCGGTCACCACCGTGCCGGCACCCCTGGAGGTCCGCTACCCGGTCGGGGGCCTCCTGGTCTTCGACGGGCATCTGCTGCACCAGATCACCGCGCTCGGGGGGACCACGCCCCGCCTCACGATCACCTGGCACGCCGTCCGTCCACGGCCCGACGGCCCCTGGGAGCTCTGGTTCTGACCGCAGTCGGCGTCCGTGACCGATCGACCCGTGTCGAAGCCTCATCGGCAGGCCGCGCCCGTCGATCCTCCTCCCGTCGAGTGCCCGTCACGGGGCACCACGAACGAGAGGTTGGGCGGAGATG
>DATHSN010000390.1:0-6822 GCA_035464115.1 Acidimicrobiales bacterium | reverse complement strand
GAGGAGCTGGTGCGGCGCCACTGTCGCGAGACGGCCCGGGCCGTCGGCCTGCTCGACCGGGGGGTGCTCACCCCCGGCCACCGGGCCGACCTCAACGTGATCGAGCTCGAACGGCTCGGGGTGCGGCGTCCCGAGACGGTGCACGACCTCCCGGCCGGTGGCCGCCGGCTCGTCCAGCGTGCCGAGGGCTACGTGCACACCATCGTGGCCGGCGAGGAGACCCGCGCCGCCGGCGAGCGCACCGGCGCCCTGCCCGGGCGCCTGGTGCGCGGGGCGCAGCCGGCTCCGGCCTGACGCACCCCACCCACCCCCGAATTGCGTCGATCACCCACCGTGGAGGGTGGGCGACGCCAGAAGCGGGGGCCCGCTCAGGGCAGGCAGCCCACGTGGGCCAGGGCGAGGCGGACCAGGCGGTCGTGGCCGCCGGTCATCTCCAGGCACATCTCGTCGCTGACCGCCTCGGCGGGGGTGACCCAGGTGAGGTCGAGGGCCTCCTGGGTGGGCTGGCAGTCACCGTCGACGGGGACCACGAAGACCAGGCTCACCGCGTGGTGGCGGGGGTCGTGGAACCCGGTGACATCGGGATCGGGGAAGTACTCGACCACGGTGAACGGCGCGGGGGACAAGGGGAGGCGGGGCAGCGCCACCGGACCGAGGTCCTTCTCGAGGTGGCGCATCAGCGCACGGCGCACGAGCTCGCCGTGCAGCACCCGGCCGGACACCACCGTGCGGCTGATCGACCCGTCGGCCCGGGCCCGAAGCAACAGCCCGACGTGGGTGACGGTGCCGGTGTCGTCGATGCGCACCGGGACCGCTTCGACGTAGACCATGGGGACCTGGTCGCGGATCGACTCGAGCTCCTCGGGGCTCAGCCAGCCGGTGCGGGTGTCGGTGCGGTCGGTCACGGGGGATGCCTCCTGGGTCGCCCGATCATCGCACCCGCGGCGCGAGCGGGCGCGCATCGGGTGGCACCTCACCCGTTCAGGGTGACGTGCCGAGTCGGGGCGGATCGGTACGCTCCGCGGGTGGCCCAGGCGACCGTGGCACCCGGTGGCGATGACGACACCGTCGAGGCGCCGATCGCGCCTCCATCCGGCCGCGGCCGTGGCGCTCGAGGACCGGCGGCGGCCGTCCTCGTGGCGCTCACCGCGGTCGCCCTCCTGGCCAGCACGGTGGCGGTGTGGGCCGAGCGCACCGTGCTCGACTCCGACCGCTTCACCGCGGTGGTGTCCGACGTGCTCGACGACCCGGCGGTCATCGACCCGGTCGCCGCCGAGCTCACCGACCAGCTGCTCACGCTGATCATCGACACCGGTGCGGTCCAGTCCGCGCTCGGGCCGCTGGCGCCGGCCACCCCGATCCTCGTGGGGGCGGTGCGGGGCACCATCGCCGACCGGGTGGGCGACCTGTTGCGCACCGACACCGCCCAGGACCTGCTCGCCGGCGCGGTGCGGCGGGCCCACGCCCGCACGGTCGCCCTGCTCCGGGGCGACGGGCTCGGGTTCAGGGTCGACGCCCTCTCGATCGAGACGGGTGAGGTCCGCCTCGACCTCAGCGGGTTGCTCATCGCCGCCCTCCAGGGGCTCGGCGACCTCCTCCCGGGCGACTGGCAGCTGCCCGACATCGGGTCCGGGGTCGACCAGCTGGTGGCGGCGGTGGAGGACCGCTTCGACGTCGACCTCCCCGACGACTTCGGCACCGTGGTCGTCTACGACTCCGACGCGCTCGCTCGCGCCGAGGTGGCGGTCGCGCAGGCCCAGCGGGGGCTGGTGCTCATCGAGCGGGCCATCGCGCTCATCGTCGTGGCCACCGTGCTGTTGGCGGTCGGGGCGATCGCGGTGAGCCCCCACCGGCGGCGCACCATCGTCCAGCTCGGGGTGGCGGTGGCCATCGCGGCGGCGCTCGCGGTGCTGGTCATCGGACGGGTCCTCGACGCACTGCCGCTCGTCATCACCGATCCCGACGCTCGCCAGGCCGCGGCGGTGGTGGTCTCGTCGTTCTCCAGCGGGCTGATCCGTCTCGCCCAGCTGCTGCTGGTGCTGGGTTCGGTGGCGGCCATCGCCGGGTGGCTCACCGGCCCGTCGGGCTCGGCCCACGCCGCCCGCGTCCGCATCGAGCGCGCCGGCGGACCGGCCCGCGCGTTCGTCGCCCACCGTGACGGCGCCCGGGTGACCGCGGGCGTGCTCGCCCTCGTCGTCGTGTGGTGGTGGGGCTGGTCGTGGCTCACCTTGGTCGTGGCCGCGGCGATCGTCGCCGTGGGGATCTTCGGCCCGTCCGGTTTGGCGGGCCGGACGCCCGCCGAGTCGGTGCCGTGACCGCCACGGTCGACCCCGTCGAGGACGCCTCGACGGCCGTCGATCCTGCTGCCGCCGCCGACGAGTGGCGCCGCCATCCCGCCGACGTGGCCCGGCTGGTCACCGCCGCCGCCGTGCTCGGTGCGCTCTCGCTCGCGGCCTGGGTCGATCCCGACCGGGTGCGGGCGCTCTCGGCCGAGCTGGCCGGGTTCTTCATCGACCTGCCCGACGTCGTCCAACGGGCGCTGCTCGGGTCGGCCCAGCTCGTGGCCGTGGTGGCGCCCGTGGTCGTCGTGGGGGCGTTGGCGGTGCGACGGCGGTGGCGGCTCCTGGCGGTCGCCGCGGCCGCTGCGGTGGTCGCCGGTGTGCTCGTCGCCCTGCTCCAGGGCTGGCTCGACCGGGTCGTGCCCCCCGAGGTGCTCGACACCGCCGACGAGGGGAGCTGGCTCACCGGCGCCTCCTTCCCCTCGGGCGCCTACCTCGGTGCCGCCACCGCGGCGCTCACGGTCCTCGCCGCCTCCGGCCCCCGCTCGTGGCGGCGCGCCGCGTGGCTCGCCATCGCGCTGGCCGGCGCGGCCCGGGCCATCACCGTCGTCGCCGTGCCCCTCAACCTGGGCGTGACCATCGCGCTCGGCGCCGTGGTGGGGTCGCTCGTGCTGGTCGTGGGGGGCGCCCCCCGCCGCCGGATCACCACCGCCCACGTCGTCGATGGCCTGCGGGCCGCGGGGTGGCCGGTGGCGTCGCTCACCGAGGTCGACGTCGGTGCCACCCACGCTCGGACCTTCGTGGCGGTGGGCGATGACGACGAGCACGCCTTCGTCAAGCTCGTCGGCCGCGACGAGCGCAACGCCGAGATCCTGCTGCGGTCGATCAACGCCCTGCGCGTCCGCGGGCTCGAGGACGATCGCCCGGGCTGGTCGTCCGCGCGGGTGGTCGAGCACGAAGCGCTGGCCGCGTCGATGGCCGACGGCGCCGGCGTCGACGTGGCCCGACCCGTGGCGGTGGGCGCCACGGCCGACGGCGACGGGCTGGTGGCGCTCGAGTCGGTCCCGGGCCGTCGACTGCTCGACCTCCCGCCCGACGAGATCGACGACGCGCTCGTGCGTGCCGTCTGGCGCGAGGTCGCGGCGCTGCACCGCCGCCGCATCGCCCACCGCTGGTGCGACGCCACCCACGTGCTCGTGCGCCCCGACGGCCGACCCGTGCTCGTCGATCACCGCTGGTCGGTGCTCGCCGCCGACGACCGCACGCTCGCCGTCGACGTGGCTGCCCTCGCGGTGAGCCTGTCGCTGCTCGTCGGGGCGGAGCGCGCCGTGTCCGCCGCGGCCGCCGAGCTCTCGGCCGATCAGCTCGCCGCGGCCCTGCCCATGGTGCAACCGCTCGTGCTGCCCGCCCCGCTGCGTCGCCGCGTCCGCCACACCGACACCCTCGACGCGGTGCGCAGCGAGATGCAGCGCGTCGCCGGGCTCGAGGAGTACGAGCTCGCCGACGTCGCCCGGATCTCGCTCGGACGGGTCGTCGGCTTGTTCGGCACCACGGTGCTGCTCTACGTGGCGCTGGCGTTCGCCTCCAACTGGTCGGCCATCAGCGACGCCCTGAGCGGAGCCGACTGGAGCTACCTGCCCGTCCTCGTCGTGCTGGCCGGCCTCGGCTTCGTGGGCGGGGCGCTCTCGTTGATGGGTGCGGTGCCGAACCGGCTCCCGTTCCTGCAGACCACCCAGATCATGTTCGCCCAGTCGTTCCTGAACCGGTTCACGCCCGCCAACGCAGGTGGCATGGCGTTGCGGGCCCGCTACCTGCAGGCCAACGGGACCGACCTCCCGGTGGCGGCGGCGAGCGTCGGGATCACCAGCCTGGCCAGCGGCGCGCTGCAGGTCGTGCTCATCGTGGTGTTCGCGGTGTGGGCGGGTGACGAGGACGTGCTGCGCTTCGACCTGCCCGACGCCAGCTCCGTCGCCCTCGCCATCCTGGCGGTGCTCGTCGTCGCCGGCGCGGTGCTGGTCACCCCGTGGGGTCGCCGGGTGGTGTTCGGCCCGCTGCGCACCAACGTCGCCAAGGTGTGGAGCGAGCTGTCGGGAGTCGCCGCCCAACCGGCGAAGCTCGGGCTGTTGTTCGGCGGGGCGTTCATCGGCAAGATCACCACGATCCTGGCCTTCACCCAGGCCTGTCGGGCGTTCGACATCGATCTCGCCTTCGCCCACCTCGGGCTCCTCTACATGATGGCCAACACGGTGGCGTCGGCCGCCCCCACGCCCGGCGGGCTGGGCGCCATCGAGGCGGCGCTGGTGGCGGTGCTCACCGGCGCGGGCGTCGAGCCGGCGGTGGCGCTGTCGGCGGTCCTGGTGTTCCGTCTCGTCACCTACTGGCTGCCCGTGCCGTTCTGCTACGCGGCGCTGGTCGACGTCCGGCGCCGCCAGATCGTGTAGGGCCCGGGTCGTCACCGGCTCGGGCGGCACCGGTACCGTCCGGTCCATGACGGTGATCGGAGTCCTGCACCCGGGGGAGATGGGCGCGGCGGTGGCGGGGGCGCTGGTCGGCGCCGGCCACGAGGTCCGCTGGGCGAGCCGGGGCCGGTCGCCGGCGACGCGGGCTCGAGCCGAGGTCGAGCGCCTGGTCGAGGTCGCCGACCTGGCCGCGCTGGTCGACGGGGCCGACGTGGTGATGTCGGTGTGCCCGCCCGGTGCCGCCACCGAGGTGTGCGACGCGGTGCTCGCCACCGGGTTCCGCGGCCTCTTCGTCGACGCCAACGCCATCGCGCCGACCACCGCCCGCGACCTCGCCCACGTGACGACGGGATCCGGTGCCAGGTTCGTCGACGGCGGCATCGTCGGCCCACCGCCGCGATCCGCCGGCACCACCTGGCTCCACCTGTCGGGCGACCGGGCCGACGAGGTCGCCGGCCTGTTCGCCGGGACACCCCTCGCCACCGTGGTCCACGACGGCGGTCCCGGCGCCGCCTCGGCGGTGAAGGCGTGCTTCGCGGCCTGGACCAAGGGGTCGGCGGCCCTGCTCGTGGCCGTGCGGGCCACCGCCGTCGCCCACGGGGTCGACGACGCGCTGGTCGCCCAGTGGGCCGCCGTCGACCCGGGCCTCGCGCCGCGCAGCGAGGCCGCGGCGGCCTCCTTGTCGGCCAAGGGCTGGCGATGGGAGGCCGAGATGCAGGAGATCGCCGACACCTTCGCCGCCGGCGGGCTCCCCCCGGGATTCCACGAGGCGGCCGCCGAGGTGTGCGCCCGCCTGGCCGGGTTCCGCGACGAGCGGGCCCCGCTCGACGACGTCGTCGCCGCCCTCCTCGGCCACCGCTGACCCCACCCCCTCCGTTCTGGCGAACCCAGGGTGCGGGACCCGCACCCGGGGTTCGCCGGTTCGGGAGGGGGTGCGCGCCCTCGGCGTTCTGGCGAATCGTCGGTGCGGATCTCGCGCTCCACGGTTCGCCAGTTCGGACGGGTGGCCGCCGGTTCGTGGGTGGGAGGGGTCGGGCGGCGCCGCGGGTCGCTGTGGTAGCCACGGGGCGTGGACGTCGACGTCATGACCGGGGGCCTCCCGTTGCGGAGGATGCAGGAGCTGGCCCGCGACACCGAGCGGGCGGGGTACAGCGGGTTGGTGGTGACCGAGGGGGGACGCACCGCCTACCTGGGGTGCGTGGCGGCGGCGCTCGCTGCCGATCTCGACCTGGCGACCGGGATCGCGGTGGCGTTCCCGCGGAGCCCCATGGTCACCGCCCAGGTGGCCTGGGAGCTGGCCGAGGTGTCGAACGGGCGCTTCCGGCTGGGCCTCGGCACCCAGGTGCGGGCCCACATCGAGCGTCGCTACGGGGTCGACTTCGACCCGCCCGGCCCGCGGCTGCGGGAGTACGTCGCCGCCCTGCGGGCGATCTTCACCGCGTTCCGGGGTGAGGCCCCCCTCGCGTTCGACGGCGTCCACCACCAGCTCAGCCTGCTGCCGCGCCAGTGGTCGCCCGGTCCCATCGACGTGGCCGACCCGCCGATCGACGTCGCCGCGGTGAACCCGTGGATGCTGCGCATGGCCGGTGAGGTGGCCGACGGCGTGCACGTCCACCCCCTGAACACGGCGGTCTACGTGCGCGACACCGTGGTGCCCGAGGTGGCCGCGGGTGCGGCGTTCGCCGGCCGGTCGCCCGACGACGTGGCGCTCATCGTGCCCTGCTTCCTCGTGGTGGGCGACTCCGACGAGGAGCGGCGGTCACGCCGGGAGCTGGCTCGCACCCAGATCGCCTTCTACGGGTCGACACCGAACTACGCGTTCGTGTTCGACCAGATCGGGGCCGAGGGCACCACCGCCCGGTTGCGCGAGCGCCAGAAGGCCGGCGACCTGGCGGGCATGACCGCCCAGATCACCGACGAGGTCCTCGAGGCGGTGGCGGTGGTGTGCACGTGGGACGACGCCGCCGACCGGATCGTCGAGCGCTACGGATCGGTGGCGTCGCGGGTGGTCGACTACTTCGCGGGCATGGACTGGGCCCAGGACCCTCGGCGGCTCGACCGGTTCGGTGAGGTGGTGCGCGACG
>DATHSN010000389.1:0-15227 GCA_035464115.1 Acidimicrobiales bacterium | reverse complement strand
CGCCGACGGTCGGTAGGATCTCGCCGGTGGTGGCCAAGCTCGAGCGGCTCTTGAACCTCACCGCGGCGTTGCTCGACACCGCCCGGCCGCTGGCCGCGAGCGAGATCCGCGCCCGCGTGCCGGGCTACCCCGAGAGCGACGGCGCCGCCCACCGGGCCTTCGAGCGCGACAAGGACGACCTCCGCGAGCTCGGCATCCCCGTCGAGGTCAGCGAGGTCCCGGGCTCGGACCCGCCCGTCACCGGCTACCGCATCCCGCGCGACCGGTACTACCTCGCCGATCCCGGCCTCGAGCCCGACGAGCTGGCCGCGCTGCACCTGGCCGCCACCGCGGTGCGGCTCGACGGCGTCGAGGGCGCCGAAGCGCTGTGGAAGCTCGGCGGCGCCGACCGCGCCGACGCACCCGACGCCGGCCCGGTGGCCGAGCTGCCCACCGACCCGCACCTCGTCCCGTTGTTCGCGGCCGCCGCCGAGCACCGGGTGGCGGCGTTCGGCTACAACGGCCGCGCCCGCGAGGTCGAGCCCTACCGCATCGACTTCCAGAACGGTCGGTGGTACCTCACCGCGCGGGAGCGGCCCGATGGCGACGCCCCCAAGGTGTTCCGCCTCGACCGCGTCGAGGGCACGGTGGCAACCGGCGCCCCGGGCGCGTTCGACCGGCCCGGCGCGGTTCCCGCCCCGGTGCTCGGCGGCTGGCGCCTGGGCGCCGAGCCACCGGTCACGGCGCGGGTGCGCGTCGACGCCGAGCAGGCGCCCACCGTGGTGTGGCACCTCGGCACCGAAGCGGTCGTCGAGCGCGAGCCCGATGGCTCGGTGGTCGTCGAGCTCGAGGCCACCCACCGCGACGGCTT
Organism: Acidimicrobiales bacterium; assembly: GCA_035464115.1. GTDB lineage: Bacteria > Actinomycetota > Acidimicrobiia > Acidimicrobiales > SKKL01 > DATHSN01. Next base: position 14,377 of record DATHSN010000389.1, on the reverse strand, counting down.
CCGCTCGTTCGTGCTCACCCTGCTCGACCACGCCGAGGTCCTCGAGCCCGCCGAGCTGCGGGCCGACGTGGTGGCCTGGCTCGACGCCCTCGCCGCAGACCGATGACCCGCCCCACCGCGGGCGACCGCATGCGGCGGATCCTCGCCATCGTGCCCTGGCTGGCCGCCCACCCCGGGGTGCGCGTCGACGAGGTGTGCGCCCGCTTCGACCTCACGCGCGCCGCCCTGCTCGCCGACCTCGAGGTCCTCCCGTTCATCGGGGTGCCCCCGTACACCCCCGACACGCTCATCCAGGTCGGCATCGACGACGACCGCATCGAGGTCGTGCTCGCCCAGCCCTTCGACCGCCCGTTGCGGCTCACCCCGGAGCAGGCCCTGGCCCTCGTGGCCGCCGGGCGGGCGGCGCGCGACCTGCCCGGCGCCGACCCCGGCGATCCGCTCCAGCGCGGGCTGGCCAAGCTGGCCGGCGCCCTCGGCGTCGATCCCGACGAGGTGGTCGAGGTCCACCTCGGTCCCGCCTCCACCGCCACGTTGTCGGTGCTGCGGGCCGCGGCCGCCGACCGCCGACGACTCGAGATCGACTACTACAGCTACGGCCGCGACGAGCGCACCACGCGCCAGGTCGATCCCCACCGCGTCGTCGCCGAGCACGGCCGCTGGTACCTCGAGGGTCACTGCCACCGCTCGGGGGGCCAACGCCTGTTCCGGGTCGACCGCATCGTCGATGTGCGGCCCCTCGACCTCACCTTCGCGCCCCCGGGCCCCGACCCCGACGCCGACCTCGAGGCCTACCGGCCCGCGGGCGACGACCCGCGGGTCACCTTGGTGCTGCCGCCGACGGCCCGCTGGGTCATCGAGCAGTACCCCCACGAGGGCGCCGAGGAGCGGCCCGACGGAGGCTGGACGGTGCGGCTCCCGGTGAGCGCCGACGCCTGGCTGGCCCGCCTCCTGCTCCGCCTCGGTCCCGACGCGGCCGTGGTGGCCGCCGACGACCCCCGGCACCTCACGCTGGCCGCCGCATCGGCTCGGCGCGTGCGCGCCCGCTACGCATGACGGGTCTGGGCCCGACCCCGGCGGGGTAGCCTCGCCCCAACGTGAGCGCCTCCGACCCGTCACCGCCCCCCGATCCCCACGACGGGTCCCCCTCCGACGCCGCGCCCCCGGAACCGTCCGGCGAGCCGGCGGCGGTCACCGGGTTGAGCCGCGCCGAGCGCCGCCACCGTCAGCGCCGCAGCCCCCTGCGGTCGCTGCTCGAGTGGGTCGCGGTCATCGGCGGTGCGCTGATCGTGGCGCTCGTCATCCGCACGTTCCTGTTCCAGGCGTTCTACATCCCGTCGGAGTCGATGCTGCCCACGCTCCAGGAGAGCGACCGGGTGCTCGTCAACAAGCTCAGCTACGACCTCCACGGCGTGAACCGCGGCGACATCGTCGTCTTCGGACGTCCCCCCAACGAGCCCCCGAGCGAGATCCCCGACCTCATCAAGCGGGTGATCGCCACGGGGGGCGAGACGGTCGAGGGGCGCGACGGCCGCATCTGGATCGACGGCCGGCCGCTCGAGGAGCCCTACCTGAGCGACGGGGTCACCACCGCCACCTTCGACCCGGTCGAGGTGCCCGAGGACCACGTCTTCGTCATGGGTGACAACCGGGGCAACTCGCGCGACAGCCGCGTGTTCGGCCCGGTGCCCGAGGACATCATCGTGGGCCGGGCGTTCGTGCGGGTCTGGCCCGTGTCGCGGCTCGGGCTGCTGTAGCGACCCGGCGCGGCTACCCGCCCCCCTCCGACGGCGGGTCGGCGACCGGCGGCAGGGGACCGGAGCCGGGCACCGACGGACCGAGCCCGGTGTCGAACCGCTCGACCGTGTCGACCAGCCGGTCGACGTGGTCGGAGTAGACCGCGTCGATGCCCATGTCGACGAGCTCGGCGATGACCCGCGGGAACTGGGCGTCCCACCCGAAGGCGTGCACCCCGAAGCGGTGCACGAGCGTGGTGAGCCCTCCGCTCCAGTCGGAGTGGTGCAGGTTCAGCGCGTCGATCCCCACCGAGCGCAACGTCGCGGCCCGCCGCTCGGGGCCCTCGGCGATCCGCGCCAGCCGGGTGCTGTCGACCAGCCGGACGTCGGGGAAGCGAGGCCGCCAGGCGCGCAGCACCTCGAGGTCGGGGTGGCAGAGCCAGAGCCGCTCGGGGGCGGCGCCACCCGCGGCGCGGGCGGTGGCGACCACCTCGTCGATCGCGGCGGGGTCCTTCACGTCGAGGGAGATCTCGAGGTCGGTGCCGCAGGCGCCGTAGAGCTCACCGAGGGTCGGGATGTGGTCGGGGAGCGCGGCACGGGTCAGATCGGCGATGCGACGGCGCCGTCGGCCGCGCAGCAGCGACCCGACCACGCCGTCGTGATCGAGCACGACGGCGCCGTCGGCGGTGAGCCACACGTCGCTCTCGAGGCCGCGCGCCCCGAGGCGCACCGCCAGGCTGAACGCCTCCAGGGTGTTCTCGGGCGCGTGGGCCCGGGCACCGCGGTGGGCGAACGTGATCGGCGGGACCCGCAGCGCGGGCAGTCGGGTCGGCACGCCGCCATCCTCCCCGCCCGGCCCCGAGGTCCGCCACCCGGGTGGTCACCGCCGCCACGGCACGTGAAGGTCAAGGTCACGGTGCGCAGTGACGATGCAGTGGGGAGTCAACCAGGAGGGCGCTGTGGCCACCATCCGAGCGAGATGCGACCAGTGCGGTGATGTCGAGCTGCGTCCGCACCAGGTCAGGGTCCGCCTGCCCGACGCCGGCGCCCTGGGCGCCTACCGCTTCCCCTGCGCCCGGTGCGGTGAGATGGTGGAGCGGCCCGCCGACGAGGGCACCATCGCCCTCCTGCGGGCCGCAGGCGTGGCGGTCGAGCTCCCGCCGACCATCGTCCACGAGCCGCGCCTCGACCCCGTGTTCACCCACGACGACCTCGTGGCCTTCCACGAGCTGGTCGCCGACGACGCCCGACTCGCCGCCGAGGTCGACCACCTCCGCCACCGCAACTAGACCCTGGGGAGAGCGCGGAGCGTCTGCAGCATGATCCGGAACGGCATCCGCTGCCCCGCCGCTTGATCGACCGCGCCGACCAGGTGCACGTCGAGCTCGGGACAGGTGAACAGCCAGGTGCCGGTGGCACCGGCGTGGCCGATCAGCGTGAGCGGCCGGGGGCCGGGGGCGACGAGTCGGTTGATGCGGAAGATCCATGTCCCCACCCCGTAGCGGTTGGGGGGGATGTTGCGCAGCAGGTTGGCCCGTTCGACGAGGCGGGCCACCGTGGCCGGCTGGTCGAACAGGTCCCCCCTGAGCAGGGCCTGCTGGAACCGCAGCAGATCGGCGGCGGTGCTCATGAGGTCGTTGCTCGACTCCTGCATCTTCGGCAGGTCGAGCGGGCGGCGGCCAGCGTGGATCAGCGCCGGCTCGGGCGTGTCGGCCCGCGGTCGGGACCGACCGGGCAGCCAGGTGTGCGCCATCCCGACCCGGTCGAAGATGCGGTCGTGCAGCAGATCGGCGAAGGACCGGCCGGTCACCTGCTCGACGATGGCGATGAGCAGCTGGAAGCCGGTGTCGGAGTACCGCGCCTTCTGGCGTCGGGCGGACAGGTCCTGGGGCGCGAAGTGGGGGCGGTGCTCCTCACGGGCCCAGCGGACCGCATCGGCGGTGGTCCACGACCGGTCCTCGCCCTGCGCCAGCTGCTCGAACAAGCTCGGCCCGGTCCTGGGCTTGTCGAAGTAGTCCGGCAGCCCGGACGTGTGGGTGAGGAGGTGGTGCACCGTGATGGTCGACGTGTGGTCCACGCCGTCGAGGACGTGCACGCCACTGATGAGCTCGTCCGGCAAGAGAGCGACGATCGGGTCGTCGATCGCCAGCTCACCGCGCTCGTGGGCCTGCAGCACCAACGTGGCGATGAACCGCTTGGTGATGCTGGCGACGAAGAACGGGGTGTCAGCGCCCATCGGGTCGCCGGGACGGGCCTGACCGGCGGCGACGATCCATGGCACCCCGTGGTCACCTCTCGCCACGCCGAGGATCGCGTGGGCGATCCGCCGCTTGGCGACCGTGCGGTCGACCAGTGCCTGCAGCCGCACCGCGGTCGCCGCTGCCCCGGTGTCGAGCCCACCCTGACCGGCATCGCCCACGATCGCCTCCTCGGATCGAGCGAAGGGAACGTCATGCGGGGACCAACGCCCCTGTTCGACGGGTCCCGACCACACGCATCTTCACACGTGTCGCAGCGAGGGGCGGCTCGAGATCCTGGGGCTCCGGGGCCGACCGACCGGGAGACCGAGGGGGTGGCAGGTGCACGAGCTGCTCGTACCGATCACCCTCGAGCTGTCGCCGGTCCGGCGGCTGCTCATCATCGACATCACCGGCGATCCCACCTACCGCGCGCTGGAGCCACAGGTCCTCACCGACGACGGTGGGGACCTGCTCGTCCTCCTCGCCTATCGCCACGACGGTCATGTCGAGCTGTACGCACCGCTCGGGCGCGACGTCGACCCGTCCGGCTACGAGGGCCTCGGCGAGGGGCTGCTCGGCATCCACCACACCGCGTTCGAGGGGGCACGCTTCGAGATCGCCGACGACGGCCTGCGCCTCGACCTGACCCTCGCCGCCCCGAACGGCCGCCGGTTCGACCTGCGGTTGCACGAGCACCTCACCGGCCCTCGCGACCGGTTCCCCGTGCTGGCACCGGTCGGTGGCGCCTTCGAGGTCCCCGCGTTCTTCCCCTTCATCTGGCTCCCCGGCATGTCGTTCGTCCCGGTCCGAGGCACCGTGGTGGAGGTGCGGGTGGACGGGCAGGCGAGGACCGTGCCGCGCCTCCCACTCCCCGTCGGTGGACGGCGGTGCCTGATGGCCCGCTACGACCCCGATGCCCTGGTCTGCCAGGTCAACCCCGACCGTGCCCGGGGGCCGATCCGGGTGGTGGCTCACGTCAGCGGCCGATCGCGTGCTCCCGACGTCGACGTCGTCGCCGTCGGAGACGAGTACGGCGTCGCCGCCATCCGGGTCGGTCGCGGCGACCACAGCACTGCTGCTGTGCTCGACCCGCCGCTGCCGGACCTTCGGTCCATCCCCGACCCCGGTCGCCGACGGGGGGCGATCTCGCTGCAGGCCGACGGCACCGTCGAGCTCCGAGGGCACTACGAGCTCACCCGACGCGACGGTCGGGCGGATCTCGTCATCGAGGGCGTCGGGCCGTGGCGGACCCGGCTGCGTCGTCCGCTGCTCGCCGTCTTGTTCCGCCTCCCGATCTTCCGACGATGGCCGACGACGTACCGCTGGCAGGCCACCGTCGACCTCGCGGCCACCCCCGAGGAGCTGGTGACGTCGCGTTGGGCACGCAGCTCGGGTCGATGACCCCCTGAGGACGTCGGCGCGCGTGGCTCCAGCGGCCACACTGGACCCATGCGCCTGCTGTGGTTCGTCCCCGTGGTGACCCTGGCAGCCGTCGCGGCGATCGTGGCGCGGGCCGCACGCGAGGTCGCGTCGGTCGCCGCCCACATCACCGGTGGCGAGCGCGAGCGGTCGGGCATCGCCGCCACCGCGGCCACGCTCGCCGACCGCACGGAGGTCCTTCGGACCCATCCGGCGCGGCCCGGGGCGGGCGACGACGGTCGGTAGACTCCGCGCATGTTCAACGTCGGAGGTGGCGAGCTGCTCGTCATCTTCCTCGTGGCCCTGGTGGTCCTCGGACCCGACAAGCTCCCGGGTGCCGTCCGCTCGGCGGGCCGGGTCATCGGCGAGGTGCGACGGGTGGCCAACGGGTTCCAGGACGAGGTGCGGCGCGCCATCGACGACACCGAGCCGCCCACCCGCGTGCCGCTGCGCCGACCCGAGCCGAGCACCGGCGGCCCAGGTGTCGACCCGACGCCGCCCGCGGGACAGCCCGAACCCGAGGCCGAACCCGACGCGATGGCCAGCGGCGAGCCCCCCGCCGACCCTGCCGACCCCGCCGACCCTGCCGACCCCGCCGACGTCGACGCGGACGTGACCGACCGGTGATCGGCCGCCGCCGGGAGCGGGCACCGGTCCCCGACGACGGCACCATGTCGGTCGTCGAGCACCTCACCGAGTTCCGTGACCGCACCATCAAATCGGTGCTCGCCATCGCGCTGGGCGCCGTCGTCTGCTTCGCCGTGTTCCCGCAGATCCTCGAGGTGCTCATCGAGCCCTACTGCCAGTTCCGTCCCGAGGGCGACTGCCAGCTGATCCAGACCGATCCGCTCGAGGGCTTCGCGGTGCGGCTCAGCGTGTCGGCCTACGGCGGCATCGCGCTCGCCATGCCGATCGTGCTCTACCAGGTGTGGCGCTTCATCACCCCGGGCCTGCACCCCCACGAGCGTCGCTACGCGCTCCCGTTCGTCGTCAGCGGCGTCTTGTTGTTCCTCCTGGGCGCAACACTGGCCTTCTACACCGTCCCCCGTGCCCTCGAGTTCCTCATCGGCCTCGGCGGCGAGTCGTTCGAGCCGTTCTTCAGCCCGAGCAACTACCTCGGGTTCCTCGTCAAGATGATGGTGGCGTTCGGCATCGGGTTCGAGTTCCCCATCCTGTTGATCTTCCTCCAGCTGGCCCGCATCCTCACGCCCCAGCAGCTCGCCAGCTGGCGGCGCTACTCCATCGTCGGCATCGTCACCCTGGTGGCGGTGCTCACCCCGAGCGGCGATCCCATCAGCCTGATGATGCTCTCGGTGCCCATGTACCTGTTCTACGAGGCCGCGATCGTCATCGGGAGGATCCTGGTCCGCCGCACCGCCTCGGAGCCGGCATGACCGACCTCGGCGGCGATCGACGCGCCGCGGTGAGGGCCCGGTTCGCCACCGCGGCGGGCTTCGAGCTCGACGAGTTCCAGCGCCGGGCCCTCGACGCCATCGACGCCGACCGCTCGGTGCTCGTGGCCGCGCCCACCGGCTCGGGCAAGACGGTGGTGGGGGAGTACGCCATCGAGCTCGCGCTCGCCGAGGGCGACAGGGTCTTCTACACCACCCCCATCAAGGCCCTCTCGAACCAGAAGTACGGCGACCTCGTGCGCCGCCACGGCGCCGACCGCGTCGGTCTGCTCACCGGCGACAACGCCATCAACGGCGACGCCGACGTGGTGGTCATGACCACCGAGGTCCTCCGCAACATGATCTACGGCGAGTCGCCGGCGCTCGACCGGCTCGGATGGGTGGTGCTCGACGAGGTCCACTACCTCCAGGACGCCTACCGGGGCCCGGTGTGGGAGGAGGTCATCATCCACGCGCCGCCGGCGGTGCGCCTGGTGTGCCTGTCGGCCACCGTCTCCAACGCCACCGAGCTGGCCGACTGGATCACCACCGTGCGCGGCCCCACCGACGTCGTCGTCGAGGAGCGCCGGCCGGTCGAGCTGCGCAACCTCGAGCTGGTGTCGGACCGTCGGGCCGACCGCATGCACCTCGTCCCCATCCTCACCGGCGGACGCCCCAACCCCGAGGGCTACCGCTTCGACGTCGAGACGGGCGGCGGCCCCCGCGGCGGACGGCCACCCCGCCGCTGGGCCACCCCCCGGCGCGTCGAGGTCATCGAGCTGCTCGCCGAGCGCAACCTGCTCCCCACGATCACGTTCATCTTCAGCCGGGCCGGGTGCGACGACGCGGTGCGGGCGTGCCTCGACGCCGGCCTCGGCCTCACCGACGCCGCCGAGCGCGAGCGCATCCGCCAGGTGGTCGACTCCCGGCTCGAGGGGATGTCCGACGCCGACCTCGCGGTGCTCGACGCCGAGCGCTTCCAGGCGGGGCTCGAGGCCGGCATCGCCGCCCACCACGCGGGCATGGTGCCGCCGTTCAAGGAGACGGTCGAGGCGCTGTTCGTCGACGGGCTGGTGAAGGCGGTGTTCGCCACCGAGACCCTGGCGCTCGGCATCAACATGCCGGCGCGCTCGGTCGTCATCGAGCGCCTCACCAAGTTCGGCGGCGAGCGCCACGAGCGCCTGACCCCCGGCCAGTACACCCAGCTCACCGGCCGGGCCGGTCGCCGGGGCATCGACGAGATCGGCCACGCCGTCGTGCTGTGGTCGCCGTGGGTGCCGTTCGAGGAGCTGGCCACCCTCGCGGCCAGCCGCAGCTTCGAGCTCAGCTCCGCGTTCCGCCCCACCTACAACATGGCGGCCAACCTGGTGGCCGGCCACGACCCCGACGCCGCCCGTCGCCTCCTCGAGCGCTCGTTCGCCCAGTTCCGCGCCGACCGGGCCGTGGTCCGCGTCCGCCAGCGCATCGAGCGCAAGCGCCTCGACCTGACCCGCGCCCGGGCCGAGGCCACCTGCGAGCGGGGCGACATCGACGAGTACCTCGCCGAGGCCAGCACCGCGCCGGCGCGCCCGGCCGACGTCGAGGGTGCGCTCGACCGGCTCCGCCCGGGCGATGTCATCGAGGTCGAGGAGGGATCGTCGTCGGGCCCGGGCGTGGTGGTCGCCGTGGCGCACCGCCGGGGCGGGGTCCGACTCCGGGTGCTGGGGCGGCGCGACCGGCTGGTCACCCTGCACGCCGACGACTTCCGGGCCGAGCCCGCGGTGCTCGGACGCGTCGAGCTCCCCGAGCCCTACGCGCCCAACCACCGGGGCTTCCTCAACGAGGTGGCCCGCCGGCGACGCCAGGGCCGGTGGGAGCGCCCCGGGCGCCCCCGGCGGACCCGCCGGGACCGGTCGGTCGACCACCCCGTCGACGGTTGCCCCGACCGCGAGCGCCACGTCCGGGCGCACCGACGAGCAGCGCGGCTGGCCCGCGACATCGCCGGGCTCGAAGCCCGCCTCGCCGACCGCTCGTCCACCCTCGCCGGCCAGTTCGATCGCCTCCTCGAGCTGCTCGAACGCCGAGGCCACCTCGAGGGGTGGCAGCTCAGCCACTCGGGCTCGCTGCTCTCGCGGGTGTTCAACGAGAGCGACCTGCTGGTGGTCGAGGCCCTCGTCGACGGGCTGCTCGACGATCTCGACCCCCCGGCCATGGCCGGTGTGGTCGCGGCGCTCGTCTACGAGCGACGGGCCCCGGGCGATCCGCCCACCCCGTGGTTCCCCCCCGGCCCGGTCGCCGACCGCGTCGGGCGCCTCGAGGCCCTCGCCGACGACCTCCGCGCCGACGAGGAAGCCGCCCGGCTCACGACCACCCGTCGACCCGACCCGGGTTTCTCGGGGCTGGCCCACGGCTGGGCGTCGGGCGACGAGCTCGCCGAGCTGCTCGCCGACGCCGAGCTGTCACCCGGCGACTTCGTCCGCAACGTCAAGCAGCTCATCGACCTGTTGCGCCAGATCGCCGACGTGGCCCCGCGCCCGGCCACCGCCCACGCGGCGCGCGCCGCGGCCGACCTGGTGTTCCGCGGGGTCGTGGCCGACTCGTCGGCCATCGCCGACCCGGGGGGCACGGGGCCGACCCACCCACCGCACCACGCGCTCACCTCCGAGCCGGTCGACGACCTCCCCGACGGGTGAGCATCCGCCCGGGGCGCGACTGGGGCGGCGCCGGCGGCCTGCCCCCCGACGCGGCGGTGGTGGCCACCGACGCCGACGCTGCCGCGGTGGTGGCGCAGGCCGCGGGCGGCGCGCACCCCGTCGTCGGCCTGGTCGGTGGCGACCTGTGCCGCACGCTCGGCGGACGGGGCGACCGCGCCCACCTGCTCGCCCCCGACGCCCCCCGGCTGCCCGTCGACGTCGGCTGGATCCGCCTCGACGACGGCGAGGAGCGACCCTTCGTGGCCCACGTGGTGGCCCGCCGCCGTGGCTGGCGGGGTCGCGTCGTCGCCATCATGAACGCCGAACGGGTCGGCGACTGGAAGCTGGCGCCGCGCGCCCACCCCGGCGACGGGCGCCTCGACGTCCTCGACGGGCAGCTCGGCCTCGACCAGCGCCTCGCCGCCCGGTCCCGGGTCCGCACCGGCGATCACGTGCCCCACCCGGCGATCGCCGAGCGCCGCGTCCGCGCCCTCGAGGTCGACCTCGGCGCCGCCATCCCGGTGCGCATCGACGGGGTCGCGTGCGGCCGGGCCCGGCACCTGACGGTCCGCGTCGAACCTGGGGGCCTCACGGTCGTGGTGTGAGCCCCGCCGACGCCGGCGACGGGCCTCCTATCCTGGGCCGATGGATCTGGGCGACGCACGTGACCGGCTCGAGCACGAGGTCGAACGGCGGGCCGACCTCCTGCTCGACGTCTCGCACCGCATCCACGAGCACCCCGAGCTCAACTTCGAGGAGCACCACGCTCACGACCTGCTCACCGCCACGCTCGAGGCCGCGGGGCTCGACGTCACCCGGTCGGCCCACGGGCTCGACACCGCGTTCGTCGCCCGGGCCGGCACCGAGGGGCCCACCGTCGCCGTCATCTGCGAGTACGACGCGCTGCCCGGCATCGGCCACGCCTGCGGCCACAACGTCATCGCCGCCGCCGGCCTCGGGGCCGGCCTGGCCGCGGCCGCGCTCGCCGACGAGCTGGGCGGGCAGATCGTGGTCATGGGCACCCCGGCCGAGGAGGGCGGTGGCGGCAAGGTCCTGATGGCCCGCGACGGCGCCTTCGACGGGGTCGACGTCGCGCTCATGGTCCACCCCGCCGACCACGACCTGGCCTGGATGACCACGATCGCCATCCAGCGCCTCGCCGTGGAGTACCACGGCGAGGAGGCCCACGCCGCCGCCTACCCCGAGCTCGGTCGCAACGCCCTCGACGCCGCCGTGCTCGGCTACGTCAACGTCGCCGCGCTCCGCCAGCACATCCGGCCCGACGAGCGCGTGCACGGCATCTTCACCGCCGCCGGCGACAAGCCCAACATCGTGCCGGCCCACACCGCCGCCGAGTGGTACGTGCGCTCGCCGAGCCTCAGCACGCTCGAACCGCTCAAGGCCCGGGTGCTCGAGTGCCTCCGGGCCGGCAGCGCGGCGTCGGGCTGCTCGATGCCCCACCACTGGATCGACCCGCCCTACGCCGACCTGGTGGAGAACCCGGTGCTGTCGGCGCGCTACGCCGAGCACGCGGCGCGGCGCGGCCGCACCGTGCGCGACGGGGCCACCGGCGGCGGGGTGGTGGGCAGCACCGACATGGGCAACGTGAGCCACCTGGTGCCGGCGATCCACCCCACCATCGCGGTGGCCCCTCCGGGCGTCTCCATCCACACGCCGGCGTTCACGGCCCACGCGGCCTCCGCGGCGGGCGACGCCGCGGTCATCGACGGCGCCGTGGCCATGGCGCTCACCGTGGCCGACCTGTGGGCCGATCCCGGCACCCTCGACGGCGTCCGGCGGGCGTTCGCCGCGGCCACCGCCGAGCCCGGACCGTCGGTCCTGTAGCTCGCGCGCTCCGTGGTCCCTGGTCTCGCTGCGGTCACGCCCTAGTGTCGGGCGCCGTGGCTGTCTACGTCGCCGAGGAGTTCACGCCCGAGGAAGCCGATGTCCTCCGGCGGTACTTCACCAACCTCGACGGGCCCGTCTTCGCGCTCGTGAACCTGCCCGAGGTGGTCAAGGGGGCCCTGTTCGCCCGCTACTCGCGCTCGTCGAAGAGCCTGCGGCGCCTGTTCCTCGACGAGTTCGTCGGCGACCTCGACATCAGCGGCGACCTCAGCATCGACGCCACCGTCGGGCTGCGCCGGGCCGAGGAGCTCTACGACCGGGTCTTCTTCGACTACGGCGACGACTCCGTCGCCCAGCTCGGGGGCGTCCACCTGGCCTGCGAGCAGGCGTCGAACCTGCTCACCAAGGTGCTCGAGTGGGGCCGGCTCATGTCGTACCTCGAGCAGTCCACCCGCTACATCGCCTACGACGTGCGCCTCGGCGGCCGCTACCGCTACCACCGCGATCCCGACGTGCTCACCTCGGGGCTCGGCACCCGCTACGTCGGCGACATGGACCGCCTCTTCGACACCTACGCCGAGCTGGTGCCCCGGCTCCAGGATTGGGCCCGCGAGCGGTTCCCGAAGCAGCCCGAGGACTCCGACATGGTCTACCGCCAGGCCATCCGGGCCAAGGCGTTCGACGCCCTCCGGGGCCTGCTCCCGGCGGCGTCGCTGTCCAACGTGGGCATCTACGGCACCGGCCAGGGCTACGAGCAGCTGCTGCTGCGCATGCGGGCCCATCCGCTGCCCGAGGCGCGCGTCTACGCCGACCTCATGTTGCGCGAGCTGCGCAAGGTGATCCCGTCGTTCCTGAAGCGCGTCGACCTCGACGACCGCGGCGTCGCCTGGTCGCAGTACCTCGCCGACACCCGCACCGACACCGCCGCCCTCGCCGAGCAGCTCCTCGGCCCGACCCCCGACGCCGGGGCCACCGCCGACGCCCACCCCGACGGCTCGCCCGAGGTCACCCTCGTCGACCACGACCCCGACGGTGAGGTCAAGGCGGTCGCCGCCATGCTCTACCCCCACACCGCGCTCGGCGAGGTCGAGATCGAGCAGCGGGTGCGGGCCATGGGCGTCGACGACCGGCTGGCGGTCATCCGGGCCTACGTCGGCGAGCGCACCAACCGGCGCCACAAGCCGGGCCGGGCCTTCGAGCGCACGGCCTACCGCTTCGACGTCGTCGCCGACTACGGCGCCTTCCGCGACCTCCAGCGCCACCGGATGCTCACCATCGACTGGCAGCCGCTCTCGCCCCGCCACGGCTACACCCGACCCGTGGCGGTCGCCGACGCAGGCGTCGCCGCCGCGTTCGACGAGGCCATGGCCCGCTCGGCCGCGCTCCACGACGACCTCGCCGGGCCGTTCCCCGCCCAGGCCCCCTACGCGGTGTGCCTGGCCTACCGCATCCGGTTCTCCATGCAGATGAACGCTCGCGAGGCGATGCACCTCATCGAGCTGCGGTCCACGCCCCAGGGGCACCCCGCCTACCGGGCGGTGGCCCACCGCATGCACGAGGCCATCGCCGAGACCGCCGGCCACCACGCCATCGCCGCCGCCATGCGCTTCGTCGACCTGTCACCCGAGCCCGAGCTGGAGCGCCTCGAGGCCGAACGCCGAGCCGAGCAGCGTCGCCTCGGCAGCTGATCCGGTCCCGCATCGAGCGATGCGTGACCGACGGCGCAGCGGGGCAGACCCCACCGACCGGTACGCTCCCACCGCTCTCCACCGCTCTCCACCGCTGCTGGGCGCGACCTCCCTCGCGCGTGTGCCTAAGATCCGCCCGCGGCTGCCCCCTGATCCGAGGACGACATGGCTGACGACGATCTCGACGACGAGTTCTCCGAAGACGAGGAGCTCGACGACGAGCCTGACGACGACGACGATCTCGACGAGGATCTCGCCGACGACCTCGACACCGACCTCGACGACGACGATGTCGTGGTCGTCGACGACGACGACGAGGACGACGACGAGCCGCCGCCCCCGCCCAAGGCGAAGGACGACGACGACGACGAGGAGGACGACGACGAGCTCGACCCCGACGACGTCGAAGCCGACCTCGACAAGATCTTGAAGGATCGCATCGCTGCGGCCGACGACGAGGACGAGGACGACGACGACGAGCCCGAGGCCCCCGACGCGCCCGGCGAGACGGGCGGGCGCATCCAGCCGCGACGCGAGAGCGAGTTCGTCTGCATGTCGTGCTTCCTCGTGAAGAACCGTCGGACCCAGCTCGCCGACCCCGACGCCATGCTCTGCTCGGACTGCGTCTGACGATGGCCGACGACCGCCCCTCTGCGCTCGACCGGGTCCTCGACCTGGTCGTCTACGCCCCGATCGGTGCGGCGTTCGAGGGCGAGCGGGCGCTGTCGGACATGGCCCGCGTCGGTCGGTCACAGGTCGCCAACGCCCGGTTCATCGGCCGGCTCGCGGTCGACCGGGGTCGACACGACGCCGAGCGGGTCGTGGGTGGCGTCGTCGACGAGGTCCGGCGTCGGACCGGCAGCACCCTCACCGCCGTGGCGCGAGCCGCAGGAGCGCCGCTGGCCGGCTCCGGCCGTCCCGACGCCCCCACCGAACCTCCCGGCGCCGACCGCCGCCACCTGCGGCTCGTGGGCGACGACGTGGAGGCGGCACCCGAGCCGGCACCCGACGTCGCGCCGCCCGCCGACGGGCTGGTGCCCGACGTCGACGAGCTGCCGATCCCGGGCTACGACAGCCTCTCGGCCTCCCAGGTGGTGCCCCGCCTCGACGCCCTGTCGGCCGACGAGCTCGAGGCGGTGGGGGAGTACGAGCGGGCCCACCGGCGGCGCATGACCATCCTCAACCGCATCGCCCAGCTCCGGGCCAGCTGACGTGGAACAGGCCCGGCGCGCCGACGAGCGCGACCTCGCCGCTGTCGCGGCGCTGGCCGAGGCGGCGATCGCCGAGCTCGAGCCCACCCGTGGGGGAGCGGTGTGGTCCCGACGCGAGGCCCGGCCCCGTCCGGTGCTCCCCTCGCTGCGCGCCGCGCTCGACGACGATCAGCAGCTG